>JANMVW010000062.1:0-4247 GCA_031393555.1 Acidobacteriota bacterium
CTGGACGGTCCGATCGCTCTCGTTGGCGATCTCGATCGTGTAGGCGAAGAACCACTCGTTATCGCTCGGGTTCGATCGCTCCGGAACGAACCGGGCCCGCACGGAGACCCGTACGCTGTGCGTGACCGCTTGGGACGTCGATTCGGCTCCGTCGCTCATGGCGGGAATTGTAGCCGGATTCGCGATCGCCCGCCGTCAGAAGCGGTAGGCGGGGTTCTTGGGATCGAAGTCGGCGCCGGTCAGCCCGACGTTGACCTTCAGGTCGTGGTGCTCGTAGTGCTCGTAGAGCGCCCCCTCGTGATCGTAAAGGTCGATCTGGATCGGAAGCCGCAGCTCGTCGTCGATCCACAAAACCATGCGCCCGGCGTAGTAGTCGGGAACGATCACGGAGTCGCCTTTTTCGGGATGGTCCGCCTGCCGCCATTGCCGCGCCCGATTGGCGTGGAGGATCACGTACATCGGTTGGCCGGTGGCCCGCGAGATGTCCCAAAGCGTCTCGTCTTTGCCGAGTGTCGGCGTCTTCCCGGTTGCCGGAAACTTCGCCTCGAGTTTCACGGTCTTGCGGCCGAACACGGTCTCCGGCCCTGCGAAGGTGAGTTTTCCGGCGTTTCTCGCGCGGGCGAGGCGCACATTGTCGAGCACGAGGCCCACGAGGCGCACGAGACTCACCTCGGGGACCGGGTGATGCGATTGCGCCATCGCCATCGTGCCGTACGGATTCAAGTTCACGTTGAAGTCGGGGAACGATCCTTTGTGGACCTTGAGCCGGTTCTTGTTCCAGCCCGGGGCGTAGAGCACTTCTTGACCTTCCCGGGGCCCCGCGAGCTCGTGAAGGTAGATTCGCTGCGGCCTTTGCCACTTGATGTCGATCGTCTCTTCCGGCTGGAGCACGGTGCCGCGCAGCTCGCGCTTGACCAGCCGCATCGTGTAGTCGCGCGTGGCCGTTGCCGCTTGGTCCATCGATTCCAGAGCGGCCAAGGCCTCCTCGTCGTAGTGGGGGGCCGCCGCCGTGCCCGCGAGGGCGACGGCCAGCGCCAACGCCAGCGAGGTCACGGCTTCGCCTTCAACGCGCGTTCGAGGTAAACGAGCACGTTGGTCGCGACCAGGCGTTGGCCTTCCCGATTCGGATGGATGCCGTCGTCCAGGTTCAGCTCCGGATGGCCACCCACGCTCGCAAGCAGGAAGGGCATGAGGATCACCTTCTCGGATTTGGCGACGCGGGGGTAGATCGCCGCGAACGCCTCCGTGTAGTCGGGACCGTAGTTCGTCGGGACGCGCATGCCCAAAAGCAGGACGCGTGCGCCCGCCGCCCTCGCCCGCGTGACGATCGCGCGCAGGTTGGATTCGATGCGCTCGACCGGCTGCCCCCGGAAAGCGTCGTTCACTCCCAGGCCGACGACGAGGAGGTCGGGTTTCTGCTCGAGCAGCCAGGCCACGCGATCGAGCCCCCCGGAGGTCGTGTCGCCGCTGACGCCGGCGTTGACGACGCGAATGGGCCTACCCTTCTCGCTCAGCATCTCCGCAACGAGAGCGGGGAAAGCGGCATCGGCGGGGAGACCGTTTCCCGCCGTGAGGCTATCGCCGAGAAAAATCACGAGCGGATCTTGGCTTCCGGCGTTGGCGAGGGCCGCCACGGTGAGATAAACCAGAGCGATGACGACGCCACGTATCCAGCTTCGGGCTCTCACGCGCCGGCTTCCCTCGGGAGGGCGGCAGCTCACCATCGTCGATCGCATCGATTGCTCCATCGCCCCCGGCGAGTTCGTCGCCGTCTTGGGACCCTCGGGGAGCGGCAAATCCACGCTCCTCGCTCTCATGGCCGGACTCGATCGTCCGTCCGAAGGCCAGGTCATCCTCGACGGACGCGAGATCCAGGATCTCTCGGAAGACGATCTTGCGCTCTTGCGTCGTCGCACGATCGGCTTCGTCTTCCAGTCCTTCCAGCTGCTCTCCAACCTCACCGCGCGGGAAAACGTCCTGCTTCCTCTCGAGCTGGCCGAAACTCCCGATGCGGCCTCCCGCGCCGAACAGCTCCTTTCGGCCGTCGGACTGGAAGCGCGCGGCCACCACTACCCGTCGCAGCTGTCGGGCGGTGAGCAGCAGCGTGTCGCTCTAGCGCGCGCTTTCGGTCCGAGACCACCGATCCTACTGGCCGACGAGCCCACCGGCAACCTCGACCGGGTGACGGGCCAAGTCGTGCTCGACACGCTCTTGGCGCTGCGCCGGGAAAACGGCACGACCCTCGTGCTCGTGACCCATGACCCCGACGTCGCCAAACTCGCCGATCGCCGGATCCACCTGCGGGATGGCCGGATCGAGCGCGAGGAGCGGACGGCTCTCGAGCCGGCCCTGTGAGACTCGCCCTCGCCTTGCGATTGATGGCGCGGGAGACGCGCGGCGGCTCCGGGAAGATCCTCTTTTTCACGGCGTGTCTCGCCGTGGGCGTGGCCGCCATCGTGGCCGTGGCCGGGCTATCGAACGGCATCGATCGCGGATTGCGCCGGGAAGCCCGGAACCTCCTCGCCGCCGATCTTTCGGTGCGCGCCGAAAAAGCGTTTCCGGCGGCCGTCACGCAGGCGGTTGAGGCGCTCATGGCAGGGCAGCCCGGCGCGCGCGCGGCCTCCCTGCGTGAGTTGGCGACCGTGGTGTCGATCCCCGGCACGGGCGGCGCGCCGGGACCCTCGGCGCTCGTCTTGTTGAAGGCGGTGGGGGACGGTTATCCGTTCTACGGCGCCGTCGCAACGGATCCGGCGCGACCGCTTCCGAGCCTGCTCGGCCCGGAAGACGTGCTCGTCGCTCCGGAGCTGGCGGACAAGCTCGGTCTCGCGGAGGGGAGCGCGCTCAAAATCGGAGGCCAGGAGTTCACCGTGCGCGGGCGCATCATCTCGGAGCCCGACAAGATCAACGTGTCGTTCACGCTCGGGCCGCGCGTGATGGTCTCGCTCGCCGGATTCGAGCGCACCGGACTCGAGGCGTTCGGAAGCCGCATCGATCGCGTGGTCCTCGTCAAGCTCGGAAGCGGTGCCGTTGCCGCCGACGTGGAAGCGGCCGCCAAGAGCCTTCGCGCGGCGATTCCAGAAGCGTCCGGAGTGCGCGTGCAGACCTACGCCGATGCCCAGCCCGCGCTCCGGGATGGGCTGAAGCGGGCGTCGCGATTTCTCGGGCTCGTGGCACTGGTCTCGCTCATCCTCGGCGGGATCGGCGTCGCGCAAACGGTGCGCGCGTGGCTCGGGTCGCGGTTCGACGCGATCGCGGTGCTGAAGTGCCTCGGCGTGCGACCGCGCGAGATCGTCGCGCTCTACGCCGTCGAGACGGCGTTTCTCGGCCTGGCCGGAAGCCTCGCGGGCGTCGCCGTTGCGACCGCGATCCTGGCGATCGTGCCCCGTTTCCTCGCCGACATCCTTCCCGCCGTGGCGATCGACGCCTGGCAGCCCGAAGCGGCGTTGCGAGGGTTGGCCTTGGGCACCGGCGTGGCGTTGCTGTTTTCCGTCGCCCCCCTCTCGGCGCTTCGCCTCGTTCCGCCGCTGCGCGTTTTGCGCCGCGACGCCGAGCCCCTGGCCTCCGGCCCGTTCGCCCGCGCGGTCGTCGTCGCCGCGCTTTTCGCGGGCGTGTTCGGCGCCGCGTACGTTCAGTCGGGCTCCGCGCGCATCGCCGCCGGATTCGCGGCCGGGATGACCGTCGCCGCAGGGGTGCTCGCGGGCGCCGCATGGCTCGTGACGCGCGCCGTCGCCCGGGTCGCCCGACAGCGCGTGAGAGTCACCTTCCGTCACGGGCTCTCCGCTCTGGCGAGGCCGGGGGCCGGCACGCTTCCCGCGGTCACCGCGTTGGGCTTGGGCGTGCTCGTGGTCGTGGCCATCGCGCTCGTCCATCGCGGGCTGACGTCGCGTTTACGCGCCGATCTTCCGCGAAACGCCCCCAACGTCTTTCTCGTCGACATGCAATCGAGCCAGTGGCCGCGCGTACGCGCGATTCTCGAGCAGGCCGGGGCGACGGAGATCCGCGGCGTCCCGATCGTCAACGCCCGCCTCGTCTCGATCGACGGCGTCGCCGCCTCCGAGCTGGCGAAAAAGGGGCCCGACGAAGGGCGCCGCAAGTGGATCCTCACACGGGAGCAAAACCTCACCTACCTCGACGAGCTGCCCAAGGACAACGTCGTCGTCGAAGGAAAACTCTGGAGCGACCCCGAGCGCGCCGAGATCTCGATCGAGCGTGACTTCGCGAAGGACATGGGCGCCCGCGTCGGCTCG
>JANMVW010000085.1:0-13636 GCA_031393555.1 Acidobacteriota bacterium
GCCGATCGCGATTGCTATCGAAGATGTCCGCGAGATCAAGACGAAGGACCTCGTCGGGGAGGGGACCGGATCCGGCGATGACACGTTCCGCATCCGCCATGCCGGCCATCTCCCGAGCTACCTGAAGACCACCGTGCAGGAGCGGTTCGGCACGTGGGGCGTCCAAACCAGCGACAGCTCGGATCTCGTGATGATGATACGCGTGACGCGGTTCCACGTCCTCGAGACGCACGCCTTCTACGGATCGACGTTCGCCGCGGAAGTGCAGCTCCCCTGGACCCTGGCCGATCGCTCGGGGCGCGTTTTTGCGTCGGGCACCGCGCTGGGTACCGGTAAGACCAAGGGCCGGTGGCGCAACCCCATCAACTGCGAGGAAGTGCTCGCCGATGCGCTTCAGCAGGCCGCTGCAAGCGTACTCGTTAGCACGAACCTGCAGGAGGCGTGGCTCACCGCGGTTCCGCAGCCCGCGCCGGAGCACGTCGCCGCTGCGGCGCCTGCGCCCGCGCGTCCGCAAGGCCGCGTCGCCCTGGCCGTGCCCCCCTCGCGCGTCAACTCGAAGGTGGCGCCGGCCGTTCTCCCCAAAACGCCCGCGCAGCTCTTGGCCGACGTGAAGCAACTCCGCCGCGAGCAGGTGGGCACCGGCCTGCTGGTCGATTACGTCTCGAAGCAGACGTTGGCGTCGGCGTTTTCGGCAAACGACCTCGTCCAATGGAAGAAGGCGGGGGTCCCCGAGCCGGTGACGGCCGCGGCCCTGCAACGGGCGCCGTAGCGGAGCGCGGCTCGTGTGGCATTCTCCGGCGCCTAGGGCGATTGAATTCGTCTGGGACACCGCATGAAGGCCAACACTACGAAAGGCGCAACCGACCCCAAACCCGCGCGGTACGTTGGTCGTCGTGCTCGACCCGGATGTGGCGAAAGTGTTTCGCGATGCGAAGCAGGTCAACGCACGCCTCCGCACGACGATCGTGGCCGCCGGGAAGCCCCGTTCAAAGCGGGCGGGTTGACAGGCTGCAGCTTTTGGTCCACGCCGTCACCGACTGCTCGGCCGCCGCAGCCGAAGAGAAAGACAGAGGGGAGGCCCCGGGCTCGTCGCCTAGCCCGCCCTTGAGCGGAGATGGCCCGACCCGAACGCGCGGTCCATGTACAATACGGAGTCAGCGAGGTTGCCGTGACCAATCAATTGAAGAAAGCGTTCGAGGAAGCGTCCAAGCTCCCTGAGCACGAACAAGACGAGCTTGCACGGTTCGTCTTGGTCGAACTCACTTCCGAACGACGATGGTCGGAGGCTTTCGCGGGTTCCGGGAAGCGGCTCGCGGAATTGGCTGAAGAAGCCGCCAACGAGCACGAGCACGGATCGACGATCGCACTGGACCCCGACACCTTGTGAGATCGCATGTTACGGCGCGGTTCCGAAGCTGCTTCGCTGAACTCCCCCGGCCAGTGCAGGAGCAGGCTCGCAGGGCGTACCGCCTCTTTCTTCAGAATCCCAGTCACCCAAGCCTTCGCTTCAAGCGGGTTCATCCCACGGAGCCGATCATGTCGGTTCGAGTTGGCCTTGGGTGTCGTGCTATCGGTGTTCGACGAGGCGAGGAAGTCATCTGGTTCTGGATTGGGTCGCACGCGGACTACGACCGCTTGGTGCGGTAAGGCATCCTCGCTCTGAAAACCGGGAACGGGTCAAAGGCGTTCGGTGTGGCGATGCCAGGACATCAGTGGTGGCCAGGAAGACTGACGCTGATTTTTGCGGCGTCGATGGATCGGCCGTTCGGCCAAAAGAGAGGTTCGGCCTAATGAAATTCAATCCTGCTAACGCTTTCATCGTTCTGGTGCTGCTGGCCGGCTGTGCCGCTGGCGCACCTGCAGCCTGGCTCAAAACGGGTGCGTCTGAAGCAGATTTGAAACGGGACACGTACGCCTGTACCCAGGAATCGCGCGTCGGTACAGTCGCACCGACTGAAGAAAAACGCATCTTTTTTCACGGCGACAACAAGTTAGCTCAAGACGAGGCGAATCGCCTTTACCGTGCATGCATGGAGTCGCGCGGTTGGTCAGTCGTAGAGCATCGATGAGTGGCTTGCTGTCTTCGCCCAACGAGGCGCGCCAATCGAACTAGCTTGCCTAACACGGCGCGCCCTCCGGCCGGCGGCTGAACGTGAGCGTTGGGCCGCCGGCCTTTCAGAGTCTATGGGTCATGAACAAAAGTAAGCGAAAGCGTATCGAGCAGGCACACCGCGAATCCGAGGCGCGAGGGGAAAAGGCGATCAGGTCATTGAGGCTGTGCTTCGCACGAAGCGAAGTTCTGTGGCCGCCCCGATTCCCTAGGGCACGAACCGCCTGAAATGCTCGCTCCAGTGCGGCCAGTCGCGGCCGAAGACGCCGCCCCAGAATTCCGCGTGAACGATCAATCCCTTGCAGGCGAGCATCGCGGCGAAGTCGCGGATGGCCTGGACGAGGTGGTCGTGCTCGCCGGTCGCGATCACCCAGGATGTGCTTCATCCGGTCTCTCGTCGGGCGGGAGGTTGGGGAAGAACGCCACGCGGCAGCTGAAGTGGCCGTTGTCGGTCGCAGTAGCCGCGCCGAAGGTCATCAAGTCCTCGCGCCCGGCCTTCCGCCCGAATCATGGGGACGACTTCGTCGATGAGGTACCGGCCGACGTTTGGCGAGTTCACCCCTTCAGCCGATTTTCGCTTTGTCTTCGTCGATTTCGGGGGGTCTGGTAACCCGCGTCGCCCCGAGATCGCGCCTCCTGGACGATCCTAGGAGGCCAATTTCGCCGTAGAAGGCCTCTCGGAGGGCCCAAAACACCTATTCCACGGGAAAAACATCGAAATCGTAATGTTTTGCTAAGTTTCGATCCCTTGGTGGCTCGTTTCCCGTTAGGGCACGAACCGCCTGAGGTGCTCGCTCCAATGCGGCCAGTCGTGGCCGAAGACGCCGCCCCAGAATTCCGCGTGAACGTTCAAGCCCTTGCCGGCGAGCATCGCGGCGAAGTCGCGGTTGGCCTGAACGAGATGGTCGTGCTCGCCGGTCGCGATCACCCAGCCGATGTGCTTCATCCGGTCGATTTCATCGGGCGGGAGGTTGGGGAAGAAAGCCACGGGGCAGCTGAAGTAGCAGTTGTCGTCCCAGTAGCCGTACAGGAAGCGATGGATGTCGTACAGCCCCGAAAACGAGATCACGCGGGAGACGGCCTCGGGGTGGCGCCCGGCGAAATTGACGGCATGGAGAGCGCCGGACGACGCGCCGAAAGTCATCAAGTCTTCGCGCCCGGCCTTCGCCCGGATCATGGGGACGACCTCGTCGATGAGGTACCGGTCGTATTGGGCGTAGCGAAACACCTTCCAGCCCGGGTGGGCGTCGTCGTTGTACAAGCACTCGGCGTCGATCGCGTCGACACAGCACACCTGGACCTCGCCGGCCTCGATCTTGTCGCTGAGCGAGCGCAAGAGCCCCATGTCCTCGTTCTGCGAGCAGCTCCCCAGCGAGGTCGGGAACGCGAGGAGGGGGCGACCGTAGTGGCCGTACCAGATGAGTTCCATGTCTCGCCCAAGCGACGGAGAGTGCCAGCGGTGATACTCGCGATGCATGAAAAGCCTCCCGGCGGACGCCCCGCCTTGATGGCGGGGGCGCGATTCGGATAAAGTAGCCCGTCATTCTACGGGAGAGGTCAAGTTGGCAAAGAAGATCGGTCTGCTCTACGGACAGGAGCGTTCGTTCCCGCCCGCCTTGGCGGAGGAAATCAACCGGAAGTCCGGCGGCAAGATCGTCGCGGAACCGTGCAAGATCGGACCTCTCTGCCAGGATATTCCGGCGGACTACGACGTCATCCTCGACCGGATCAGCCACGACGTGCCGTTTTACCGAACGTATTTGAAGCAGGCCGCCGCCGCCGGCGTCCAGGTGATCAACAACCCGTTCTGGTGGAGCTGCGACGACAAGTTCTTCAACAACGTCGTCGCGCAGGCCTGCGGCGTCGCCGTCCCGAAAACCGTGCTGCTCCCCCACAAAGAGCACCCGCCCAACACGAAGGCCGAGTCGTACTCGAATCTGGTCTATCCCGTCGACTGGGAATCGGTCTTCGATTACCTGGGCTTCCCGATCTTCATGAAGCCGTCCGACGGCGGCGGTTGGCGCGACGTGTACAAGGTCGACGACCGTGCGTCGTTTTTTCGGGCCTACGACCGCACCGGCTCACTCTCGATGATGGCCCAGGAGGCGATCGAGTTTACCGAGTATTACCGGTGCTACGGCGTGGCGCGCCGTCACGTGCGCGTGATGCGCTACGACCCGCGCGCGTCGTTCGAGAACCGTTATGTGCGCAACGCGGCGCCTGCCGAGCCGAAGCTCGCGCGCCGGATCGAGTCTGACTGTCTCGCGTTGTGCCGCGCGTTGGGCTACGACCTCAACACGATCGAATTCGCGTTGCGCGACGGCGTTCCCTTCGCGATCGACTTCATGAATCCGGCCCCCGATTGCGATTTGTTTTCGGTCGGCCAGGACAACTTCGACTGGATCCTGAAGACGGTGGCCGACATGCTCATCGACCGCGCCATGAACCCCAGGCCCATCGAGCTGACGGGCAACTGGCCCGAAAAGATGAAGGGCGCCATCATCAAGGTGTAAGGCATGAAGCGTCCCAGCTTGACCGTAGGAATCGAAGAAGAGTTCCAGATCATCGACCCGGAATCTCGGGAACTACGATCTCATATCGCTCAGATCTTCTCGCAGGGACACGGCCCCCTCCTCGGCAAGCTCAAGCATGAGCTGCATCAACCGGTGATCGAAGTCGGCACCGGCGTTTGCCGGACCATCGCGGAAGCGCGATCCGAAATTTTTGCCCAACGCGCGTCGCTCGCCGTCCTCGCGAGAGAAAACGGGTTGCGAATCGCCGCGGCGGGTACCCATCCGTTCACGCACTGGGGAAACGTCGCCATCAGCGGCGGGAACCAGCGTTACGAGCGCCTGATCTCCGATTTGCAGATGGTGGCTCGGGCGAACCTGATCTTCGGCCTGCATGTTCACGTCGGCGTTGAAGATCGCGAGCTGCAGATCGCGATCATGAACCAGGCACGGTACTTCCTTCCGCACATCCTGGCCTTGTCGGTCAATTCGCCGTTCTGGTTGGGGCGTGACACCGGGTGGATGTCGTACCGCTGCAAGGTGTTCGACAAGTTCCCGCGCACGAACATCCCGGATTTTTTTACCGGCTGGGCCGAATACCAGGAGTTCGTGGAGCTTCTTGTCAAGACGAACTGCATCATCGACGGCGGACAGATCTGGTGGGACGTGCGCCCGCACCACGTCTACGACACGCTCGAATACCGGATCTGCGACATCCCCTTGCGCGCCGAAGAGACGATCACGATCGCCGCCCTGTTCCAGGCGATCACGGCGAAACTGTGGCGGCTCCGCGCGAAGAACCTCACCTTCCGCCCCTATCGCCGCTCGTTGATCATGGAGAACAAGTGGCGCGCGGCGCGGTGGGGGATTCGCGGGCTTCTCATCGATTTCGGCACGCAGAGGGAAGTCCCGTACACCGATCTCCTCGAGGAGCTCCTCGAGTTCGTCGACGACGTCGTCGACGAGCTCGGGACGCGCGAGCAGATCCAGTACGTGCGCACCATCGTCGAGGGCGGCACCGGCGCGGAACGGCAGCTTGCGGTCTATCGCGCGACCAACGATCTTCGCGCCGTGATGGACTACGTCGCGACCGAAACCGAGCACGGGCTCGCGGGATGATGGTGTCGCGGGAAGAGGGGACCGTCCCCTTTTTCTTATCCAAACGGTATGCGGGGTGTTTTGTAAGAAAAAGGGGACTGTACCCTTTTCCTGCGACGGCGTCGTCGTGGACCTAGCCCTCCGCGCGATCTTCAACGCGAATTATCACGACGCCCTGTACCGGCGGGTCTGCACGCTGATGGCGCAACGCCTCGAAGAGCCGTCGTACGGATTCCGTCTTGCCGAAATGCCGCTTCTCGTCCCGGCCGACTTGCGGGCGAAGCTCGAAACCGGCGCGAAGGAAATCCTCGCCCTCTTGTGCGAGCCGGACATGCTCGTGGCGGGACGCCAGGCGATTCCCGAACGTTTCTTCGCCCCCGGTGACGACGCTTTGCCGCAGTGCGTCGCCATCGACTTCGCGATCGTGCGCGAGGCCGACGGCTCGCTCGCGCCGCGGCTGATCGAGCTCCAGGGGTTCCCGTCGCTCTACGCCATGCAGCTCCTGCAGGCGGAGATCTGGGGCGAGGTCCTGGCGTCGATTCCCGGGATGCCTCAGAAGTTCACGCCGCTCTTTTCGGGAAACGACCGCGCCGCGTACATCGAGCTTCTCCGTCGCACCGTCGTCGCCGACGCCGATGTCGACGAAGTCATCCTGCTCGATCTCGCGCCGGAGCAGCAGAAAACCCGCCCGGATTTCCACGGCACGCGCCGGCTGTTGGGCGTGCGCAGCGTGGACGCGACGACGGTACGGTGCAAGGGACGCCGCCTGTTCGCGCCGAAGGACGGCCGCATGGTCCCGGTTGCGCGGCTTTACAATCGCATCGTGTTCGACGAACTGGAAAAGTGCGGCGTCGAGCTGCCGTTTGACTGGCGCGACGAGCTCGATGTGACTTGGGTGTGCCATCCGAACTGGTACTGGATCTGGTCGAAGGACTCTCTCCCGCGGATCCGTCACCCGTACGCCCCTAAGACCTGGTACCTCTCGGACGTCGATCGGATCCCGGAGCAGTGCTCGGACTATATCTTGAAGCCGCTGTTTTCGTTCGCTGGGACCGGCGTCAATCCCGACTTGACCCCCGAGGCGATCGCCGCGGTCCCGCACGCGGAACGCGCTCAGTGGGTTCTGCAAGAGCGTGTCGAGTACGCGCCCGCGCTGATTTCTCCGGACGGAACGGGCGTGAAGGCCGAGATCCGCATGATGTTCTTGAAGCCCGATGACGCCGTCGAATACACGCTCGCGATCAACATGGTTCGGCTCTCGCGCGGGAAGATCCACGGGGTGGACCACAACAAGGGCCTCGACTGGGTCGGCAGTTCCGTGGGCGTCTGGCCCGCGTGAACGCCGCGCCCATGATCGCCGTCGCGGACGCGGTCAAAACCTACGAGGGGAAACGCCGCGTGACGGCGCTCGACGGCGTCTCGTTCGCGGTCGAAGCGGGCGAGATGGTCGCAGTGATGGGGCCCTCCGGGTCGGGGAAGTCGACGCTCCTCCATTTGCTGGGTGGGCTCGATCAGGCGAGCTCGGGCTCGGTCCGGCTCGACGGCACGGAGCTGACGGGGCTCGGCGACGACGCGCTCACGCGGGTCCGGCGCGACAAGATCGGGTTCATCTTCCAGTTCTTCAATCTACTCCCGACGCTGTCGGCCTTCGATAACGTCGCGCTTCCGATGCGGCTGCAGCGCCGGCCTGGGGCCGAGGCGCGGGAGACCGCGGAGAAATTCCTCGAGCTCGTCGGCCTCGAAAAGAGGGCCGACCACCTTCCGGACGAGCTGTCGGGGGGGGAGTGCCAGCGCGTCGCGATCGCGCGCGCCCTCGTCATGGCCCCCCGAGTGCTTCTCGCCGACGAGCCGACAGGCAACCTCGACACGAAAACCGGCCGCGAGATCCTCGAGCTCTTGTCGCGCATCAACCGCGAGGTCGGCTCGACGCTCGTCATGGTCACCCATGACGCGGAGGCGGCCGGTGCATGTCACAGGATCCTGTCCTTGAAAGATGGGAAGCTCGTCTCCGATAGAAGCCGCTAGGCCATGTGGTTCCTGCTTCGCGGCGTCACCTGGCCTTACTTCAAGAAGCACTGGGTCATCACGCTCCTCACCCTCGCGGGCGTGTCCTTGGGCGTCGGCGTGTACATCGCGATCGAGCTGTCGTCGGCGTCATTGCGTACGTCGCTGCGGCGCACCGTGGACAAGATTGCCGGGAAAGCGCAGCTCGAAGTCGCCTCGGGCGAAGCCGGTGTCCCCGAGGAGATCGTGGATCTCGTGCGCGGGGTGCCGGGCGTTGCGGCCGCGCAGCCGATCGTCGAGGCCGTCGTCAAGCCGGAGGGCGCGGCCGAGCAGTCGTTGATGGTGCTCGGGGTCGACTTCCTCGGCGACCGTTCGATCCGGGACTGGGATTTCGGCGGGGACGACGTGCTCGACGATCCGCTGGTTTTCCTGGCGCAGCCCGATTCGATCTGCCTCACCGAGGAGTTCGCCGCCCGAAAGGGGCTGAAGCTCGACGACACGATCCGGCTCGAAACGGGACACGGGTGGAAGCCGTTCACGGTGCGCGGCCTGATCAAGCCTGAGGGGCCCGCGACCGCCTTCGGCGGCAACCTCGCGATGATGGACCTGTACGCCGCACAGTACGTCTTTGCGCGCGGCCGCCTGGTCGACCGCGTCGATGTCGTTCTCGAACCCGGGGTGACGGTCGAGGATGGCGCGAGGCGCCTGATCGAGGCTCTGGGCCCGGGGTACACGGCCGAGCCCCCGGCGCGGCGCGGGGCCGAGATGGAAGTCTTGATCGTGAATTTCGGCCGCACGCTGACTCTCGGGTCGTGGCAGGCGATGTTCATCGCGGTCTTCCTGATCTTCAACGTGTTCGCCGTCGCCGCGACCCGCCGCCGCCGCGAGATCGGCATCTTGAGATCGCTCGGCGTCGCGCGCGGGGTGATCCTGCGGTTGTTCCTCGTCGAGGGGGCGATCGTCGGCTGTGTCGGGGCGGCGATCGGGGTCGGCGCCGGGCTCGTTCTCGCCCAGGCGACGACGAAGTTCATCGCGGGGCTGACCGAGGTGGCCTACGGCCTGACGCACTCCGAATCCGTCGTCGCGCTCGACCCGGCGGTCCTGCTCGTCGGCTTTTTGCTGGGGGTGACGAGCGCGATCGCGGCAGCATTCTTCCCGGCGCTTTCCGCCGCGCGCCTCCAACCGGTCGAGGCGCTCGCCAAGGGCGGCTTCCAACGCTTGTCCGTGGGTTCGGGGCGGCTGCGCCTCGCCGCGGGTCTGGTGGTCGCCGCGGGAGCAGGCGTGGTCGTCACGACGATCGCGCGCAAGACGTTTCCCGGAGCGATTTTCGGGATGCTCCTCATCAACGGCGCCGCCCTGCTGTTGGCGCCTTCCCTGATCGGCCCGCTGGTCCGCGTGCTGCGTCCCGTCATGGAGCGCGTCTTCGGCGTTGAGGGACGCATCGCGACGGATACCCTCCTGCAGGCGCCGCGCCGCACGTCGGCGACGGTCTTGGCGCTCATGGTGTCTTTGGGCTTCGTGCTCACGCTCGCGGGCCTGACGCACGCGTTTCGCCTTTCGTACACGATCTGGATGAATGGCGTCATCAACGCCGACTTCTACGTCACGGCCTCGGATCGGTTCTTCTCGAAAGCCTACCGGCTGCCCCCGGAGTTCGCGGATATCCTCTCGGGGATTCCTGGCGTGCGCTGGGTCGAGGAGTTCCGCGGCATTCACGTCAAGTACGAAGGGAAGCGGCCGTTCCTCGCGACGCTCCCCCTGGAGCGCACCTACCGACGGCTCGAGATGACGTTGCTTGCCGGCTCCAGACAGGATCTCGTCTCGCGCGTGCCGCGCGGTGAGGGCGTCGCGGTCTCGGACAACTTCGCGAGGCTGTTTTCGAAGAAGGTCGGCGACACGGTGACCCTCGACACGCCGACCGGCCCGCTGACGGTACCCGTTCTCGCGGTCGTCATGGACTATTCGTCGGACCAGGGGACGATCTGGATGGACCGCTCCGTCTATTTGTCCCGCTGGAAAGACGAGGGCATCGACACGATCGACATCCTGACCGAGCCGTCGGCCGACCGCTCCCGAATCGCGGGAGAGATCAGGACGCGCCTGTCCGGTAAGACCGACCGGCTGTTCATCATGACGGCTGCCGAGATGAGAGGGAACATCCACAAGCTGCTCGACCAGTTCTTCGCGCTGTCGTACATCCAATTGGTGATCGCGCTCCTCGTCGCCGTCTTGGGCATCACCAACACGCTCGTCATTTCGGTCGCCGAGAGGCGGCGCGAGCTGGGAATCCTGAAGGCGTTGGGCACGATGCGGCGCCAGGTGTTCGCCTTGATCGTGCTCGAGGCCCTGGGGATCGCCGTCGTCGGAAGCGTCGTCGGCTACGCGCTCGGCTCCTATCTGATCGGGTATGCCGCCGATTCGATTAGCGCGACCAACACCGGCTGGACGCTCCCGTACGCTTTTCCCTGGAGCCTGGCCCTGGGGCTTGCGCCCCTCCTCGTCGCCGTCACCGTGCTCGCGGCGGTCTACCCGGCGCGCCTCGCCCTTTCGGTGTCGCCCGCCGAAGCGCTCGAATTCGAGTAGGAGGTCCCTTGAGTCTCGCCGTCATGCTCGCGATCGCTCTGGCCCACCCGGACACACCGAAGGACGGTCACGCCATCATGGCCGAAGTGGACAAGCGCCGGCGGACGGCCTCCGAGTACTCGGAGGGGGTCATCACGGTCGAGGACAAGGGAAAGATCAAGCAGAAGGCTTGGCGCTCGTGGCGCCTGGGCTGGGGCCCGGAGGCCAAAGGGTTGATCCAGTTCCAGGAGCCGGCCGAAGTGAAGGGCGTCGGCCTACTGACGCTGTCGCACGCGGGCAAGCCCGCGGAGCAGTGGTTCTACGCTCCCGCGATCGATCGCGACCGCCGGGTCGCGAAGCAGGAAAAATCGACGCGATTCCTCGGCACGCATTTCACCTATGAAGACATGGAAGAGCGCGATCTCGACGCGTACACCTACACCCTTCTCGGTGAGGAGGTTCTCTCCGGGGCGACCTGCTTCAAGATCGAAGCGGTGCCCAAGCCCGAAGAGGAATCCCAGTATTCGAAGCTCGTCTTCTGGGTGCTGCAAGACCGTTACGTGACGATTCGCGTCGAGACCTACGTCGAAGGCTCGCTGCGCCGTGTCTTCGAAGGAGGCGACGTGCGCGAGGTGTCGGGGGTCCCGATCGTGCACGCGTGGTCGCTCACCGACGCCAAACGCCCCGGGACGACCCGGCTCGTCGTCGGCAACGTGCACGTCAACCCGCCGATCGGCGGCGCCCTGTTCACGGTTGCGGCGATGCGGACCATCCACCCTAGGGCTGAGTAGGCTCGTCGTCCGCGTTGGCCTCGCGGAGCTTCTGGATCACCTCGTCGTAGTACGGGCGGTCCTTGAGGCTCGCGAATTCACCGGGGAAGCACACGGTGGTCAAGTCCGCGGCGACGCCCTTGGATAGGTTCGTCAACGTGACCGCGCAGCGCAGCCCGTTCGCCAGGCGCGTGTTGTCGATGACGGGGAAGTCGAAGTAGCCGACGTTGAAGGTGGCGCGGGTGTCGGGGACGTCCGGCTGGCCCTCGGGGGCCTTGACCTCGAGACGCACCAGCAACTGCTCCTGGGCCTCGTCGAGCATGAGCACGCGGAGGCCGATCTGGCACGTGATCTTGCGCACGGTGATGGTTTCGGGCTCGAGCTCGATCCCCGCGCGTCCGGCAGCTTTGAGTTCCGCGAAGTCCACCGAGCGTGTGAACAGCTTTCCTTGTCCTTGGAGCGAGAAGAGCTGCTTCGCGGTGGTCTCCTTCGCGACGCGGTTGATGCGCTTGAGGAAGTCGTCGCGCTCGGGGTCTGACGATTTGCGCAACCGCCGCTGGATATCGAGGAAAAGGGGCTTCAGGTTGAGCGAGTCGTGGAAGTTGTACGCTAGCAGTTCCAGGTTCAAGACCTTCCCGTCGAGGTCCTCGCGGGACGGCTGCAGGAACGACGAGATGATCGAGACGAACATGTCCTTCCGAAGGCTCGACTCCGCCTCCTCGCGCCGGCTCATCAATTCGGAATAGAGGCGGGCGTTGGTGTCGACCGACTGCCTCCTGTCGAGGACGCGTGATCCCTTCATGCCGACGTAGGTCACCGCCAGAGCCGTCAGCAGTCCGCCCATCGGGTGGAGAAGGACCGCGACCTTGTCCCAGAAATCTTTGCGCTTCGGCTCTTCGGGCATGACGAGGCTACTTGCGACGCGCGGTGAGCTTGCCGTCTTTCGTCTCGAGCACGATGTCGGCCTGGGCGCCCTCGTCGTAAGACACGATTTCGAGACTGGCCGAAAGGCCCTTTTGCGTCACGGTGAGCGTGCACTTTCCCGTCTCGGCAACGACGAGGTGGAAGCTTCCCGTCTTGTCGGTTTTGACCGCGGGATACGCTTTTGCGCCGCACTTTGCGACGATTTCGGTTCCTTCACCGACCGCGGCGCCGCCCGAGGTGACCTTGCCGTACACCTCTCCGGCGGCGGCGATCGTGGGCAGGGCGAGCAGCAAAACGAACGACGTTACGAATCTCTTCATGGGCTTTCCTCTCCCCTCACGGGAAACGCGACGAGGTTATCGCAAGTCGGCCGGGCCAGCCATGCCGGGGCGGACGTGCGGTGCTGTTACGATGTCGCGTCCTCGAGGGTTCGATGCGACGCCTGCTGCTCGTTTGTCTCCTGTTTGCAGGCACGATCACTCGCGCGGAGGCGCTCGACCAGGGCGGTTCGATCGAAACGTGGGTCGACGGCTACGACGAGAGCGAGCCGACGATTCAGGGTTGGTTTCGCGCAACCTATACGTTCGACGCACAGCCGCGCCGGTGGCTCTTCGTGAAGCTCGCCGCGATCTTGGAACTGGAAACCCACGGTGATTTCGACCGCGACACGCTCTATGACGATGCCAACCGCGGCCTCAAGCGCGCGCCGCTCAGGTTTCGCGACCTGGCCCTGGGTTTTCGCGCGGGCGAGGCGACGATCGTGGTCGGACGGCAACGGCTGACCTTTCAGCGCACGACGTTCATCAATGCCACCGACAATCTGACCCCGCGTGATTGGACCGACCCGCTCGAACCGGCGCGCCTCTCGCCGTGGGCCGTCGATGTGACCTGGGAGCACGAGCGATGGTCGGTCGAGGGAGCTCTCGTGGCGAGCTACGCGCCGTCGCGGCTGCCCCAGTTGAACGGTCGATGGTTCGAGACGCCGTCGGTCCCCGTCGAGCTCTCCTGGGGAGACGCTGCGTTCCCGCCGACATCCTGGGACATGCTTCAAGGCGCGTTGTTTGGCGGCTATCGCGGGTCGCGTGGCGAGATTCGGGCCTCGTATTTTCGAGGATTCGACGACGCACCTCGCATCACTCCCGGCTTCACGACCCTCAACCGAAACTTCGTGAAACTCGAAGTCGCAGGTTTAGACGGCGAAGTGCTTGCCGGCCCGTTCGCGTTTCGGGGCGAAGCCGGCTATTTCCATTTTCCGGGCGGTACGGACAACGGGTACGCGCTGTACCAAGTAGAGGGGGAGTGGTCGCGCTCCGGGTCGCGAGTCATCGCCGGGTACGGCGGCTCCGTCGGCGGCGACCCGTCGTCGTCGGATCCGGCGTCGCTGGACCAGGCGTTTCTCCCCGCGGTCTTCTTGTACGTCGAAAAGGGGGAGGCCACCGAGTGGCAGGTCGCGCTCAACGCGACCGTGGGCACGCAGGACCGCGACTCGTGGGTGCGTGTCTCCGGCTCGTACCCGTTCAACGGTTCCGTTCGCGCCGGCGGGGAACTGGACCTGATCAGCGGCGATACGGGGACGTTTTGGGGCCGCTGGCGCGATAACGACCGCTTGCGTGCATTCGTCCGCTTCAGTTTCTAAGATGGGGTCAGGTCTCCCATTG
>JANMVW010000174.1:0-6409 GCA_031393555.1 Acidobacteriota bacterium
CGGGCGGCGTCGCCGCGGCGATGCTGGTGATCGCGGGGATCGCCCTGCTCGTCGGCGGCGTGGGCGTGATGAACATCATGTTGGTGAACGTGACGCAGCGCACGCGCGAGATCGGCTTACGCAAGGCGTTGGGCGCCACGCGGCGTGACATCGCGACCCAGTTCCTCGTCGAGGCCGTCACGTTGACCGGAGTCGGCGGCGCGCTCGGAATCGGCTTCGGATTGGGCGCGGCGTTCATCGCGCGGGCCGCATTCAGCTTCCAGGCCGCGGCGCCGTTGTGGTCGGTCGTGCTGGGCTTTTGCGTCTCGACCGCCGTCGGACTCGTGTTCGGCATGTGGCCGGCGCTCAAGGCCGCGCGCCAGGACCCGATCGAAGCCCTCCGATACGAATGATCGACACGCACTGTCATCTCACGCACGCCAAGTTCGCCGGCGACGCCGACGACGCGATCGCGCGGGCCCTCGCCGCGGGGGTCACCGCGTGCGTCACCATCGGAACGGGCGTCGAGGACGGCCTCCGCGCACGCGAGCTGGTCCTTCGGCACGCGGGCGTCGTCTTTGCGACGGTGGGGCTCGACCCGTTTTCGAGCCATGCCGCAGGCCCGGCGTTTGACGAGGCGTATGCGGCGCTCGCGGAGCTTCTCGAGGCGGGCGGTTTCGTGGCCGTCGGAGAGATCGGGCTCGACTATCACTACGATCTCGACTCGCGGGTGGTCCACGCGGAGCGGTTCGAGCGCCAGCTCGACCTCGCCGCCAGGCTCGATTTGCCGGTCGTGATCCATGTCCGTGAGGCGCACGACGACATGGCCGCGATCTTGAAATCCCACTCCCGGAACCGGGGCGTGATCCATAGCTTCACCGGCGGGCCGGAAGACGCCGAGCGGTACCTCGCGATCGGCTGGCACCTCGCCTTCAACGGCGTTTTGACCTTCAAGAACGCCGACGAGGTTCGCGAGGCCGCGCGCCGCGCGCCGCTCGATCGCCTCCTCGTCGAGACCGACAGCCCGTATCTCGCGCCGAGTCCGAAGCGAGGCGCCCGTTGCGAGCCCGCGTTCGTCGTTCACACGCTCCAGGCTCTGGCCGCCGCGCGCGGTGAGGACGCCTCCGTTCTCGAGTCGGCCACGACCGCGAACGCGCGGGCGCTCTTCCGGCTCGACCGGTAAGGAATCCGAGGACTTCGCCTGGCTCGCCGAGCTGTTCTCGAGAGAAGCGCTAGAATCAGATCTTTGACGGGAGGACTCATCCATGGCTGAATCCATCAAGCTCTACCACCTCGTTGGATCGCCGAACTGTATGAAGGCGCGGATCGCGCTGGCGTACAAGGGGCTCGCCTACGAGAGCCTCGTCGTCGATTCCAAGGATCGTTCCGAGGTCGTCAAGATCTCGGGCCAGCCGTTCACGCCGGTTCTGGTCCACGACGGGTGCGTGCTTTTCGATTCGAGCGCGATCCTGCGCTATCTCGACGCCAATTTTCGCGCCACGAAACCGTTGTTTTCCTCCGACTACGACACGATGCGGGCGATCGAGCGCTATGAGCGCCTCGGCCGTAACGAGTTGTCGGAGCCGATCGGCATCGCGTTTCGCCAGTTGATGTCCGGGACGCCGGTTCCGGCCGAACTGGCGCGTGCGAGCGCGCTGCTCAACGAGCACACCGGTCCGATCGAGGCGCGCCTACGCGAAGGCGATTGGCTCGTCGGGAACGCGATGACCGCGGCCGACGTCGTCGCGGCGCCGGCTGTTCATTACGGTGTCGAACCGCAGCACGACGTCAGCACGAGCCCGATGCTGAAGTTCTTCGCCGACAATCTGAAGCTCGGTCCGGGCCGGGACAAGACGCGTTCGTGGGTTCGGCGCGTCATGGCCTGGGACAAGTAGCACGGGTGAGGCTCGAGGCGGTCGTCCCGCGGGTCGACAGGGCGGCGCCGCGTGGAACGCTCGACGCGTTGTCGTGGTCGCGCGTGCCCGCCATCGCATTGCGACGCGCCCAGGACGGCGCCGATCCGTTGCAGGCGACCTCGGTACGCATCGCGCACGACGCCGAAGCCCTGCTCTTGCGCTTCGACTGCAACGATCGGGACATCTGGGCGACCCATACGCGCCGCGATGCCCCGCTGTGGGAGGAAGAGGTCGTCGAGTTGTTCGTGGCTCCGGGGGAGGATGATCCGACGGACTACATAGAGATCGAGGTCAACCCGAACGGTGCGATCTTCGATGCGCGCGTGACGAACCCGCAGGGACGACGGGATGCGATGAGGGTCGATGCGGCCTGGAACGCCCCGGGTCTTGTCGCCTCGGTGTCCCGCCCCTTGCCGGGGTCCTGGCGTGTGGAGCTCGCGGTCCCCTGGACCGCACTCTGCGAGGGCCCCTTGCCACCTGTCTGGCGGGCGAACTTCTTCAGAATCGAGCGGCCGCGAGAGGGTGCGCCGGAGTTTTCCTGCTGGTCGCCGACGTTCACGGACCCTCCGGATTTTCATAAGCCAGCCGCGTTTGGCCGACTGATCCTGGATGGGGCGGGATGGCGTCCGTGACGCCAGGGGTCACGCGGCGGGCTGCTGACGCTGTCGTCGTCGGGGCCGGGATCGCCGGTCTGGCCTGCGCCACCACCCTTCGAGGCCACGGGTTGTCGCACATGGTCTTCGAACGATCACGGGGCGTCGGGGGACGCTGCGCCACCCGCCGCGTCTCCGGGCAGCCGGTCGATCACGGGGCGGCGTTTCTCCACGGTTCCGACCCAGGATTCCTTGCGGCGATCACGGCGGTTCCGGGGGCCACCCTCCTGGACGGTTGGCCCCGCGAGATCGAAGGCGTCGGTCCCCCCTGCGCCCCGAAAGCGTTCGAGCCGTTGGAGCGGCGTCTGGCGTACGCCGAAGGGCTGACGGTCTTTCCGAAGCACCTCGCTCGTGGTCTCGACGTTCGGCTGGAAACCCCGGTCGTGTCGCTTTCGGCCGCCTCCGGGGGGATTCTGGTTCAGACCGAATCAGGACAGCCCTTCTTGACCCCGTCCGTCGTGCTCGCCGTGCCGCCCCCGACCGCCGTGAAGCTCCTCGTCCCGCTCGCGGGCGAAGGGCGTGAGGCCGCGGCTGTCGGCGCGTTGATGCGGATGATCGGCTCCCAGGCCTGTTTGACGGTGCTCGCCGGGTATTCCCTCGACACCGCCCGCCCTTCATGGGACATTCGCTACCCTGAGGACTCGGCGAGCGTGCAGATGATCTCGCACGACTCGGCCAAGCGGGAGGCGCCTCGTTCCGTTGTGTTGGTGGTCCAGGCCCGGCCGTGCTGGTCCCTTGCACACCTCGAGACGCCGGAGGAGACGTGGTCCGACGGGCTCATCCGGGAAACGGCCCGGCTCGTCGGAGCTTGGGCGGGGAGACCGTCGTGGGTTCAGGCGCATCGCTGGCGATTCGCCCGTTCCGATCGTGGAAGTGAGTTGAGCCGGCCGCTCTCCCTGCGGATGAACGGAGGGGGGAGGGTCATCGTCACCGGAGAGTCGTTCGCCCCGGGCGGGGGCATCGAAGCGGCGTGGCTCGCGGGCATTGCGAGTGCGCGACGTCTACTAGAACAGGAGTGAGCATGGCCGAAGCTGTGACCCTTCAATCCCTGGTGGAGCGGGACCGGGACCACGAGTGCGAAGGGTACGGAGTCGCGAAGGTCTGCGTGAAGGTGGTCGGCGTCGCCGATCTCCCGACACGCTTCGGCGACTTCCGCATCGCCGCGTTCTGGAACAACCGCGATGCGAAAGAACACGTGGCCGTGGTGCACGGCGACGTGCTCGATCGCGACGACGTACCGACGCGGCTGCACTCCGAGTGCTTGACCGGAGACGCGCTCGGGTCGCTGCGTTGCGATTGTCGCGATCAGCTCGAGGTCGCGCTGCGCACGCTCGGCGCGATGGAACGGGGCTGCCTCATCTACCTTCGCCAAGAGGGGCGTGGCATCGGGCTCATCAACAAGATCCGCGCTTACGCCCTGCAGGACACCGGGCTCGACACCGTCGAGGCCAACCTGGCGCTGGGGTTCAGAGACGACGAGCGCGACTATGCCATTGCGGCGCACATGCTCAAGAGTCTCGCCATCCGGTCGGTTCGTCTCATGACGAATAACCCGGCGAAGATCCGGCAACTCACGCAGTACGGCCTCCGCGTCAACGGGCGAATCCCTCACGTCATCCCGTCCAATCCGCACAACCGGTTCTATCTCGAGACCAAAGCCAACCGTTCCGGGCATTTCAGCGACCTTGCGGGAAAGCCGCGGCTCGCGGAACAGAGTGACGCCGTGGTCGTCGAGGGCATGCCCGTCGAACGCCTTGACACGGATGGTTGAAGTGTTCATATTACCCGCGGTTTATTTTAATAATTCAAATTCTTAAGGGCCTGAACGATGCGCGACAAGGCAGTCTTCACGACGTTCGAGGCCGCAAAACTCTGCCACGTTTCACCCCTCTCCATCATCAACTGGGTCAATGCGGGTCGCATACCGGCCTTTCGCACCCCCGGCGGGCACAGGCGGATTCGCCGTGAAGACCTCGCGCGGTTCATGCGGGAGAACGGGATCCCGCTCCCCGAGGATCTCAGGGATGGAACGGGCCGTTCACGAGTCCTGGTCGTGGACGACGAGGACGCGATCCGTGACATTTTCGCCGAGAGCCTCTCGCGTCGCTCGACTCCTTACGACGTGATGACGGCGGCCGATGGGTTCGAAGCCGGGCGGTTGGTCGCCACGTTTCGCCCGGATGTCGTGCTTCTCGATTTGCGTATGCCGGGGCTGGACGGTTTCCAGGTGTGCCGGACGATCAAGGGCGATTCGGAGTCCGCATCGACCGTCGTGATCGCGATGACCGGCTACCACACGCCAGAAACCGAGGCCCGGATCCTGGAATGCGGCGCGGTGCGCTGTCTCTCCAAGCCGATCGAGCCTTCCGCGGTTGCGACGGTGATCGATACGGTGCTCGAGCAGGCCGCAACGGCCAAGCGTCGCCGCAGGCCCGCCCGCCCGTAATCGCCTTCGCTCGGAAAAGCGCTGACGGATTCGCCGCGCTAGAAAACTTGATGGCAGTCGAACGTCGTTGACTGGCCCACCTGGCTGACCTTCAAGGCGTTCGGAGTGATGGTGCAGCCGGTGAACCCGGCGTCGCAGGTCAAAACGCCCGGCCGCCCGAAATCCATGCGAAACAAAGCCACCTTGGACGGCTCCGGCGTGAACGAAACGGCGTCGCACTGGACCGTGATCGGCCCGCCGACGAGAGCGACCGGAGCGACGCGCTCGCAGGCGTCGCCGATCCCGTTGCGATCGGCATCCAGCGGCGCAGTTTCGCCCGGCGCGCGAGGGTTCGGATACCAGAAGCAGTTGTCGCTCCGGTCGGGGACGCCGTCGAGATCTTGATCCGAAATCGTCGGAAGGTCGGCCGCATCGAGATCGGAACAGGCATCGCCGACGAGGATCGCCTCGGTGGTCGGATTCACGTTCCGCTGATCGGGGTTGGACACGATCGGACAGTTGTCGGAGCTGTTCGGCAGCCCATCCCCATCGGGGTCGGCCGAGCCCGTGAGGTCGGGTCGTGCCGCGGCCCGAAGCTCGAGCCGGGAAATCGTGATCCGCAGAGTCGCGGTGACGGGTTCAGGACCCGACGCCAGGGACAAACCCGAGGTCCGGCAGGCCGTGGGGAAACTGACGGGTGCAAGCGCGTTCAACTGGTAGGCACAGGGTCCCGAAAAAAGGAAAGAGTACGTGCCGTTGTAGCCGGTGATGTTCGACGCCGTCATCGCGTCGACTTTCCAGTTGACGATCTGGGGCGAGGGAAGAGGCGCGAGCTGCGTGGCGGTCAGTGAGTCCGTGATCTCAAAATCGAAATTTGACTGGGCGGGGAAAGGGTTCGCGATCGTCTTACAAGAAAGAGAGATTGCGATCGTCGCGATGACGGCGAACGTCCGCGCCGCGCGCAGCATCTCAGGTTTCTCTACTTAATCGTGATATTCGCCAGCAGGGCGGCTCTGAAAGACGGGGTATTGAACGAGGTCAACGTCGGCTTGGGATCCACGGGGCATCCCGGGCACGCGACCATTTGACACGTGAAAGCCGCTTGATATCCCGCGATCAGACCGGGAACGTTGACGGTCAACGCGAGATTGGTCTGGCCCGGCCCCAAAGTGAAGGACAACCCGGTCAGGTCGCTGGGCGGACTCGTGAACAGAAACTTCTCGGGGAGGTTGGGGGTCGTCGACTGAGCGTCGATCACCGCGAGGCCGTCGATACAGGCGGCGTAGGGCGGGGGCGCAAGGTTGTTGTCGGACAAGGCCGGAGGGGTGAACTCGATCCGCGTGACGATGTAGGTCCCCGTCGAAAGGGCGATGTTCGAGTACGTCACCGGCGCCACCGCCGTGAGGTTCGCTTCGAACGGCGTAAATCGAAAAATA
>JANMVW010000180.1:0-6528 GCA_031393555.1 Acidobacteriota bacterium
CGATGGCGATTCCAGCGCATTTTCGCCCAGCGACTGTTCCCGAGCCGCGAGCCGGTGTCGGAGTCTGCGCGACGCGTCTATCAGAAGCTATGGACGCCCGAGCTCCCACGGTTCGAACGACGCCACGCGGCCTGATCCCAACCGATCGTCATGGAGCGAACGATTCTAGGGTCTTGGGGGTCCCGACCCCCCTACGTCAGCCAACAAGCTTGCGGCCACCGTGGGGTTATTTCTTCGGATCGTCGGCACCCTTGTCGTTAGTGGCCTGGCTATCTTTCTTGCCCTTCACGCCCGACTTGACCGGAGGACGCGCCTGGCCCTTCGCCGCGGGCGGAGGAGGAGCAGACGCCGCGGGAGGCGGCATCGGAGCGCGGCGGGCATTCGCTTTGTCCTTCATTGCAGGACGGGGAGGAGCAGAGGCCGCGGGAGATGGCATCGGAGCGCGTCGAGCATTCGCCTTGTCCTTCGCCGCGGGCGGCTGAGGAGCGGACGCCGCGGGCGACGGTCTCGGAGCTTCGCGAGCATTCGACTTGTCCTTCGCCGCCGCGGGCGGCTGAGGAGCCGACGCCGCGGGAGACGGCCTCGGAGCGTGGCGTGGGGAAGCATTCGCCTTGTCCTTCACCGCAGGAGGCGGAGGAGCTGACGCCGCAGGAGGCGCTGGAGCAGCCGACTTCGCGCCCTTTTTGCCTTGATCGCTGGGCGAGTCGTGCTTGTCGGACGCCGGCAAGGCGCGACTCTCGGGAACAGGCTCGGCGACCCGGAGGCCGCGTTTCATCCGCTCGGGGCTGACGGCAAGTTCAGCCCGGCTGACGTGCTCGAACGGCGCCACCCGAGCGACTCCTTCAATCGACTGCCGTCGAACGCTATGGCCGGAGGCCTTCTCGATGATCTGAACATCGGGGCCGCGATTGATGACGATGTTGTTCTGGATCACGATATTGTTCACGATGGTCGTGTTGTTGATGAACACGTTGGTCTGAGACGGCGGGATGATCGCCCTGCGCAGGTCCGGCGCGAGGAAATCGCGGGACGAGACGTAGATAAAGCTCGAGGGCGCGGCGAAACCGATCGAGACACCGACCGAAAATCCGGGCGGTACGGGCGCCCACCCGATGTGGTCGGGGCCGGTCCTGAACACCACCCAGCTCGGCGCCCAGACCTCTCCCGGGATCCAAACCCATCCGTAGCGAGGATCCACGACCCAGGTCCCGTAATGATAGGGAAGCGAACCCCACGGGTAGTCCGAAACCCACGCCCATCCCATGTCGGTGTCGACCCAGTGACCGTCGTGGTAGGGGTTCCACTCCCGGGTGTATTCCCGCGGCTGCCAGACGCGCCCGTACTCCCCCGAGACCAGCCAGGAACCGTGTTGGTTCAGGTTGGAATAGGCAAACTCGAACGACACGTCCGCTCGCGCCGGCTGGGCGAGAACGCCCGCGAGAGCCACGCCTGCCAACGCGAAAACGGCGGCCTTGATGACTTTCATGACGCTTCCTCCGAGTGCCGACGGCTCGTCCGGCGGCTGTCTACGACGCCAAACGTCGTCCCTGTATCACCCTGAGCAGAACCAGGATGATCGCGATGACCAGGAGCACATGGATAAAGCCCCCCATCGTGTAGCTGGACACGAGCCCCAGAAGCCACATAATCACGAGAATCACTGCGATAGTCCACAACATGGCGGTCTCCTTTTTCTACCGATCCGATTCGCAGGCTACCTCGCGCGTCTCCGGGTCGCGATGGGGTGTAACCCTACCCAAGACCGGTGCGCAATTTCCTCGTGGACAGATCGAGACAATCGTCTGAAGATGACACCCGGTCCGGCGTGTCGCGCTTTGGCGCGCCCGGCGGGAGGTGCGCGTGAGGTCCACATCCAAGACGGCCGGCGTTGATTTATCACGACGATACGCAGCAGCCTTGCGGCAGTTGAAAAGCGAAGTCGCGCTCCGCGAAAAGGTGCAGCAGGCCCTCGAGGCGAGCGAGCGGCACTACGGCGTGCTGCTCGGGAAGTCCCGCCAGCTGCAAGAGCAGCTGCGTCGTCTTTCCCACGAACTCCTGTGCGCGCAAGAGGAAGAACGAAAGAGAATCAGCCGCGACCTCCACGATCAGGTGGGCCAGAGCCTGACGGCCATCAACGTCAAGCTCACGACGCTGAATCGTGCGGCCAAAGTGAACGCTTCGAGCCTCAAGACCCAACTTGCCGGCACCCAGCGGCTCCTCGAGAAGTCGATGACCGTCGTGCATGGTTTCGCACGGGACTTACGCCCGCCGCTCTTGGACGACCTCGGGCTGACTCCCGCCCTTCACTCCTTCGTCAAAGACTTCATGAAACGGACGAACATCCCGATTCATTGCACGGTATCCGCCGCGGTGGAACGGCTAGAGGGCGACAAACTGCTGGTTCTTTATCGCGTGGCTCAAGAGGCGCTCACGAATGTCGCCAAGCACGCGCGAGCCAACTTGGTGCAAGTACGCATCCGGAAACTTGGTGGAGACGTGCTCATGGAAATACACGACAACGGAAAGTCCTTTCAGGTCGCGCGCGCGTTCGGACTCACGAAGGTCACGCGATTGGGGCTGCTCGGCATGCGAGAGAGGGTCGAAATGGTCGGTGGGAGCTTCTCCGTTGAGTCAGCCCCGGGCCAAGGCACCACCATCGGCGCGCGGATCCCGCTCCGCAAGGGTCGTCGGAAATCGGTGAGCGCGCCTGTCGAGTCCGTGCGATGAAACCGATCACCGTATTGCTCGCCGATGACCACATGGTCGTGCGAGAAGGGCTTCGCGCGTTGTTGGAGCTCGAAAGCGACATGCAAGTCGTCGGCGAGGCGGATTCGGGCCGGGAAGCGGTGCGCCTGACCAAAAAGCTCACTCCGGCGGTCGTCGTCATCGACATCTCGATGCCGCTCATGAACGGACTCGAAGCCACGCGACAGATTCTCAAGGCGCTCCCCGCCACCCGGGTGCTCGTCCTTTCCGCGCACAGCGATGACGAGTACGTCGATGAGGTGATCCGACTCGGCGCGGCGGGCTTCCTGATCAAGCAAACGTCCTCCCACGACCTCCCGAAGGCGATTCGACAGGCCCACCTCGGAAAGACGTTCTATAGCCCCGCCGTCGCGGAGCGGCAGCGCGATCGTTCGCAAAACCCCCGCCACGGGGCGGCGGGATGGCGCAAGCCGGGACGCGTGCATCTCACCTCTCGCGAGGTGGAGATCCTCCAGCTGATCGCCGAAGGGAAAGCCAACAAACAAACCGCCGACGAGCTCGGGATCAGCATCAAGACGGTCGAAAAGCACCGGCAGAATCTCATGAGCAAGCTCGAAATCCACGACACCGCGGGGCTCACACGCTACGCGATCGCCGCCGGGATCATCGAGAGCGGCGTCCGGTTCAAAATCGAGGAGTAGGGTTTCACCTTATCGACCGCTCGGCGCTCATGCGGGATCGTGACGAGGCGTCGGCGAATTGGCGCCGGCCTTGAAGCGAGGAGAACCCCATGAGCAACAGCGGACTCATCATCTTGATCGTCGTTCTGGTCGTCCTGTTCGGAGGCGGCGGTGGTTACTACTGGCGCCGGAGCCGCGGTTAGGCGCCTCCCCTGAGCGACGAGATGTCCGGGAGCGGCGAGCCGAACCCCGAGACCGGCGTCGAGCCGCCGCACGTCGTGGTGAAGGTCCCCATCGACGTGCGCAGCACTTCGCTCGCCGTGCTTGCGGTCCTGGCCTGTATCTTCGCCTTGAAGTGGGCCGCGGCGGTGTTCATTCCGCTGCTGCTGGGCCTGATGCTCAGCTATGCGTTGTCGCCGATCGTCGACCGCCTGCAGCGCTTCCGGATTCCGCGCGCGGTGGGCGCCGCGGTGCTGCTGCTGGGCATTCTCGGCGGCACCGGCTCGCTGCTCTATTCGCTCAGCGACGATGCGGCCTCGATGATCGAGTCGTTCCCGCTGGCGGCGCAAAAGCTGCGCCTGTCGCTCAGAGGTCCGCGCCAGTCGCCGCCCGGCTCGATCGACAACGTGCAAAAAGCGGCCGCCGAGCTCGCGCGCGCCGCCGCCGAGGGCTCGGCGCCCGACACTCCCAGCCGCAGCGGCGTGACGCGCGTCGTCGTCGAACGGCCCCGCTTCAATGTCAATGACTACCTTTGGACCGGAACTCTCGGTTTGGTCGCCCTACTCGGCCAGACCGCCACGGTGTTCCTCATCGCTTACTTCCTGCTCGCGACCGGCGATTCTTTTCGACGCAAGATGGTCCGGCTGGCCGGCCCGAGAATGAGCCAAAAGCGGATCACCCTGGAGGCGCTCGATGAGATCACCGTGCAGATCCAGCGCTACTTGCTGGTCCAGCTGTTCACGAGCGCGGTCGTCGGCGTTGCCACTTGGATCGTGTTTGCCTGGATCGGCGTGCAGAACGCCGCCGTCTGGGGCGTGGTGGCCGCCGTCACCAACCTGATTCCGTACCTCGGTGCCGTGATCATCGGGGTCGGTTCGGCCCTCGTGGGCTTCATGCAATTCGGGGTGCTCGACATGGCGCTGCTGATCGGTGGCGCTTCGTTCGCCGTCCACAGTGTGGTCGGCTACGTGCTGACGCCTTGGCTGACCAGTCGCGCCGGACGGATGAATCCGGTGACCGTCTTCGTCGGCGTGCTCGCCTGGGGCTGGCTCTGGGGCATTCCGGGCTTGCTGCTGGGCGTCCCGATCCTGGTGGTCGTGAAGGCGGTGTGCGACCGGGTCGAGGATCTCAAGCCGATCGGAGAGTTGTTGGGGTCCTAGGCGCGAGCGAAGTCGACGAAGCCTTGCTCGACGTCCGTGTGGATCAGTTTTACCCGGGCTTGATCGCCGACGTCGAGCCCCGCGGCGCCGCGTTCGAGTCGCCCCTCGACGGGCGGGCTCATAAGCCTCACCCACGTCCCCTTCACGGACGCGCCCGTGACGATGGCGTCGAACGTCTCACCGATCCTCCCGGACAGCAGCAGCGCCGCCGCCGATTTGGCGACCCGCCGCTCGACCTTGGTGGCGTCGTCTTCCTTCCGCGTGCAATGCACGGCGAGGTCGGTAAGCTGGCCTTCGGGATAGGGAAGCGGTACTCCCGACAGGGCAGCTTTGAGGAGACGCTGCGTGACCAAATCCGGGAACCTCCGGTTCGGCGCCGTCGAATGCGTGTAATCCCGGACCGCGAGGCCGAAGTGCCCCGGCGGCTCGGCCCCGGGAAGGTCGACCGCGTATTCCCCCCGGCCGATCAACTTGACGACGGCCAACGACAGGTCGGGGAACTTCTCCGGCTCGGCCCGGCGTCGCTTCGCGAGGAAGGCTTCGAGCGCCACGGCGTCGGGCTCGCCGGGGAGATCCTCCCCGAATCGCGACGCGAGCTCCTTGAGGCGGTCCCAACGATCAGGCGAGCGCAGCACGCGGCGCAGGGAGGGGAACCCCTTGGCATCGAGGAACGCGGCGGTCACCCCGTTGGCCGCGATCATGAAGTCCTCGATGATCTGCTTGGCGCGGTCCTTGCGATCGAGCACGAGGTCCGCCATGGCATCCCCGTTGAAGACCGCCTTGGGCTCGAGGCTTTCCAGGCTCAGCGCTCCATGGCGGTGGCGCAGCTTGGCCAGCTTTTGCGCGACGCCGTCCTGAAGGCGGAGGTTTTCGTCTAACCCGCGGACCTCGAGGATCCGGCGAGGCGCTGGGCCGGTATTCTCCAGCCACGCCGCGACACTGCGGTAGGCCAGCTTCGCCTGGTTTCTCACGCGCGCGCGATAGAGCTCGGAGCCGGCGAGCGCCCCATCCGCCTCGAACACCATGTCGGCCACCACGGCCATCCGGTCTTCATCCTCGTTCAGCGAGGTGAGCCCGGTGGAGAGCGCCTCCGGAAGCATCGGGAAGACGGCGGCGGGCGTGTAGACGGAGGTCGTGTTGCGCGAGGCGTGGGCATCGATGGCCGTGTCTTTCCGGACGAGCGCGTCCACGTCCGCAATCGCCACGAGGATTCTGACCTGCCCCCGCGCCAAGGGCTCGGCCACGGTGAGCTGGTCCAGGTCTCGGGAGTCGTCGTTGTCGATGGAGGCCCACTTTAGCCCACGCAAATCACGCGCCGAGGCGGCGGGTTCGGCGGGTCCGCGGATCGCCGCCAACTCCTGCTTCACCGGTGTTTCGAAGTCCGGCTCCATCCCCCGCTCGATCATCACCCGATGAGCGATTGCGGACAGGTGGGCACGGTCATCTCTCGATTTTTGATTCATGCGGGACCTCTTTGCTTTCGTTCGCAATGATACGGGAGGAATCGCGCCGCGTCGGTAGGAGTTCACCGTACGGAGATGGGGCGAACCCCCCATAGCAACCGGCTGCGTTCCCTCCGATCATGCCCACTCGGAATCAACTTCAGCAACGGAAAGCGAGGACTCGATGAGCGACAACACTTCGGGGAACGGCAGGGGAATTCTGGTAGCCGCCATGGTCGGCGCGGCGGTCGGTGCAGGGGTCGCCCTGCTGTTTGCCCCTTGCTCGGGCAAGGAAACACGCGGTTGGCTGGCCGACAAGAC
>JANMVW010000338.1:0-1725 GCA_031393555.1 Acidobacteriota bacterium
CCGCCTTGGCCACCTTGCTCACGGTTTCCGGCGCGCTCGCTTGGGTCTCCCGCACCGGCTCCCGCGCGTCCTGACTCGTCCGGTCAGCCGATGCGCTCGCGCAGCATCGCCGCGGAGACACCCGCGCGCCGCGCGGCCGCCTCGATGTCGCCCCTCTCGTCCCGCAAGGCCCGACGCAAGAAGTACCGCTCGAACGCGGCAAGACCGTCGGCCAGCGTCGGAAACGAGCCGTAGAGATCCTCCGTCGCGTGCGTCGCGCCGCCGAGATCCACCGGCAGGTCCGACACCTGGATCTCATCGGCTGGAGCGAGCAGCAACGCCCTTTCCACGGCGTTGCGAAGCGAACGTATGTTGCCGGGCCAATCGTGGCGGCTCAGTGCGGCGAGCGCGTCTTTGGAAAACCGTTTGTCCACGCGGCCGTATTCACGCGAAAGGTCGCGCAGGAACCGCGTCGAAAGCAGCGCGATGTCCTCCCGCCGGGCGCGCAGCGGGGCGGTCGTGATCCGGACGACATCGAGTTGTTCGCGGAGGGGCGACGTGAGTCCCGCCGGGTCCGGCGCGGCCGTGGCGATCCACCGAACGTCGGGATGGCGAGACGACCAGGCGGCGATCGCCGATTGAAGCGCTCCCGGCAGGACGTCGACGTCCTCCAGGAAGACTGACCCGCGCTCGGCGAGCGCAAGGCGTCCCGGTCCCTCCCCCGAGCCAAGGAGAACCGCCGCGCCCGACGTGCCGCTCAGGCTTGCGCAGGCCACGTGAACGAAGGGCTGATCCGCACGGCGACTCGCGGAGTGGATATGGCGCGCGACGGTTTCCCGGCCCGACCCCACCTCGCCGCAGACGAGAACCGGGGCTTCCGAGGTAGCGGCCGCGTCCGCTTCGCGCCTCAGGCTGCGGGCTGCCTCGCTATCGCCCAAGATCTCGGTGTCCCGCGCGAGTTGGTCGAGCAACGAGCGGTTGCGCTTCTCGAGACGGCGCTGACGAAGGGCGTTGCGCAGCACGAGGAGGGTTTTTTCGAGGGACAGCGGCTTCTCGACGAAATCGAACGCTCCCAGCTTCGTCGCTTTTACGGCGGTTTCGATCGTGCCGTGGCCGGAGATCATCACGATTTCCGCGTCGACGCCCTGGGCCTTCAACCGCGACAACGTCTCGATGCCGTCGATGCCGGGAAGCCAAACGTCGAGCAGCAGCGCGTCGAAGGCGCGGGTGGATGCGGCCGTCACCCCTTCCTCTCCCGAGCCGACCGCCGCCACCCCGTACCCTTCGTCCTTCAAGATCGCCTCGAGCATCGAGCGGACTCCCGGCTCGTCGTCCACGACCAGGATCGATTCACGATTCATCGCTTCCTCCGGTGGGCTGGGGTGGCTCGACCCTCGCCTCGCCCGACGTCTGGTCGCCGGGAATTTCGATGATGAACCTCGCTCCGCCTCCCGCATTGTCGTCGACGCGGATCGATCCCTGATGTTCGACGACGATGCGCTGCACGATCGCGAGTCCCAGTCCCGTCCCGCGCGGTTTCGTTGAAAAATAGGGAGTGAACACCTTCTCGCGCTGGGCCGCCTCGATTCCCGGTCCGCCGTCGGCCACCTCCACGCAAAGCGACCCCGGCCCGGCCCAAGGGCGCGCCACGATCTGGATGGTCCCGACGCCATGAACGGCCGCGACGGCGTTGTCGATCAGGTTGATGAGCGCCCGGCGCATCTGATCCGCGTCGACGCTCACGGC
>JANMVW010000308.1:0-5188 GCA_031393555.1 Acidobacteriota bacterium
GTCGTGGCGCTCGCCGGCCTCGCGCCGCTTGCGGCGCCTGCGGCGACGATCGAGGCGAAAAGCGCCCGGGTCGTCGAGTTCCGGGACATACCGGTCTTCGCCGAGCCCGACTCGCTGCGCGTCGCGGCCAAGGGCGTGCCCGCCGTGCTGGGCGCCGTGGCGATTCGCGAGCGCGCCGACTCCCCCAAAGAGACGCCCGAACAGCTCGCGCTCCGTGACGACGTGAAGCGGATCGAAGGCGAGTTGGCGAAGATCGGCTCGCAAGACCGCGTCGCCGCGGTGGACGACCTCATCGCGAAAAAACTCAACGAGCTCGGCGACCAGGACCGCGCGCGGCGGAGCTCGACTCCCGGCAGGCGGGCACGCTCACGCTCCGGCTGTCGTACCTCGTGGCCGGCGCGTCGTGGGCCCCTTCGTATCGGGCGACGCTCGATGCGGGAACGGGAGAGGTCGCGCTCGTTTCGGAGCGGGAAGACGACGACGCCGAACTCCACGGCGAGCAAGACGCGGCCCGGCGTGATGCTGTGGAAGCTGACGCTGGCGCCGCACGAAAAGAAAGACGTCGTGCTCGCCTACACGGTCCGCTACCCGAAGGACCTTTTCGTGCCGGGTCTCGAGTGATACGGGCGGACTACGCGTCGATCGTGACGTGTCCCGGCTGCGCGGCGACGCGGGCGAGCCACGCCCGGATCGCCGGGTAGCGCCCGAGGTCGAAGTTGCCTTCCTCGGCGACGTGCGTGTACGCGTACAGCGAGATGTCCGCCAGCGAATAGCGCGACCCGACGAGGAACTCGCGGCCTGCGAGGTGCTTTTCCATGGCGTCGAGCGCGCGGTAGCCTGCGGCTTGACGGGCTTCCAGCGCGGCCTGGTCGATCGGGCCCGGTTTGTAATGCAGCCAGAACCGGGGAACCGCGATGTTGGGCTCGTGGTCGTACTGCTCGAAGAACTGCCACTGCAAGACCTGCGCGCGTTCGTACCGGTCGTCCGGCACGTAGCGCGTCCCTTCGCCGAAGTACCAGAGGATCGCGTTCGACTCCGCGAGCGAGCGCCCGTCGTCGAGCACGATCGTCGGCACGCGCTGCGCCGGGTTCAGCCCGCCCAGGATCGCTTGCCGGTTCGACCGGTCGCTGACCGAAAGCTCGCGCCGCTCGTAGGCGATCCCGAGGTGCCCCAGCAGCAGCCGGACCTTGTAGCAATTTCCCGAAGGCGCGCTGTCGTAAAGCAGCATCGGCCGGTCCCTCCCAGGTGCCTGATACATAATGAACCATCATGCGCACTGAAATCACGATGCCTGTTTGCGATGTGCTGGTCGTCGGGGGTGGTCCGGCGGGATCCACGATCTCCACGCTGCTCGCCGAAAAGGGCTGGCACGTCGCGCTTCTTGAAAAAGACCACCACCCGCGATTCCACATCGGAGAGTCGTTGCTCCCGTTCAATTTGCCCATCTTCGAACGCCTCGGCGTCCTGGATCAGGTCCACGCGATCGGCATCAAAAAGCCGGGGGCGGACTTCAACTCCGGGATGGAGGTCGCCGGGCATCATCAGTTCCACTTCGCCTTCGCGCTCGACCCGAGCCAACCGTACGCCTACGAAGTGCGACGCTCCGAATTCGACAACCTGTTGTTGCGCAACAGCGCCGCCAAGGGCACGAAGGTGATGGAAGGCGTGTGCGTGACGAGCGTCGAGTTCCCGAAATACGCCAACCCCGTGGTCCACGCGACGGACGAGCACGGCGTGAAGCGCGCGATGTCCTGCCGGTTTTTCGTCGACGCGTCGGGCCGCGACACGCTGCTCGCCGGCCAGCTGAAGCTCAAGCAGAAAAACCCGCACCACGCCAGCGCCGCCATGTTCGGCCACTTCCGATACGTCGACCGGCGGGAGGGGCAGTTCGAGGGGAACATCAGCGTGTACTGGTTCGAGCACGGCTGGTTCTGGATGATCCCGCTCAAGGACGGCACGATGAGCGTGGGCGCCGTGTGCCGGCCGGCCTACCTCAAGCAGCGGAAAAACAGCGTTCCGGAGTACCTCCTCGAGACGATCGCGTTGGGACATCCCGAGATGCGCCACCGCATGCGAAACGCCGTCTTGATCGACAACGAAGCCCGCGCCACCGGCAACTATTCGTACCAATCGACGCGGATGCGGGGCGACCGACACATCATGGTGGGTGACGCCTACGCCTTCGTCGACCCCGTGTTTTCGAGCGGCGTCCTGCTCGGCATGAACAGCGGGCTGCTCGGGGCCGAAGCCGTCGATGCTTGGTTGCGCAACGACCGCACCGCGGAGGCCAAGTTCCGGCACTTCGAGAATATGGTCCGCCGCGGCGTCAAGACGTTTTCGTGGTTCATCTGGCGCTTCAATTCGCCCGGCATGCGCAGCCTCATGCTGCACCCCGGAAACCCGCTCCGCGTCCAAGAGGCGGTGACCTCGTTGCTCGCCGGGGACGTCTTCCGCAACGTCGGCGCCCGGTCGCGCTTCTGGCTGTTCAAGTTTTTCTATTACATGTTCTCTTTGAAACACGCCCCTACGTCGCTGCGCCTCTGGCGGCTGCGCGTGCGAAATGCGCGGATGGTGTTCACGCCCCCCTCCCCACCTTGAGATGACCCCGGCCGATCGCCCGGACGAAGCGGTCGAACGAAGAATGGCCCGTGACCTTCGGCGGCTTCGTTCCGTTCCTGGCGGCGGCGAGACTTGCGGCGAGTCGGCTGTAGTTCACCGTGGGCTCGCCCGCCGGTAGCGGCATCGATCCGACGGACTCCGGTTGGATGAACGTTAGCACGAGCCTCGCCCAGCGGGTCGTCTCGGCGTCGATTGTGTCGCCGCGCCACGGGGGCCATCCGCCAGGCAAAGCGAGCCCGACGAGGTAGTCGCGCGCCTTCGTTCGCGCGTTGGCGATCCGCGAGTCGGTCGGGTCGTTGATCGCCGCCTCGGCCAAAGCCCACGTCGCGACGGCGTGAACCGCGACGTCGTCGGCGATCGCCCCGGACGGCTGTTGCGCGGCGATCAGCGCGGCAAGCGCCGGTGTCCCTTCGGCCCTCGAGAGTTTCCCGTCGTCGGCGAGGTCAGCTAACACGCGAAACGCGGTGTCGAGCAAGCGGGAGCTGTTCTCGCGAGACGCGTCCCAGGCGCCGGTCAGCGGATCGACGTTGCCCGGCCCTTTCACCTTTGTCTTGAAATCACGCTCGCGCGCCCCGTTGACGTTCGGGTTTCCGTCGCCGTCCGGATCTTGGACCCCCGGAGCGAGGGCGATCACGTTCTGGTAGAAGCGCCCGGCCACGGGAAGGTCGGCGACGAAGTCAGCCGAGAACGTGGTCGTTCTGTCGACGCCTCCCGGGACGCCACCCTCGACGCCACCGACAACCCCTTCGTAGGACACGCCCTCGGGCATCGGCAGGGACTGCTGGACGGTGCGCCCAGCTCCGGTGGAGTTCACGACGATCGAGTCGTCCACCGCGACGAAGGACGTGTACGGGCTCATCAGCCGATAGTTGACGGCGAGCGCTGTCACTTCGGCCTTGACCGAGTCGGTCGCCGGGCGGCCGGGATCGCGCAGCAGCTCTTCGATCCGCCCTCGGGCCCACAGTGAAGCGAGCGTCTCATTTTTCGATTCGAGGTCGGGGAGGACGACGTGGAGCTTCTGCTCGAAGTAGCGGCCGCCCAGTTTGCCGCGGAGGACGACGTTTCCCTCGCCCGCGCCCAGGTAACGGCCGACGAGGGTGAGGGTTTGTCCCGATCCGAGATCGCGCAATCGCTCGGGCGCGATATCGGCGACGGGGAGCGCGCCCCAGTCGATCGTCAGATCGGTCAAATAAGGAAGCGTCACCCACGAACGGAACGCCTCGAGGGCGTCGTCGGCGTTTTCGTCCGGGCGCACGAACACGTACGCGCCGCGACCGAGCTCCGCCATGCGATCGAGCAGGTGATGGTTGACCGACGTGCCGATCCCGACGGTGTAGATGCGCGCGTCACCGATCACTTTGCCGATGGCCGCCAGGATCTGCGTTTCGTTTCCGACGAACCCGTCGGTCAGGAAGACGACGACGCGCACGCGGTTCGGGTCGGCGGGACGCGCAAACGCGGCTTCGAGCGCCGGGAGGAGCTCGGTGCCTCCTCCTCCTTGTTGCTGGTTCAACCAGCCGAGCGCCTGTTCGATGGCGTTGCGGTCGTTGGGGAGCGGATCCTCCGAGAAGACCTTGTTGTCGCCCGCGAACCGGATCAGGTTGAACGTGTCGCGCGGGCCGAGCGCGTGGAGCGCCTTCGCGGCCAGCCGCTTCGACGCGTCGAGCGGGGTGCCGTGCATGCTCCCCGAGGTGTCGACGACGAACGTGATCTCTTTCGGCATCGCCTCGGTAAGGCCGACCTCGCCCTTGGGCTGCACGAGGAGCGTGAAGAACCCGTCGACGCCGTCGCGGTGAGCGAGCAGTCCCAACGCGGGCTTCTCGGACGAGACGCTCCAGCGGAGCAGGAAGTCCTTGTTGGGGATCGCGTCGCCGTCGGCTAAGCCCACTGTGGCGCCGCGGGTTCCGGTCGTCTTGACGACCGTCTTGTGGCTGGGGCTTTCGAGATGGGTCAGCGGGACGCCGGCGTCGATCGTCACCGCGAGCTCGACGTCGTGGCCCGAACGCGTGCCCGCCGGGAGCATCGGGGGAGCGATCCGCGCCGCATCGGCGGTCGATCCGCCCGGGACGTAGCGCGGGCCGACGACGAGTGGGAAAGTGAGCCGGTAGACGCCGCGGTCGTAGGGCAAGGTCCAGACGGTGCGCAGCCGGACCGTGATCGACTTTCCCGGTTCCAAGTTCGCGACCGACTGCGTGAAGACGTTTGGCCGCTCCTGCTCCAAGAGCGCGGCCTGGAATCCCGCCGTGCGCGCTTGCTCGTAGATTGCGCGCGCCTCCTCGCGGGGCTTGATTTCGCCGCGGATCGTGCGGTCGCCTACCTGGAGCTCGAAGTCGTCGACAGCCGCGCGGTCGCCTAAGGGAAACGTATAGACCGCTTCGACGGGTTCGGTGAACGGGTTGGCGAACACCTGCTCCACCGTGGCGCGCGAGACGAAGGCGGTCACCTCGATGGCGACCTTGGTGTGCCGCAAGGGCAGCTCGACGATGACGCCGTCCGCCCCGGCGACGCTGAGCGCGCCCGGGGTCGACGGGTCGTCGGGGGAGGCCGCGGCCGGCAGGGCCCGGGCTAC
>JANMVW010000318.1:0-3711 GCA_031393555.1 Acidobacteriota bacterium
GAGCGCCCAACTTGTCGTAGATCTGCTGAAGCGTGACCATCGTCGACAGCCGACCCGAAACGACCTCGTACGCCGTGGTTCCGGGCGACGCGGCCCACGAGATCCGCGCTGAAGTGGCGCTCAATTTGTCCACGTGTACACCGGCCAACGCCGCGAAACGAGGCGAAGCCCGCGGTCTTCCGTTCTGCATGTTCCCCCCACAACGGGACCTGATTGGCGCACGGTAGATACGCCGAAATTGAGTCGGGAACCGACCACAGCGTGCGCGCCAGCTCGTCTGAATTGCGCGGTGGCGATGGCTCGCTCTCGTGTCGACGATTTCGACGACGAATCGGCGCCGGGGAACGCGTGTTAGCATCCTCGGCTCGCCGGAATCGCTCGATCCGGCATCAGGAGTGCGCCTTGGCCAACCGCAAGCCCAAGGTCGCGTGGGAGGCGCTCTCCGACGACGACCTCCTTCACTTCCGGATCTGCGATCTCAACGTGGAGATCAAAGGGACCGACCTCGAGCTCCGCGTCCGGCAGTTCGAGCGGGAGCTTCAGGCCAAAAGCCTCAAGCTCAGACCCGTCTGCTTCCTCTCCGACGAGTGGCTCTCGCCCGGCGACCAGGCGGCGATCGGCATCCCCTTTTTTCTCGCGCATCCGCGGTTGAAGGCGTTGGAAAACCGGATGATGTTCGAGGTGGAGGGCAGCGGGGCGGCGTGGTGCATGAAGCTGCTCCGTCATGAGGCGGGGCACGCGTTCGATCACGCCTACCGGCTGTCGCGCGACGAAGAATGGAAGGACGTGTTCGGCTCGCCGCGCACGAAATACCAGCCGTACTACTACGAGATCGACCCGTTCAGTCGCGATTTCGTGACCAACGTCCCCGATCACTACGCTCAGGCCCATCCGGTCGAGGATTTCGCGGAGACGTTCGCGGTCTGGTTGAACCCGGCCTCGGCCTGGCGGGAACGCTACGCCGGGCGGCCGGCGCTCAAGAAGCTGCGCTACGTCGACCGGCTGATGCGCGAGGTCAAAACGCGGCCGCTCCCGGTCCGGAAACCGGTGGTGGGTCCGGAAGCCCGTGCGCTTCAGTCGACCCTCCTGAGTTACTACGAAAAGAAGCTGCGCCTCTTCCCGCTGGGCGATCCGGCCGCCACGGAGCGCGCGTTGAAGCGGATCTTCCGCGTGTCGCGCGCCGCGGAGCCGGCCAGCCCGGCCTCCGAGTTCATCCGCACGCACAAGCGGCCGCTCGTCGATGCGATCGCGGGATGGTCGGGTGAAAGACGCAATCAGGTCGCTCGCGTGGTCGCGAGCCTCGCCCAACTGGGCACCACGCACCGGCTCGTGCTCCGCGAGCCGGAGGAGCGCACCCTCGTGAAGTTCTCGACATTTGCGACGACCCTCATCGTCAACCGCCTGCGAACGCACAGTTATCGGGTGACCGGCCCATGAAAAAGCAGAAACACAAGGAACGGCTGCGCATCCTGGTGCTTTTCGAGGTGAACGATCCGCCGGCGCCGGACGAGGAGTACGAGCGTCGCATGAGGGAGGAGTCGGATTGGCGCACGGAGGGGCACGTGGTGACGGCGCTCAAGGCGCTCGGCCACGAGGTTCACCTCGGCGCGATTTACAAGAACCCGCGCGACGTCATCGATCTGGTCGAGCGCATCCAGCCCGATCTCGTCTGGAACTTCGTGCAAACGTTTCACGGCACCCGGCATTTCGAGAGTCACATCGCCGGGGTCCTCGAGTTGTGCCGCGTCCCGTACACCGGGTGCGGCCACCGGGCGCTGATGCTCTGTCAGGACAAGGCACTCTCGAAGGAGATCCTGAAGCACCACCGCGTTCCGGTCGCGCCGTTTGTCGTCTCGCGACGGACGCAGCCCTTGAAGAAACTCTCGCGCGCGATCTTTCCCGTCATGGTGAAACCGTTGGCCGAAGAAGGCAGCGTCGGCATTTCGCGCGATTCGTTCGCCGAAACCGAAGAGCAGGCTCTCGCCCGGATCCACTTCCTCCACGGGCGCTTGAAGCAAGACGTCATCATCGAGCGCTACGTTTGGGGCCGGGAGATCTACATGGGCGTCATCGGGAACGACCGCCTCAAGGTGCTCCCGCCGCGCGAGCTGAAATTTTCGAAGGTTCCCGAGGGCGAGCCCAAGTTCGCGAGCTTCAAGGCGAAGTGGGACGAAGGGTACCGCGAGCGCTGGGGGATCTTCTCGGGCTTCCCCGACGACCTCTCCGAATCGCTGCAGCGCTCGCTCGCGACGGTCGCCAAACGCGTCTTCAGGGCGCTGCAGATGCGCGGGTTCGGCCGCATCGACCTCCGGCTGACCGACGAAGGCAAACTCGTCGTCGTCGAGGCGAACCCCAATCCTGAAATCGCGCAGGGCGAGGACATCGCCGAAGCCGCGTCCAAGGTCGGCATCCCCTACAACGACCTGATCGAGCGGCTCGTGGTTTTAGGGCTCGACCGCGTGAACCCCAAGAGCGCCTAGCTTGGACCTGTTCGGCGGCCACGGCGCCGCTCCGTGGATTCTATTCAACGCCGGGTTGGCGATCGGGCTCGCCATCGATTTCGGCCTCGTATCGGGACGCCGCCGCACCATCGGTATCCGGGAAGCCGTCGGCTGGAATGTTTTTTGGATCGCCTTGGCGTTGGCCTTCACCGGCGTCGTCGCGCTGGCCTACGGGTTGACGCCCGCCACGGAGTACCTGACCGGCTACGTGGTCGAGCGCGCGCTGTCCATCGACAACATCTTCGTCTTCGTCGTGATCTTCCGATACTTCTCGATCGAAAAGGAGCGCCAGGCCCGTGTGCTGTTTTGGGGGATCTTGGGAGCGCTCGCCTTGCGCGCGGCGTTCATCGTGGCCGGCGCGGCGCTCGTCGGTCGATTCCACTGGCTGCTCCCGATCTTCGGCGCGATTCTGGTTTACACCGGCGTGATGCTGGTCGTGAAAGACAAAGACGAAGGGCCGGATCCCGGGCGCAACATCGTCGTGCGCCTGGTCTCCAAGATCTTTCCGCTCGATGCGTCGTCGCGCGGCGATCACTTCTTCGTCAAGTCCGGGGGGCGCTGGCGCGGCACGTCGCTTCTCGTCGTATTGCTCGTCGTGGCCACGACCGATTTCGTCTTCGCGATGGACTCGCTCCCGGCCATCTTGGGAATCACGAGAGACCCTTTTATCCTCTACACCTCGAACGCCTTCGCCATCCTCGGGATGCGCGTCCTCTACTTTCTGCTCGCGGCGATCCTCCCCAAGTTCCGGTACCTGAACTACGGGCTCTCGCTGATCCTCGTGTTCATCGGCGGGCGCATGGTTCTGGAGCGCTTCGTCCACGTCTCCACCGAGCTCACCCTCCTCCTGGTCGTCGGAATCCTCGCGTCCTCGATCGTCGCGTCGCTGGCGATCCCGGAAAAGGGCGAGGACGGGATCTAAGGGAGCTAGGAGAGGGCGATCGTGCGAGGCCGGGGCTGCAAGGCGCCGATCAGCGCATCGACGCACTCCCCGTCCCACTGTCTGCCGCGGCGCTCGCGCATCAGCCCGATCGCGGCTTCGGGGGTGAGACGCTTCCTGACGAGCGATGTGGTCATCGCGTCGAAGGCCTCGGCCACCGCGAGAATCCGTGCGGCTCGCGGGATCGCCCGGCCTTTACGCCCGAAGTAGCCGGTCCCGTCGACGCTTTCGTGATGGTAGAGAATCGTGTCGGCCACGACCTCGTCCTTG
>JANMVW010000333.1:0-20897 GCA_031393555.1 Acidobacteriota bacterium
CGGATTGCCGGCAGAGGTGATCGCCTGAATGGATGAGGGGCCCGCGTCGTCGAGAACCGTTTGGCAAAAATTGTTCCCGCCATTGTTGGGCCCGCCGGGCTGACTCATGAGCGTCACGATCGTGGACGCCGGCGAGGTCAGACTAGCGACCAGATCTCCGACCCAGGTGTGGTCGAGGCCGACGGTCGTCGACCCCACGGTGGCCGAGCACGAGCTTCCGCCAAAGCTGAAATTGAGGTCGGTTATTTTCACGCTGATCCCGCTCACGACGAGTGGGACGCTGACGCCTGCGGGGGAGTTGTCCGGAATGGTCACCGGGGGGCCGGAGTACGAGAACGTGCTCGTCGCTAGGGTGCCTCCCGTCGGCATCGAGAAGTTGCGCAGCGCAGGGCTGCCCGGCTCCGCGTAGGATCCGGTCACGCTGAAGTTCAACGTCGTCGCGCAGGGGACGGAAGAGGAGACGGTGAACTGGAAGGGAAGACTGCCGGGCGCACTCGCGCCGGGAGGCAGGTCCGGGTAGGGCACCGATTGCGTGGTGACGACGGTGACGCCCGGAGTGGAGGACGTGAGGGTCGCGCTGATGTTCGTCGCGCCGACGGCTCCGTTGTTGATGAGTGCGATCGTGAGCCGGCCCGATTCTCCCGGCTCGAGGTAGGCGTCCCCATCGGGGCCCACGAGAGTCGTCGTGACGGTTCCCAGATCGAGGAAGGGCGTCCCCCCGGGGCTGATGGTGAAGTCGACGTTCGACATATCGAAGTAGACGTTTCCGATCGCTTCGACTTTGACGCGGGCCGTGCTCGTCGGCGTGTCGGGGATCACGACCGGTTGCGAGCCGTCGTTCGGAGTGCTCGCCGCGAGCACCGTGGGAAATGTCAGGCCGCCGTCGGTCGAGAGCGAGATCTTGACGTTCGCCGTGTTCACCGGGGCGCCCGCCGTCCCGGCAACGTTCCACGTCACCGTCTGAGTCGAACCGCCCGGCCAGGTCACCGCGGTGTTCGGTTGCGTGACGGCGAACGGCCCCGCCAACGTCGTCGAGGTCAGTTGCATGACGTCGTAATTGACCCCGCCGCCGTTCGCCCGGTTGTCCCTCACCGTGGCGCGGAAGTTCATGGTCCGGTTCGTCGTGGGGAGGGACTCTCCCAGCGTCGTTACCCCGGAGATGATGTCCGCGAGCCTGGGGAACGTCCGCGAAGGGCTCGCGACCGGATCGAACGAGCGGAAGATCGGGCGCGTTCCGTCGTCCGTGTTGGGCGGCGCGGCCGTTCCCAGGTCGAACTGTTCCCAGCAGTAGGTGATCGGGTCGCCGTTGGGATCGCTTCCGGCCGCGGTGAGAACGAACGGCGTTCCGATCGGGATCGTGAAGTTGAGGCCGGCATCCACGGTCGGGGGCAGGTTGCCGGTCGCAGCCGGCGTCGGGCAGACGCCGCCCCCGGCGCCGATATAGGCCACGATTTCGTCGAAGCTTTTCGTGTGGAAGTAATCGTCGCTGTTGGGCTGCAGGTTCTCGGCGCCGCAGATGCCGGCATAGGCCATGATCGTCGATCCGCTGCCCGGCTCGTAGGCGGCGGTGCTCGAACGATTCCCACCGCCGCAGTTGCCTGTCGTCCCGTTGAAGGTGTGCCGGCCCCCGAACTGATGGCCCATCTCGTGGGAGACGTAATCGACGTCGTACGGATCGCCCACGGGGATGGGAGACCCGGTCTCGCTGCGGGCCTTGGTCCCCGTGGTGCAGACCACGCCCAGTGATGCGAGGCCGCCCCCGCCGGTCGTGAAGACGTGGCCGATGTCGTAGTTGGCATTTCCGATGACCGCGTCCAGGTTCGACTGATTTTGGGTCAGCAGGGTGCCGGGGCTGGCGTTCGTGTAGGGGTCGGGTTCGACCGTGTAAATGATCGAGGCCTCGTTCGCGACGAGCACGAGTCGCGCGTCGAATTCCCGCTCGTAGATCCCGGTCACCCGGTTGATCGTGGTGACGACGGCCGCCAGGGCGAGGGGGACGGTCCCGCCGTGGAAGGCGGTGTACTCGACGTCCGCGGCCACGGCGAGGCGGTACGTGCGAAGCGACGTCCCCACCGGAGTGAGGAGGCCGGGGGCGTCCCCGTGGCTCGTCGAGGAGCCCAGGCCCGAGAACGGCTCGGCCTGGTCGTCCAACAGACAATGAGAAAGCTCGCCCGACTTTTTGAAGGCCCTCTTGTCGTAGCTGATGTAGTGGGTCAGGTCGCCGCGGCTGAACGGGTCGACGTAGACCGTGCTCCCGGCCGCGATCACCATCGCGTGGAATCCGCTCGGGGTCAGGTCGAACCGGATCGTCGCCGTCTTGTCGTCGATCCCCTGGCCGCTGTACGTCTTGATGTCCGGGAATTTCGCCGCAAGCCCCGCTTCCATGATCGGAGAGTCGTGAATCGTGAAACGCGTGAACGTCCCGTCGGGCATCGGAATCGTGAGGAGGGCCGGAGCGGCCGCGGCCGTGAACTCGGCGGGCGCCCGGTTGAGAACGCCGCGCAGTGCGTTGACGTCGAGCCTGAACGTCCGGTAGGCCTGGGGAACGATCCACCTTTCGGGCTGGGAGGCCAGAAGAGGCGCTTCGTCCATCGCCTCCCAGACCCCGTCCCCCGAAACGGTGGGGAGAGCGCCCTGAGAGCGGGCGGGCGTCGAGCCGACGAACATCACCATCGAAACGGCCAGGCCAGTCAGGAGCCTCATGGTTTCCCCTTCGTTCGAGTCCGTAGAAATATACGCGATGAGAACGGGCGGGGCGGGTGTTTGACGCTCAGCTCAGTTTTTGCCGCAAAAAGGTAAACGCCAGAGCCCCCATGTGCGCGGCCTGCTTGTTGTCGGCGGCGCCGCCGTGGCCTCCCTCGATGTTTTCGAAGTAGCGGACGTCGTAGCCCAGCCCCAGCATGCGTGCCGCCATCTTTCTGGCGTGGCCCGGGTGCACGCGGTCGTCGCGCGTTGAGGTCATGAACAGCACCGGCGGGTAGGCCCCGCCGGCCTTCACGTTCTGGTAGGGGGAGAACGCCTTGAGGTACTCCCACTCCTCCGGCTTGTCGGGATCGCCGTATTCTTCCATCCACGAAGCCCCGGCCAAAAGGCGCGAGTAGCGCTTCATGTCCAGCAGGGGCACCTGACACACCGCCGCGCCCACGAGCTGCGGGTAGAGCGTGATCATGTTGCCGACGAGGAGGCCGCCGTTGCTCCCCCCTTCGATGCCGAGGTGCTTCACGGACGTCACTTGGCGCGCGACCAGATCCTGCGCCACCGCAGCGAAGTCCTCGTAAGCTCTCGGACGGTTCTTTTTCAGAGCCGCCTGATGCCACCGCGGGCCGTACTCCCCGCCGCCGCGAATGTTGGCGACCACGTAGACGCCGCCCTTGGTCAACCACGCCCGCCCCACGCCGCCGCTGTAGTAGGGGACTTGCGAGATTTCGAAGCCGCCGTAGCCGGTGAGGAGCGTAGGGTGGGAACCATCGAGCACCAGCCCTTTGCGCGACACCTGGAAGTACGGAATGCGCGTGCCGTCTTTCGACGTCGTGAAGTGCTGGCCGATCTCGAGCCCGGAGGCGTCGAAGAAGGCTGGCGACTCCTTGAGCGTCTGGAGCGGCTGTCCTATCGCGCCGTGGTTCAGCGTCGTCGGCGTGAGAAAATCGGTGACGGTCATGAAGACGTCGTCGGAGGTGTCGGGCTCGACGCCCCAGGCCGACAGCGTGCAAATCGCGGGCGCCCCTTGGATCGGCGCGCGCCGCCAGTCTCTCCACGCTTCGCCGCGGCCCGGCGTCAACACCTCGAGGCGGTTCTTGACGTCGTCCAAGATGTCGAGGATCAGGTGATGCCGCGTCCAGTTGAAGCCCGCGAGAGAGGCGGTCTCCGTCGGTTCGAAGACCACGACGAACTCGCGCTGACCGGCCATGAACTCGTCGAAGCGCGCCGCCAGAAGGGATCCGGCGGCGTACGTCCGTCCCGAAACCAACCACGGCGTTCGAGGCTTGACGAGGAGCCACTCGCGGGTGACGGAGCTTTCCGCATCGTCCTGGACCTCGATCCGTCGTTTGGAGCCGTCCAGTGCGAGGAGGTACGTCTCGCTGGAAAAAAAGGACGGGGTGCGGACGATGAAATCGCGTGCGAACCCCTCGGTGGGATCGTGGAACGCTCCGACAACGACGTCCGACGCGAGGCCTTCATAGACGGTGACCGCGTCGGAGAGCGGTGTGCCGCGCTTCCAGCGTTTGGCGATGCGCGGATATCCGGAGGCCGTCATGGAGGAAGGGCCGAAGTCGGTGCTCACAAAGACCGTGTCGCCGTCGACCCAGCTTGCGCCCCCCTTGGCCTCCGGCAATTGGAAGCCCCCCGGAACGAAGGCTTTGGTCAGGGCGTCGAACTCCCGCGTGACGGTGGCATCCGCGCCGCCGCGCGAGAGCGCGATCAGGCATCGCCGGTACTCGGGTTTCAGGAACAAGGCGCCCTGGAAGACCCAGTTCTCGTTTTCGGACTTGGCGAGGGCGTCGACGTCGAGGACGGGTTCCCACTGGGGCTTGGCCTTGCGGTACTCGTCGAGGCGGGTGCGCCGCCAAAGGCCGCGGACGTGTTCGGCGTCACGCCAAAAGTTGTAGTAGAAGGCTCCGTACTTGGTGACGAACGGGATCTTGGCGTCGGAGTCCATGATCTCGAGGAGCTCGGCCTCCAACGTCCCGAAGGCGGCGCCTGTTTCAAGCTGCTTGGCCGTCTCCGCGTTGCGCTCGCGCACCCAGGTGAGCGGCGCGTCGCCGGTGACCTCCTCCAGCCACAAGTGGGGATCTTCGTCGTCCTGCGCGTCAGTCCACGGCATGAGTCGCTCCGTTCGTTCGCGTCATCGTGATGGGCTTCGAGCAGCACACCATGGATCGGAGATTCGATCGCCGCAACCCCGGCGCGCGGACCGGCGCGAGGTTGTGATCCCCGGCTGCCGGTGGTAAATCAACCTCTCGCAGCGGAGACATCGAATGAACGCAGTCGGGGAACACGTTGTGTGGTGCTCGTCCCTCCTCGTCGCCGTCGCGTCTTCATGGTTCGGCGCGCCGGTCGCTGCCATCCAACTTCCCGCCGGCTTCGAGGAGTCGGTTCACGCCCAAGACATCGTGGACCCGAGGGCGTTCGGGTTCCTCCCCGACGGACGCCTCGTCGTCGCCGCCGGTCCCGGAGGCGTGTACGTCGCCGACGGCGCGCTCACGACACAGGTCGGCACGATCGCGACGGACACGGCGGGTGAGCGCGGCATCAACGGTCTGGCCATCGACCCCGATTTTTCGGAGAACACGCGAATCTGGATCTACTACGCGGCCTCGAATCCGGTTCGCAATCGCGTCTCCCGGTTCACGCTGACCAACGGACAACTCGGCGACGAGGTCGTCGTTCTCGAAGGTCCCCCGTCGCAATGGATGACCCACACCGGCGGTTGCCTGCGTTTCGCCGCCGATAAGACGCTGTTCATCAGCATGGGGGACGACCAGCAGTATTCGACGACGGCGCAAAACCCCTACGATTTAAGGGGAAAGATCCTCCACATCAATCGCGACGGCACGCCCGCGCCGGGAAACCCCTATCTCCTCGGCGGAGGCGACCCGCGCGTTTGGGCCCTCGGGTTCCGTAATCCCTTTCGATTCAACATCCAGCCCGGCGCGCCGGGAATTCCCAACCTTTTTATAGGCGACGTCGGCGCCGAGGCGTTCGAGGAGATCGACGTCGCCGTTCCGGGTGGAAACTTCGGCTGGGCGAACGTGGAAGGCCCCGCGCCCGGCGGTCTCCCCGGATACATCTATCCGATCTACGCGTACCCCCACGCCGCCCAGGGCGCGTCGGTGACCGGCGGCGATCACGCGCGGCCGGGCGACTTCGCCCCGGAGTACACCGGCGACTATTTCTTCGGCGACTGGGTGCGGAACCTCCTGTTTCGCATGCGGCTGGACGCCTCCAACCGACCGATCTCGGTCGAGACCTGGGCGTCCGGATTGGAGGGCCCCGTCGATATTCAGTTCGGTCCGGACGGAGCGCTCTACTACGCGGCGCAGATCGCGGGGGGGATCCGGCGCATCGCGCACGGGGCCGGGACGAACTTGCAGCCGGTCGCCCAGGGCGCGGCGGTCCCGGACAGCGGGCCCGCACTGCTCGCCACGGTGCTCGACGGATCGGCGTCCTACGTTCGAGACGGTCAAGCGCTGACCGCGTCGTGGAGCCCGGGTGACGGCACTCCGGCCGTGCCCGGCGCCGTGGTGGCGCACGAGTACGGTGTCGGCGTTCACTACGCGCGTCTCACCGTCACCGACCCCGACGGAGGCAGCGCCATCACTCCGCCGATCCGGATCGTTTCGGGGAACTCCCGGCCGACCGTCGCGGTCACCGCCCCACACGAAGGCCGTCATTACAACGCAGGCGACACGATCGATTTTTCCGGTTCTAACCAAGACCCCGAGGACGGCTCGCTCGCATGCTCCCGGTACGCATGGAGCGTGCTCTTCCACCACCACGATCATGTGCATCCCTACCTGGGGCCGGTCCAGGGGATGTGTCTCGGCCGGTTCGTCACGGCGGACCAAGGGGAAACCGCGACGGACACCTGGTACGAGATCTCGCTGGCCGTGGACGACACCGGCGCGCCTTTGGGTTCCGACGCGGTGCTCACCGGACGCGCCTCGGTTGCGATCCATCCGAACACCGCGACCATGACGTTTCAAACGCAGCCGATCCGCAATCTTCGACTCACGCTCGATACCCAGCCCTTCGACGCTCCGAAGAGCGTACAGGGCGTCGTCAACTTTCGCCGATCGATCGGCGCTCCCGATCAAGTCGGCCCCGACGGACACACCTGGCGTTTTTTGCACTGGTCCGACGGAGGCCAGCAGGTCCACGAAATTCGGACTCCGGCGACGAACACCACCTCTACGGCGAGTTTTGGATGCGACGTGATGGCCGCCGTCTCGGAGGTTTTTCTGACACGTTCGAGGATCGGTCGGTTGAACCTCACGTGGACACCGGTCACCGACGCGTGTCTTCACGGGGCGCCGGGTCGATACCGCATCTACGCTTCCCATTCACCGCGCCCGGCCTCGCCCTCAGGCTCGTTTCCCAACGACTCTACGTTTCACCTGATCGGTACGACGTTCGACGAATCCTTCAGCTACAAGCCGGAGCCGGGTGACTCCTACTTCGTCGTGGTCGCGATCGGCACCGACGGGCTCGAAGGGGTCGCTGGGCATGACAGGAAAGGCTCCGTCGTCCGTAAAGGGGAAACGGGCGCCCGAACGGCCGGTTCTGTAAACTCCCGGGATCTTGACTGCATCCTCCCCGAGTGCGCCGACGCTCTACGGCATCGTCGCCTTCAAGCTGATCCGGGGGATTCTCCTTCTGCTGCTCGCGATGCGGGCGTACGCGCTCGTGGGCGAGGAGCTCCGGCCTCATTTCGATGAGGCCGTGTTGTGGCTGAGGCTCGACCCCGAAACCGAGTTCTTCGATCGGGTGGGCGACCGGATCGACGAGGTGACCCCGGTCAACGTGGGCTGGGCGGCAACGGGAGCCCTTCTCTACGGTGCGCTCTCGCTGGCCGAGGGTATCGGGCTTGCGCGCCGCACGCGATGGGCCGGTCTTTTGGTCGTTGCCGAATCCGGTTTCTTCGTGCCGCTCGAGACCTACGGGTTGATCAAGAACCCGTCGCCAACGATCGCGGCCATCCTGATGCTGAATGTCGCGATCGTGATCTACCTGCATCGGAACCGGAAGCGACTGTTCCGCCACGGATAGTTTCAAAGCCCAGCTCGTTCCCGCTTTGCTAGACTGCTCCGATGGCCCCGTTGGACGACTCCGATCCCGTCACGATTCACGCACCTCACCCGTCGCTTTCGGAGTATTACGATGGGGAGCAGGGTCGCACGGCGTTCGTCAGCCAGGTCTTCGATGACGCCGCGGAAGACTACAACCGCATCGAACGGATGATGGCGTGGGGCACCGGTCCCTGGTATCGGCGCCGGGCGCTCGTTCGCTCCGGGTTGGCGGCGGGCATGGACGTTTTGGACGTTGCCGTCGGCACGGGGCTCGTGGCCCGCGAGGCCGTCTCCATCGTCGGCGATGCGCGCAAGGTGATCGGCGTCGACGCGAGCCTCGGTATGTTGCGTTCGTCCGCCGGGCCGCGCGACATCGCCGTCGTGCAGGGGATGGCCGAGAAGCTGCCGTTTCTTTCCGGCCGGTTCGATTTCCTGAGCCTGGGTTTTGCGCTTCGTCACATGTCCGACCTCGCGGTCGTGTTCGCCGAGTTCCATCGCGTCCTCAGGCCGGGAGGCGCCGTCTGCCTTCTCGAGATCACGATGCCGAAAGGGCGGATCGCCCGGAGGTTTCTCAAGACCTACATGCGGGGCATCATCCCGTTTCTCGCCCGTTTCGCGGGAAGCCGGCGAAGCACCGCGCACCTGTTCGAGTACTACTGGGACACGATCGAAGCGTGCGTCTCCCCCGAGAGCGTGATGACGGCGCTCCGTCAGGCGGGATTCACGGACGTCAAGCGGGTCGTCGAGGTCGGCATCTTCTCGGAGTACACGGGGCGCAAGCCGGGTTGCGTTTCGTCGTCGGAGTATTGATCGAGGGGAGTGTCCCCCCGATCAAAACGCCGACGGCGGAACACGGTTCACGGGCAGGCGTTGATTCCCAGAGTTCGTGTCGGGGTGCCGCCGGGGCTGGTTTGTTGAGCCGCGACGTTTTGCGCGGTGACGACGTAAGCGAACATCCCGTCCGGACCGGGGTTCGCGGGATCGCCGCCGGCGGGCCAGACGGGGGCTGTGCTCGTTTTCACGCAATCGAAAGTCTCGCCCAGGTTGAAAACACCGTCCGCCACGTTTGCGCGGTAGATCCGGTAGGCGCTGATCGGATGCCGGCTCGTGAACGGCAAGTCTTCCCAGGTCCAATCGCCGGTCTTGCTGAGCACGAGCTGGTCCGCCGCGCCAAGTCCCGACACCTCGAAATCAGCGAACGGCGGCAAAGCCATGTACACGAGGCCGTCCCGGTCCGTCATGTACATCTCGCCTTGGGCGTCGGTACCGAAACTCGTCAGGTCGAAAGCCAAGCTGCTTCCCAGCTGGGCCGTCCAACTCTGGTGGTTCGTCGCGACGCCGCCCGACTGCTGAAAACTGAGCACCGTGCCGGCGCAGTAGTCGCCGTAGAAGTACTTCCCCCGGAAGTTCGGCATCCGGCAACCGCGATAGACAGATCCGCCGACGACGGTGCACTCCGGCCCGGCGTTCGAGGAGTAATCCCAGATCGGAAGTTTCGTGCCGTTCGCCAGTGGATCGCCCACCGGCGCCGGGTCGCTGCACGCGGGCGTGCAACCGGCCGGCGAACTGGTGGCGCCGCAGCCCTGGAGCGAGTTGTAGCAATGGCGGCCCTCGAACAACCTCCAGCCGTAGTTTTCTCCGCCCGTGCTCGTCCCCGGGGTCCAGTCGATTTCCTCCCAACACCCCTGGCCCACATCGCCGAGGTACAGGTCGCCGTTTTGCGGATCGAACGAATTGCGCCAGGGGTTGCGCAGGCCGTAGGCCCAAACTTCATCGCAGTTGCCGGAGGGGCCATCCGCAAAAGGGTTACCGGGGGGCACCGTGTAGGGGCCGGCATCGAGCCCGCAATCGGGGGCCGAGCCGACCGTTCCCGTTGGATCGATCCGAAGCAGCTTCCCCAGCAGGGCTGCTTTCTCCTGGCCGTTGCCGCAGACGCCGTGAGCGTCGCCGCTGCCTCCTCCGTCCCCCTGCCCGATGTACAAGAACCCGTCGGGGCCGAAGCCCAACCAACCGCCGTTGTGGTTCGAAGACGGCTGGGCGATCCGAAGGAGGATCGTCTCGCTGGCCGGATCGCCGACCGTGTCGGGCGTCCCATCGATGGTCTTGAATCGCGAGATGATCGTGGCGCCGTCATTTCGCGTGTAGTTGACGTAAAAGAAGCCGTCGGTCGCGAAGTTGGGACTGAAGGCCAGCCCGAGTAACCCCTGTTCGTCGCCAAACGAGCCGACCCGCGCATCGATGTCCATGAAGATCGTGTGCGCCGTCTCGCCGTCGCCCCGCAGCAGCTGCCGGATGATGCCGTTTTGCAGCACGATGAAGATGCGCTTCACGTCGCCCGGAGGCGCGGTGACGAAGAGCGGGCCGCTGGTCCCGCCGGTCATGCCGCTGGCCACGGTGACGCGCGTGAGGTTGGTGTTCAAAACCGGCGACACCCCCGTGCAGACGTTCTGAGCTGCGGCGTTCGTGCCCGACGACAACGTGGCGACGATCGGCAAGAGTGCTGTCGCCCAGCGGGCGGCCCGGCAGTTCATGAATTCGATCTCCTTGGATGATGGGGGCGAGGAAAGTTACGACGTGGGTTCCGTGAGCGCAACCGGCGAAGGACGCCGGGACGCGCCGGGATGCGGGTTAGCATGAGCGCTTCTCTCGAAGGGGGGCTGCCCGCGGTGAGTCAGACGCGACGAGTCGCCGATCGGTACGTTGTCGTCTCCCTCCTGTGGTGGGCGGCGGCGCTGGTGATCAAACCGTTTTTCGCGTACGTCGATTTCGGCGCGTTCTACTCGTTGGCGATCGAGAAGATCCTTGCGGGGACGCCGCTCGATCTGTACTCGTTCGTCTTTCGCCCGCCTCAGAGCACCCTGGCGCTTCCGGTCACCAACCCCCCGATCTGGTTTTTCTACCTCGCGCCGTGGTACGCGTTGGGGAAAGCGCTGGGGATCGCCGACTTCAACACGCAGACGGGGTTGAGCTACGGCCAGGCTTTTATCCTGGTGGCGACGCTGCCGTTCGATGTGCTGCTCTGCCGCACGGTGGTGAGGCTCGCGGAGGCCCGCACGGCGCTGACCGAGCCCGGGCGATGGCAGCTGTTCCTCTGTCTGCTGTTGTCGCCTCTCTTGTGGCTCTCGAGCATTCGCTTCGGACACAACGAATCGGCCATGGTGCTTCTGGTTTTGTTGGCCATCGCCGCGGGCGAGCGGGGAAGGCCCGCAGTCTCGGGCGTCTTGTGGGGGCTGGCCTTCGGGATCAAGACGACGGCGGTCGTTCCCGCTCTCATCTATTTCGGCTGGGGGCTCGGGCGGGAGAGGCGCCGCGCGACGGTGATCGCGGTTGCGGCGTCGGCCGTCGTCTTTTTCGGGCCGCTGTTGCCGTATCTCTTCTTGCGGCGCGAACAGTTGGCCTACGCGCTGGTCGGTTTCGAGAAACTCCGCCCCGTGGGTGGCTACGTCCTCTGGAAATTGATGCCCGACCCTCAGGCCGCGGCGACCTATGCGAACGCGCTCCTGCTCACCCTCTGCGCGGGGTTAGGCCTCGTGATGTCACGCCGCCGGGGGACCAGCTTCCTCGCCGGCGGAGGAGCGTGGGCCCTCGTGCTCGGTCAGGTGCTCCTCCTCCTGTTCGGTAAAGCGCTCTTCATCTGGTATCCGCTTGCCGCGAGTTGTTTCCTTTACCTCGCCTGCGTGTACGGCAGAAAGAAGGACGCAGCGATCCCCCTGGTGCCTCTGGTTCTGTCTCTCCTTCTGTGGATCGTTCAAGGGGGAGGATGGGTCGGCGAAACGGTAAACCCGGCCGTCCAGGTCCGTTCCGCGATCTGGGTCGTCCTGCTGCTCGCGATCGGGGCGATGGCGATCAAGGGGCTACGAGAACTCCCGGAAGATCCTCAAGAACGAAAAAGGGGCGGCCCGAAGGCCGCCCCGACATTCTGAAACGCAAGAGGGCGTGATCGCGCCCCAGGTCAACGACACGTCTTCGCGCCGGCTCTCCCCTTGCAGCTGTTCGAGCAACAGTCGCTGTTCGCCGTGCAGCTCGCGCCGGCCGACTGACAACCACCGCCGCCACCCTCGACGAGCGTGCAGTTGTAGAGGGCGTTGCGGCCGTTGATGTCGTCGGTCGCAACGAGCTTGTCGGAGCAGTACGCCACCGACGCATACATGAGCGCGGAGCTCGTGCTCGAATGTCCGAGTCCGATCACATGTCCGACCTCGTGCGCCAGCACCGAGTCGAGGTAGATCTCGTTGCTGCAGCTCCCTTGCGCCGGCGTCGTGTAGTCATAGGAGAGATTGAACGCGATGTCGGCGTCGGTGATCTTGTCCACGGTGACGCCGCCGCACGTTCCGGTGAGGCTGGTGCTGTAGTAGCCCGTCAACGTCGCCGCGAGGCACGTTCCGGAGCACAGGTTGAGCGGATCGCCGAAGATGACGTCGCTGATCCCGTCACCCTGCCGGTAGGCCACCGAGCCCGACGAGCTGGACGTGACCGTCACGCCCCCCGAGTTCCAGGATTTGGCCGCGTTGACGGACGCCGTCACGCCGTGGTCGGGATCGCCGCCCGTCACGCTCGAAATGCCGCGATTGTCGATGTTGACCTGGCGAGGCGTGTCCGCGTTGAACCAGCGGCGGGCCGGCGACAGGAGCGCGTATCCAAAGGCCGCGGTTGAGACGACGCCGACGAAGGAAGCCGCCGCGAGGACGAGATAGAGTTTGTTCTTCATGGTGCCCCCTACTTCCCGGACGGGGCGAGTTGCCGGCCCAACTCGGACATCGGCATCCCGTCAGCCAGGCCGCCCTTGAGCATCAGGTTGCCGCGCGGATCGTGGTTGACCCTCGACAGGCCCTCTGCGTAGCCCGCCACCATCGCCACGCCGTCGCGCCAACGCGAGATGAACGCGACCACCTCGTCGCCCTGCTGGAACTTCGGCGCGCCTTCCATCTCAGATGTGAAATTGCCGACGGTGCCGCCGGGAACGCGGACCACGATCTGTCCCGCGGCCGCCCCGTGCAGGCGTCCGGTCACCTCGAGGGTGACGAAGGTGAAAATCGCCGAGCCTTCGTCGTTCCAGGCGCTTCGAACGTCGACGACGTTCGCCTGAACGACCGACTCGGACATCTTCTTGAGAGTAGGAATGTCGACCTTCAGAAACGTAGACGCGGCGGTGAGTGAAATCCCCACCAGGAAGCTCGCTCCGAGCGCGAGCGCGGCCAGACTCCGACTTTTCTTCATCTTGCCCCCTTTGAATGGCCTGACGACACGCCAGGACCCTTCCGCGGCATGGTTATGCCGGAAGCGAGCCTGGCCGGTCAATCGAAAACGCTCAGGTCGCGCGCACCCCACGCAACACGAGCTCGGGATCGAACACCGTCAGCTCCTTGGCGACCGCGTCTTCGATCATCGTGAATCGGATGCGCACCATCGGGGCGCCCGCCGGGTGAAAGGCGTGATCTCCGAGGTAAATGAGGTTGCGGGGCGAGGTCCCCGCGCGCTTGAAGCGCACGCCGCCCTTTTCGATCGTGATTTCGACGCGATCGATGTCGCGCGCGCCGAACGTGTAGACGCCGGCGAAGCGGGCCGCGAGCTCCGGAGGAAGCGCGACGGTCTTGGGCGAGGGATCCGCCCCGCCGATCGCCTCGAGATAGGCCACGACCGGCTTCGCCGCATCGCCGCCGGCTTTGGCGTGCGCGAGCAGCGTGATGCCGTGAGGACCGGGGGGCCCTTGGACGCCGGGAGACGCCTCGACGAACGCCCGCACGACGGCGAGCTGGCCGAGCATCGCCGCGGAGAAAACCGAAGGCCTCGCGCCATGGGCCAGGAGCGCCGTGGCGATCTCGACGTTTCCCATGTGCGACGCCGCCCCCAACGCGGTTTCCCAGTCGCCGAACCCCCAGTCCCAGGCGGCGTTGGCCAGAGTCGGGTGAAGCGTCAGGAGCTCGTTCACGCGGGCGAGATTTCCGTGCGACACCCCGACGAACTCGCGGGCGAGCGAGGGAGCCTGGGTCGGAAACTCGTCCGGGACGGGCGGAAGCGCCGGAAGCGGCGTGGAGGCCGGAGGGGGAGTCGCGGCCGGAGCGGCGAGCGCGCCGAGACCGGCGACCGTGGCGAGACCTAGAAAACAACGGCGTGTCAGGGTGTCCATGGTGTGCGAGTCTACGACGACCGGCGGTGGAAGTTGCACCCAGTACAATGCGCCGCTGTTCGGGGCGCCGATCGATCATTGGGGGAGCTCGCCGTGCAGACTGAAGATGGCGCGGACGCCGTGGTCGTCCTGCCTGCCGACTACGCGCAGGATTGGATGGAGCGGACCGGTCGAAAACTGAAGATGGAGTACGTGGGCATGGGCTCCGTTTTCACCGTCATCTTCAAGACCGCGTTCGTGAACCTCCCGCGGGCGTCTCAATCCGCGATCGCGACGATCGGCACGCTGTTCCTGTTCATGGGGCTGAAGAAAAAAACGCGCGACCACATCTCCTGTTCGTTGCTGCTGTTCCTTGCGGCGGCGCTCGCCGGCCCGGGCGTGACGACGGGTGTCTGGTTCGTCCCGTACGTGCTGTTCGGGGCGTGCGTCTGGGCGATGGAAGGCTATCTCGAAAAAAGACGGACAAGAATCTACACGCTTCCCCTCGTGCTGGGCGGATTCGCCGCGACCGGCCCGGGATGGGTGTTGGGGCTCGCCTTCGTCGCGGCCTATCTGCTCGAGCCGCGGCCGCTGTTGCCTGGTCTCCGCAAGCGATTGACCTGGCTCGTCGCCGTGTCCGCGGTCGTCGCCGCGGTCGTGGCGGCCTACGTCTCCTCCCTCAGCTACGGCCTGTGGGCTCCGGCGCTCAACCCGCCGGCCGGTGCGCTGTTCGTCCTGTACGCATCGATCGCCGTCATCACCGTGATCTGCCTCTCGTTCTACTGGAGACGGCTCGCGTGGCCGCATCGCGTGAATGCCGTCGTGTTCGGCGTTCTCGCCGCATGCGACGCGCGGATCGTGGCCCTGTTCGGCATGACGTCGATGATCGTGTGGTCCGCTACGATCTTCAGGCACGGGATCGATTCCGACCGGCTGCGGCCGTACACCAAACATGCGGAGTGGTACTTTTTCCCGCTCGTCTTCACGGCCGCGATCTGGGTCGTCGTCACTCGCTGAGTCGGAGAGCTGATGAACGGTAACCGAGCCCTCTTGATGACCGGGCTGCTCCTCGTGCTGACCTTCGTGGTATTCGAGACGACCTCGCTGGATCTCCTCGTGCAGGATCGATTCTACGATCCAATCCGCGGGTGGTGCATCGACCGCGACGCCCGCCTCCCGAAGCTCGTCTTCTACGATGGTCCCAAGGTGCTCATCGGCGTGATCGGCGCCTTTCTGCTGCTGTGTGTCGCCGTCCCGGCATCGAGAGCCGCAAAGCTCCCGTTTTCTCGACGCGAGGCGTTGTTCTTGCTCGTTTGCATCGGCCTGATTCCGCTGACGGCGGGGGTTCTCAAGAAAACGACCGGGGTCTTCGGCCCGTGGAAGATCTCCCGCTACGGAGGCGAACAACCGTACCGCACGCTCTTCGAGTCGATTCCCCACGTCCCGGGCCGAGCGCGGGGACGCGGCTTCCCGGCCGCTCATTGCAGCGGAGCTTTCGCGCTCATGGGATTGTATTTCGTCGGGAAGGGACGGAGGGCTCGCTGGGCGGGGCTGACCTGCGGACTCGCGGCGGGTTGGGCCGTGGGGATCTACCAGATGCTCAAGGGAGTCCACTACCTCAGCCACACCGTCGTGACCATGATCCTGGCGTGGTTGCTGGTCCAGCTTCTGGCACGCGCGTTCGGGTTCGGCGGGGCCAACTCGCCGGAACTCGTGGCGTAGGGAGGGATCGTGGCTCAATCCGTTCCGTCGGCGTCCCGCATCCTTCCGCTGGCCGTGGCGTCGGGGGCCCTGCTGCTCTGGACGGCCCTGTCGCGGCTCGAGGTTTTTCCCTCGACGGCGTTTCCGTCCCCCGCGGACGTAGCCCATGGGTTCGTCGAGAAGGCCTGGTACGGGACTCTCTTCGACGACGTCGTGGCGTCGCTGTTTCGGGTGACAATGGGCTTCGGCTTGGCGGTGATGCTCGGTATCCCGCTCGGACTCTGGCTGGGGCTGAGCGTCCGGGCTCGCGTCGCGCTGCTGCCCGCTGTGAATTTCTTTCGCAGCCTCTCGCCCCTGGCCTGGATTCCTTTCGCCATCCTCTGGTTCGGCATCGGCGACGTGCCCTCGATCTTCTTGATCTTCATGACGGCGTTCTTCCCGATGGTCTTGGCGACCAGCGCCGCGGTCGCCGGGATCCCGGCCGTCTACTTCCGGGTTGCGCGGAATTACGACTTCCACGGCACGGAGTTCCTGACGCAGGTGACGCTCCCGGCCATCGCACCGCAGGTCATCACGTCGTTGCGCGTCACCGCGGGGCTCTCGTGGGTCGTCGTCGTCGCCGCAGAGATGATCGCCGGGCGGGACGGCCTGGGGTTTTTGATCTGGGACGCGCGCAACCAGCTTCGTCCCGATCTCGTGGTCGTCGGGATGATCATCATCGGCATCATCGGGGTTGTGATCGACCGTCTCCTCGTCAGGATGACCCGGCTCCCGAGCGTCAGGTGGGGCTATGAGCGCTGAACGGTTCCGGCTCGAAGCGGTCTCTCGCGCGTTCGGTGCCGTCGAAGTGCTCCAGAACGTTTCGCTGACGATTCGCGAGGGTGAGTTCGTCGCGGTGGTCGGCCCGTCCGGCTGCGGCAAGACGACCCTCCTGAATATCCTGTCCGGCTTCGATCAGCCGACCTCGGGCCGCATCGAGCGATCCGGAGCGTTGCGGATGGTCTATCAACAGGATGGTTTGTTCCCGTGGCGTTCCGCGGCGCAAAACATCGAGATGGGACTCCGTGACGTCGCGGACTCCGCCGCGCGCGCTCGCCAGCGCGATGAAATGCTGGCGCTGATCGGTCTCGAAGGGTTCGCCGATCACTACCCGCACCAGTTATCCGGCGGCATGCGCCAGCGCGTCGAGCTGGCGCGCGCCCTGGCGGGGAAGAGCGACGTCCTCCTGATGGACGAGCCGTTCTCCGCGCTGGACTACATCACCCGCCTGCGCATGCGGCATGAGCTCGCGCGCTTGCTGCACGAGCGTCCCCGCACGGTGGTCCTCGTGACGCACGACATCGAGGAGGCCGCGCAGTTGGCGGACCGCGTGATCGTGCTGTCCGGCCGTCCGGGCCGGATTCGGAGCGAGCGGAAGTTGCTGCTGCCGCGTCCGCGCGAGCTCACCCATCCCGAGGTCGTCGACGCGATCCACGGCGTGTTGGTGGAGCTCGGACTCGAAGGGCGAGCCGAAGCGCCGTTCACCCCGGATGCCGCATTGAATGCGAGCGAGGGCCTCTCATGACGCAACGGAGAGCATTGCAAACGACCGCCGCCCTGGCCTGCGTCGTCCTCCTCGCGCTGCTGCGTTACCGCACGCTGCACAAGGCGCGCCCTCACACGGAAGAGGTCTTCCACGAGGCGCCGACGCAAGGCCGGCAGAAACTCACGGTCGCCTTCATCCCGGTGACCTGCCATCTCACCTGTCCGGTGACGGATTACGCGTCCAAGACCAGCACGACGGGAACCGAGTTCGACGCCATGCGATTCGGCGAGTTCCCGTCGATCGTCGAGGCGCTCAAGACCAAGAAACTCCTGGCCGGATTCATCACCGTGCCGCTCGCCATGAAGATGCGGGAGCAGGGCGCCCCGATCAAGATCTGTTGCCTGGGGCATCGTGACGGATCCCAGCTGACGATTCGCAAGGAGGACCCGGCCAAGTCCCTGAGGGACATGCGCGGCAAGACCATCGCGATCCCGTCTCCGTTCAGCAACGAGAATTTCCTCATCAATAAGATGATGCGGGATCAGGGGATCCGGCCCGACGAGATCAAGTTCGTCGTCCTCCCGCCGCCGGACATGCCCGCGGCTCTCTCCGCGAAGGCCATCGACGGGTTCATCGTCGCCGAGCCGTATTGCGGCAAGGCCGAGATGGACGGTTACGGCCGCGTGCTCTACTACGCGAAAGACGTCTGGCCCAACTACATCTCCTGCTGCTTGGTGGTTCACGAAGACCTGATCCGCGACAAGCCCGAGGTCGTCCGCGATCTGGTGCGGGGCATCGTCGCGTCGGGGGAATGGGCGCAGAAAAATCGCGGCGACGCGGCGCGGCTGGTCTCACCGTACTTCGGCCAGAATGAGAAGCTGATGAACTACGTGCTCACGCAGCCGGCGGATCGAGTGACCTTCATTCATTTGAATCCGACCGACGCGGAGATGCAAAAAATTATGGATATGGGCATCAGCTTGAACTTCTTGAAGGTAAGCACGCCGATGACCGAACTGATGGATCGGTCGTTCATTCCCGACCCGATCGAGCCGGCGACCATCGATTTGTCGCGCATGGGAGAGCTCGTCCCCGGCCCCCATTAAAACGGATTGACTCCCCCCGCCCTGGTCATACAAGAGCGCAAAGGTTTGTTCATCGCGGGGCCCGGCGGCTCTTCGAACGTCTGCCGGCCGAACAAGAACATCACGAACACGTGCGGGCAAGTGCCACCGTGACGGGTTAGTCGCGGGGAGGGGGGGGCGTTCCGTTCCGTTCGAGGTCCCGGATCAGCCCCGGCAGGTGAAGCTTGGACTCCGGGCTGTCCGGGTCTTGCGCGACGGCGCGTTTGAGCGCCTCGAGCGCTTTGCCGTTCTCCCCGGTGGCGATGTAGGCCAGGCCGAGCTCGACCGAGACATCCGCGTCGTCTGGAACGAGACGCCGGGCGATCTCGAGTTGCTCGATCGCCGCGCCGTTGCGGCCGAGGCGACGGAAGACCCCGCCGAGGTTGAACCGCGCGGGTGCGGAGTCCGGGGCGAGCGCGACGCACGCCTGGAATTCGACCGCGGCCTCCTCGAGTTGTCCCGAGGCCGCGAGCCCCTCCGCGCGCGCGAAGCGATCCTCGACCTGGGGTGCCGCGGCGTGCTCGAGATCGGCCAGATTTTGCAGCAACTCCGGTCGATCGGGGGCGAGGGCGGCGGCCTCTCCGGCCAGGCGCTCCGCCCGGCCGGCATCCCCGTTGAGGAGAACGCACCACGCCAGCCCGAGCTTGACCTCGACGACTCCGGCGAGGCCCCATCGATCCGCAATAGAGAAGTGCCGGAACGCCTCGGCCAGGGCGTGCTCGTGCCGGTCGGTGTAGCTCTTGGTCTTGAACGCGCCGCTCAACCCGTCGACGCGGGAGACCTCGGTCTGGTTCAGATAGTGGCGGCCCCAGGCGCGATGCCATTGAGCGAACGCGCTGTGAGCTGTGAACATCAGCCAGAGCACCGTCAGGCCGGCCAACGCCCAACCGGGTCGCGTCATCCGGCCCGCGGTTTTCAGTTCGAGGTTCTGGACGCGGACGAGGGGGCGCCGCGTCAACTGCCAGAGCCTCAACGTCATGAAGGCTGTGATCGCGCCGAGCCCGACCGACATCAAAAGGGGCGGGCCCCCGTAGAGGTCGCGAAACGTCAACGTCGCAACGGCTCCGACGGCACCGACGAGAAGCTCTTCGCCGAGCGAGAGATCGAAGCGTCTCGCGCGGGGCGTTGCGGGAGCCTTCTTCAAGAGCGAGGGCCAAGCGAACGAGAAACGCAGGGCTCCCTTCGGGCAGACGCTCACGCAGTCCATGCACTTCATGCAACCCGGATCGACGACCATGCCGTAAAGGCGAACCTCTTCGTGGACGCGCACGTTCGAGGTGCAGGTGGCCGTGCAGTGGCCGCACTGCTCGCAATCGTCGTTCACGACGATCCGTCCGGGCGAGGCGTAGTCGAGCCCGCTGAACAGGGCGCCGTAGGGACACCCGTACGTACAAAACCCTTTCGCCCCGAGGAAGTACACCGCGGCGAACCCGCACGTCGCGAAGGTCAGAACCGCAAAAACAGGCCCCGGGAACGTCGCCCAGAGGTCGCTCGTCATGAGGTGGTTGCTGAATCCCGGGAAGGAGCCGTTTCCGCCGCCGGAGACGAGCCGCACGAGCGTCGGCCAGACGAACATGTAAAAGGCCAGCGCAAGGGGGGCGAAAGCGAGCAGCCGCGAGCGGAACGGTTTCGGGCGCACGCCCAGTTTCTTCATGATCCAAGCACAAAAATCCTGGAGCGCGACGATGTGGCAACCCCAGCCGCAAAAAAAACGTCCAAACACGAATGTCCCGGCGAGCGCGATGGCGAAAAACACGAAGCCGGCGTTGACGTACCCAAGTTCGAGCGTGTACATCGATTCGGAGGGCTCGACCGGTGAAAGCGTTCGCCCCGCGATCAGGTAGTGCGTGAGGTGAAGGGCGATCAGCGCGTGCACGCCGATCAAGACGCCTGCCCGCCATTTGCTTCGCTTGGACTTGCGGATGACGGAGAGTTTCCCCGTCCCGGCGACCGGGAGGGCTGGGTCGTCAGTTGCGACGCCGATGTTGCACAGGCCGGATCCGGCCCGGCGTTTGGGTTGTGCCATCGATCTCCGCTCGGACCTTTATTCTAGTCCAGCTTCGCGACCCGACGGGTTCGCACCAAGCAGTTCTAAATTCTTAATGTCCGGGGGACAATTTTCGTCGTATATTCCCGCGCGTTTTTCGTGAGGGGAGAGCGTCGAGGCGAAGCAGGCACGCCCCAGACGTCACCGTGGGCTCGAAACGACTCGTTGATTGACCGATGGGGGAGCAGGAATGACCTTGGTGCGTCCGTATCGCGTGAGCTCCGTTTCCACGATCTTCGTCTTTCTCGTTGTGGCGCTCTTGGCCGTCTCGTCGGCCGCGGCGTCTTGTGGCGACGGGGTGCTCGATGCCGGCGAAGATTGCGACGACGGTTCGTCGCAAAACGGCGGAACGAACTCGTGCTGCACCGCGGCCTGCACGTTCAGCGGGAAGAGCCCCGACGTCATCGTGGGCGATCTCCCCGACACGACGAACTACGGCGCCTTGGCGGGCATCCAGGCGTATTCGATCGGGACGACCTCATGCAATCTCGGCTCGTGCTGGCTCAACTGGATTGCGAGCAGCCCGAACAAACCCATCATCGGCCAGAACATGTACCGCCTCAAGAACGGCCGGTTCGAGCAGATCGGCCAATCCTGGCTGAAGCAC
>JANMVW010000346.1:0-3933 GCA_031393555.1 Acidobacteriota bacterium
CACGACACCTACTTCGTCGTCGCGCACTTTCATTACGTGATGTTCGGCGGGACGGTGATCGCTTTGCTCGCGGGATTGCACCATTGGTGGCCGAAGATGTTCGGCGTGATGATCGACGAGCGTCTCGGCCGGATCGCGGCCGCGCTCATTTTTGTCGGCTTCAACACGACGTTTTTCACGCAGTTCATGCTCGGAAGCCACGGCATGCCCCGCCGCTACTATGACTATCTCCCTCAGTTCGCGGTCTACCACAGGATCTCGACGATCGGTTCGTACGTCATGGCGATCGGTTTCTTCCTGACCGCCTACTACCTGCTGCGCTCGCTGTTCCGCGGAGCGCCGGCGCCGATGAATCCCTTCGGCGGGAATTCGCTCGAGTGGCACACGGCCTCGCCGCCGCCGTACGACAATTTCACCGTGACGCCGATCGCGGAAGACCCTTACGACTACGGCAATATCGTCGGCGACGAAATGTCCGGTTACACGAGCCGGACGTACGAAGGCGCGGGGGCACGATGAGTCACGACCATTCGCCTCATCTGCAGCACCACTTCGACACGCCCGCGCAGCAGTTCGACGCGGGGAAGCTGGGGATTTGGCTGTTCCTCGCGACCGAGATCCTCCTGTTCGGCGGACTGTTTTGCGCCTACGCGATCTACCGCGCGAACCACCCCGAGATCTTTCTCTACGCTCACCAGTTTCTCGACAAGGTCTTGGGGGGCACGAACACGGTCATCCTCCTGTGCAGTTCGCTCACGATGGCGTGGGCGGTGCGCGCGTCGCAGCTCGGGCAGCGCAAGCTCCTCATCACCCTGCTGTCGCTCACGCTGCTCGGAGGCTTCGGCTTCATGGGGATCAAGTACGTCGAGTACAAGGCCAAGTGGGAGCACGGCCTGCTCCCCGGAACCCACTTCGCTCCGCACGAAGCGGGGGAGCACGCCGCAACGGACGGCAGCCCCCAGCCCGCGGCCCCCGCGGCCCCCGCGGCGCCTGCCGAGCACGGGAAGCGTCCGAGCAACGCGCAGATATTCTTCGGGATCTACTTCCTCATGACCGGCCTGCACGGGCTGCACGTGTTGGCGGGGATGGGCGCCATCACGTGGATCCTCGTGCGTTCGGTCAAGGGCGAGTTCGGCCCCGCGTACTTTACCCCGGTCGACTTCGTGGGCCTGTACTGGCACTTGGTCGACCTGATCTGGATCTTCCTGTTCCCTTTGCTCTATCTCATCAGTTGAAAAGGGTTTTCTCGCATGTCACATGAAGCGCACCCCCAGGTCGGCCACGTCCTTCCGCTTTCGACGCTGTTCGCGGTTTTGGGCACGCTCCTCGTGATGACGTTCGTCACGGTGGCGGTCTCGTGGTTCGACTTCGGCCGGTTCAACCTCTGGATCGCCCTCGGGATCGCTATTTTCAAGGCCTCGCTCGTCCTCCTCTTTTTCATGCACCTGAAGTACGACAAGCCCTTCAACGCCATCGTCATCATCTTGTCGATGGCCCTCGTGATGCTCTTCATCGCGATCACGCTGACCGACACGGGGCAGTACGAGCCGGAGCGGATCCCCGGCTACGCGCCGTCCATCAAGACCAACCCGGAGTGACCGGCGGAGACCAACGCCAAGTTCGCGAGGGCGCCATCCCCGGCGCGGGCGTACTGGGCATGTGGGTATTCCTCGCGGCGCTGACCGTCTTGTTCCTCGCTTCGATCGTGGGCTACCTCGCCGTCCGCCTGAAGGCGACCGCCTGGCCGCCGCCGGGGATGCCCCGCCTTCCCGCGGGCCTCTGGCTCGCGACGGTCGTCTTGCTCGCGGGGAGCGCGACGATCCACCGGGCGCACAGGGCGATCCGGTTCGGAAAACGAGCGGCCTCCACCCGCTGGTTGCAGGCGACGCTGGTGCTCGCCGTGGCCTTTCTCGCGGTGCAGTCGTGGAACTGGTGGGGGTTGATCCGTCTGCACTTGACCGCCGCGTCGAACCTCTACGCCTTTACCTTCTTCATGTTGACCGGCCTGCACGCGGCCCACGTCATCGGCGGGATCGCCCTCCTGGCGGTCGTCGTGGCGCGGTCCCGACGTGGCCGGTACGGGAGCGACCATCACGCGGGCGTCACTTACGCGGCGATGTACTGGCACTTCCTGGACGCGATTTGGATCCTGCTGTTCGCGGTCATGGTGGTGTTCGCCTAGAGCCGCGACTTGTACTGGACTTAACGGGGCCCAGCGATGGCAAAGGCTGAGACGCACAAGTGGGAGTTCAAGGCGCGATTCCGTCGTCACGCCTTCGGCTGGAGGTCGCAACCGGCGATCACGCGCATCAAGCAGGCCGTCGCTGAAATCAAAAAGGTTGCCAAGAAGGACCCTGCCCTTGCCGCCGAGGGCGCCATCGCGTTTCTCGAGCGCGTGTCGCCTGCGCTCGAGCAGGTCGACAGCTCGTCGGGCTCGATCGGAACGGCCGTGAACAACGCCATCACGGAACTGCTGCCCATAATGGCGAGCACGCCCGCCGACGCGAAGACGCGTGAGGCTTGGCTCGAGCGGTTGTTTGCGGCACATCAGGCCGATCAGATCCCGTACATCGAACGGCTCGCCGACCACTGGGGCGAGCTGTGCGCGTCGAAGGAGATTGCCTCCGCGTGGGCGGATCGCCTCGTCGGCATCACTGGCATGGCGCTCAGTCCGGACAAGAACCTGCGCGGGCACTTCCACGGTACGTCCGCGTGTCTCAGTGCACTCTACCGCGCCGAGCGCTTCGATGAACTCATCGAACTCCTGCGCGTCGACACCATCTGGCCCTACAAGCAGTGGGCGGTGAGGGCGATGGCGGCGACCGGCAGGGCGGCCGAGGCGCTGCGCTACGCGGAGTCGTGCCGAAGCCCCTGGGCGAACAACCATGAGATCGATTCGGTGTGCGAGGAGATCGTCCTTTCGTCGGGCATGGTCGACGAGGCCTATGCACGCTACGGCGTGCGCGCGAATCAGGGCGGCACGTACCTCGCGACGTTCCGTGCGGTCTCGAAGAAGTACCCGCACAAGGCCGCCGGCGAGATCCTCGCGGACCTCGTGAAGACAACCCCCGGCGACGAGGGCAAGTGGTTTGCTGCAGCAAAAGACGCCGGACTCTACGACGAGGCGCTCGCGCTCGCCATCCGCACACCGTGTGACCCCAAGACGCTCACACGCGCCGCACGCGACTACGCGGAAAAGCAGGCGGCATTCGCGGTGGGTGCCGGATTGCTCGCGCTCTATTGGCTCGTCCAGGGCTACGGCTACGAGATCACCAGCGTCGACGTGTGGGAGGCGTACCGGTCCACGCTCGCAGCCGCCGAGCGACACGGCCGCGCCGCCGAGGTGAAGGAGCGCGTTCGCAAGATGATCGCCGCCGAAGGCGCGGGCGAGCGATTCGTTACGAAGGTGCTCGGCAGGGAACTGGGCCTATGAGGGAGCGAGCCCTGGTACACGTCACCGGCCCCGCTGGCGCGGGCAAGACGACTTTCATCGAGCGGTTGCTCCACGCCGAGGTCGCGTTCGCCATCTGCGTTCGCGCGCAGCGCGAGGTGAAGCATCGTAACGTGCGAGAGTCAGCCCCGAAATCCCACGCAGAGCTTCGTCGCTACCGAGGCGCAGGTGCCGGCGCCGTGTCGCTTTACCGTTTCGCCGAGCCGAACCCGGACGCGTTCTTCACGAGCGACTTCATGCGGGAGTACTCCGAGGCCGTGTTCATCGAGGGGGACTGCCCCATCGACTACGTCGATCTGTCTGTGTTCGTGGCGCCGACCCCGCCGAAGGGACGTTCCTTGCTTCGGCGCGTGATTCGTGATCAAGCCGCTGCCCATCGGGAGTCGATCGATCAGTTCGCGCAGGCGCTCGAGAATCCCGACGCCCTGGCGCGCCTTCTTGGTGCCGGCCTGGGTGAGCCGTTCGTGGCGCTGGCGTTCGAG
>JANMVW010000348.1:0-9170 GCA_031393555.1 Acidobacteriota bacterium
TCGCGGGATTGAAGACTCCGGAGCGAGTCCAAGGAACGAGCTTGCGCGCCGGGCTGGAAGGACGTCAGGCTCGGGAGGCCGCGCGCCCCCTCTATTGCGAGTCGCTCGAAGCCACGCAGTTCGAGTGCAGCGCGCTCCACGCCGTCGTTTCCGGACCGTGGAAGTACATCCGGGCTCCACGGCAGGAGCTGTACGACCTGTCGAACGATCCCGCGGAAACGAGAAACCTCTTCGACAAGGAGCAGCCGACCGCCCAGCGTTTGCGGGACCGGCTCGAGGAGATGCTGCAAGAGCTGGAGGCGGCCGCCCCCCAAGAGGCTCCCGCGAGCGCCGATCCTGACGCGGTGAGGCGGTTGCAATCTTTGGGCTACGTCGGCGGAGTTGCAACGCCGGCAACATCCGCATTTACTCCTGGGCTCGAGGACCCGAAAGACTTCCTGCCGAGCTTCGAGCGTCTCCGGACCGCGAACGCCCTGTTTCACGCGAACCGCGCCCGCGAGGCCGAGAGCGAACTGCGAGACCTCGTGGCGGCGCGGCCGGGGCTCGTCGCGGCCCACAAGCAGTTGGCCCAAATCGAGCGCCACGAACATCGCCTGGCGGAAAGCGCGGAGCGCTACGCGACGATCGTGACCCTCCTCACGGCGTCGGCGAAGGACCCAAAACTGGTTGCCGAAGCGCACTACAACCTCGCGTTCGCGTTGCGCGACCTGGGACGAAACGACGAGGCGATCCGGCACTTCGAGCTCGCACTGCTCGCCCGGCCGGATTACGTCGATGCGCTCAACAGCCTGGGGTTGACTTTGACGCACGCGGGCCGACTCAAGGAGGCGATCGTTCGTTACGAAGAGGCGCTACGCTTCGAACCGGATCAAGCGCAGGTGCACAACAATCTCGGGAATGCGCTGCGGCAGACGGGCCGGCTCACCGAGGCGCTTCCGCATTACGAACGGGCCCTGAGCATCAAGCCGGATTCGGTCAGCGCGCTCACCAACCTCGCATTGATCCGCGCGACCAACGGCGACCCGCACTTCCGCAACGGCGAGGAAGCCGTTCGCCTGGCGGAGCGGGCCTGTGCGGTCACGGGCCGCGAGAACGTCGGCTGCCTCGACACGCTCGCCGCGGCGTACGCGGAAGCGAGGCGTTTCAGTGAAGCGGTAGCCACGGCCGAACAAGCGGCGGCCTTGGCCCGCGCGTCCCAACAAGGGGCGCTCGTCGATGAGATTCTCTCTCGCGCCGCGCTCTATCGAAATGGCCGTCCCTATCGGGACGCCACGAGCCCGCCTGCGCCTTAGGCCTCGGCTTACTTCTTCTTTTTTTTCTTCTTCGGCACTTCGGGCGGCACGCGAAGCGCTTGGTCGCGGTAAGCGCCAAACAGCACGGCATCTTCGAGAACCGCGCGCGCGCGCTGCTCGGCGATTTGCTCAACGGGGATCCCTTGCGCTTCGAGCTTCCGGGCCTCGACCAATTCACGTTCGACGTCGCCGCGGAAGCCGGACCAGCTGCCCCAGCCGACGTGGACCTTGCCGTTGATCATGAACGCCGGAGTGCTCGCCGCGCCGAACTGCTCGGCAAAGGCACCCTCGGCCTTGACCCGAACGCGCAGCTCGGCGTCGGCGTAGTCTTTGTTGAACTGGTCCATGTTCAGCCCGAGCTCCTCGGCATACCGGAGGAGACTCGCGGGGTCGATGGCGGACTGATTGCGGAACACCTCGTCGTGGTACTCCCAGAACATCCCCTGCCGCTGCGCGGCGAGGGACGCAACCGCGGCATTTTCGGCTCCGGCGTGGCTCGCGAGCGCGTGTTGCCAGAACTCGACGCGCACTTCACCCGGGAACTCTTCGGCGATCTGATCCGTGGCATCGGCCGAGCGCCGGCAGACCGGGCATTGGAAGTCGCTGAAGACGATCACCAAGACCTTGGCCGGAAGCGGCCCGAGGGCGGGGGGGACGTTGGCCTCCGTGCTGGCGAACACCTTCCCGGTCTTGAACCGCGGCGGCGAGTCCGCCGGATTGGTGGAAATCGGAACGGGTGGGGTGGATTGATCCGCCGCGCGAACCAGACCGGACACGAGAAAGGCGGCAACCGCCCATCGCCTCAAGTTCATAGGGGCACCTCGCGCGAGATTCTACGTTGCTCCGGGGATCGCGGCACCTGAAAGTTCACGGCGTCCAAAGACCTCGCCACCAAGGCTCGCCATCGAGGCGAACCTGGGCTTGGACTCGGGTGAGATCCATGCGAGCGACGATCGTGTCCCGTGGCCACCCGGTGAGTTCCGCCAGCGTCGCAACCTGAGCATTCAGACGGGCCAGCAGGTCCTTACGGTAGGTTCGGGCCTCCTCGCACATCGCCTCGCCCGAAAAGGGATGGCGCAAAACGTAGCGCCCCTGGAAATTCTCGATGTTTCCCGTCGTCTGAAAGACCAGGTCCTCGGGAAAATGCGCCTTGTCGTACCGGACGTGCAGCCGAGTGAGGAAGACGTCCGAAACGCCTCCGCCCTCTTGAAGCCAGAACACGCCGAGACTCCGAAGGTCGCCGCTCGCAAGCGGCTCGGCAGCACAGGGATCGCACCACGCCATGTCCCACGCGTACTCGACGAAGACCGCGTTTCCGCCCTGGGCTTTCGCCTGGGCCTTGAACATGTCTTTGTAGAACGGTGCGAAGTCCTCCTTGACGAACTCGGGCACCTCCCTGTCGCTCGGGATCTTGACCGTGCGGTAGTTCGTCGCCTCGACTCGACCGTTTCGGGTTAGCGCATACACGAACATTTCTTGCGCCCCATCGGCGTTGGCCATCCCGAGCCGCAGGGGGAGCATGAACTTCGGCGATTCGTAGGCGATCTGAATCGGCCGCAGATTCACCGTGCCGAGCTTGGCGCGCTCGTTCAGGTTCACTTTCGCAACGAAAAAGCGCATTTTCTGAGCGATGTAGCTCGAAAGGACTTCGGCCGCCCCCGAGGGCACCTTGTAGCCGCTCTCTCGAAGCCAGGTCGCAAGGCCGCCGCTTTGCGCTGCGGAAAGGATCAGGATGTCGTATTCCCCGACCGTGTAGCGCGCTTCGATGCGTACGCCCAAGCTCTTCGCGCGGGACTCCGCAGCACCCATCGCGGATGGCGCCGCCGCGTTCTTCGCGATCTTGAAATCGCGCTCCCGCCGCGCCGCCTCGCACGGGTTCGGATCGAAGTACTCGACCAGGCGCGGCGCCGAGTACGCGTCCAAGTGTTCCACGATTGCGGGGTCGCCGATGTGGATCTGCTCACGCGTGATCGAAGTCGGGACGGGAATGACCAGCGCGAACTCCTTCGGGTCGCCCCGGTAGTCGCTCGCCATCGTCAGCACGGTGCGCTCTTGGTCGCGCACCATCACGACCTGGGAGGCCTTGTTGAACAGCTTCACGTCGGCCTTCGAGACATAGAATCCGCAGAACGCCTCGGCGTTTCCTGCGGTGAGGGCGGATCCGGCGAGTATCGCCGCGGTCAGAACGAGCGCACGTTTCATGGCCCACCTCCGGGTGGAAAAGGAAAAAGCCGACCGCTCCCACGCGTGGCGCTTCGCGGGGAGCAGACGATCGATGAACGGAACGAGCGGCGAGGCCGCAGCGAGCGACCACAACAGGGCGTTCGGGCGGAACAACTTGAACTGCACGAACCAGGCGAACGCCGCGACGAGGACGGCGAACACAATCCGCCCCGAGCGGGCGTCCGGCGTCGTTTTCGGGTCGGAGATCATGAAAAACGTGAACAGGAGCAGGGCGCCGCTCTCCAGTCGATGCAAAGGGATCGTCATCGGTTCGCCCAGTTGCTGCGAACGAAGCACGAGGATCGCGACCCACGCGGACAAAAATGCGAAGCTCACGTCGGCACGGCGCGCCCGCGTCACGACGACGGTCCCGAGGCAAGCCAACAGGAAGCCGAAGGTCGTGGTGCCGCCCCACTGGCCCGACGAGACCCAAACGCGATCCGTGACCGCAAGCATCGCGACCAACCCGAGGTTCGTGGGGTTGAAGATATGCTTTCCCCTGGCGCGAACGACGAACTTGCTGCCGACGGCGACGATCGCTGCGACGGCGGCCAGCCACGGTGCGCCGGTGCGCAGCAGCAGGCACAAAGACAGCGACGAGATCAGCGCGCTTTTCCATTCCGTGCGTGGAACGCCCACGACCCGCGAGGCCACCGCCTGGGTCAGAAGCGCGGCCGCGACCGTCACGACCACCTGCGTCGTCCCGATTTCGAAATCGAGGCCGATCAGGCCGTACGTCAAAAGCGAGCCCAACACGGCGATTTGGTAGAATCGCGGATCGCGCATGGCCTTTTGTCCTCCGTCGTCAGCTGAGTGAGACAGCGGGGACGCAAGAGAGTTCCCGGAGGGCGAGAAGTGGCTCGTCTCGTGTACGCCAGCGATTGCGCCCTCCTCGTCGTTTTCGACGACGCGATCACCAAGGCCGCCGGCAACGAGGCGCGCGGCCTTTACGAGTGGCTTTCAAACGACGCGCCGGAGGCGATCGTCGACCTTCACCCGGCTTACGCGAGCCTGCTGATCCGCTTCGATCCGATGCGCTGCGACCCCGCCGAGCTGGAACGGGAAATCCAATGCCGCTTGGGGAGCCTGTCCGGCCGAGCGCTGCGGGCAGGCCGGCTGTTCGAGATCCCCGTTCGGTACGGCGGCTCTCATGGTCCCGATCTGACCGAGGTCGCACGCGCCACCGGCCTGAGCGAAGGCGATGTCATCGGGGCTCACGCGGGGTCCGTTTACGACGTTTGCTTCGTCGGTTTCTCACCGGGGTTTCCGTACCTGGCCGGGCTGCCGGAGCGACTCCACACGCCGCGCCGCGAGGCCCCCCGCTCCCACGTTCCCGCGGGGAGCGTCGCGATCGCGGGGGCGCAAGCCGGGATCTATCCCCTGCGCTCCCCAGGCGGCTGGAACATCATCGGCAGGACCGACGTCGTTCTTTTCGATCCCACGCGCGAGAATCCCGCGACGCTGGCGCCGGGCGATCACGTCCGATTCGTTGTCACGGGAAGTGGCTCGTGAGCGCTCTGCGGGTCATCGCGCCGGGATTCCTCACCACGGTGCAGGATCTCGGGAGGCCCGGTCATGCGGCGGCCGGCGTGTCGGCGTCGGGAGCCGCCGACACGCTGGCGCTCCGGATCGGAAACCGTCTCGTGGGAAACGGCGACGACGCCCCCGGGCTCGAGATGACGATGCTCGGCGGATCTTTCCTGTTCGAGGCCGAGGTCATTTTCGCTCTCACGGGCTCCGACCCGGGGGCACGCCTGGGCGATCGATCCGTTGCGCCGTGGACACCCTGCCGGGCGCGGGCGGGCGACACGCTGGTCTGCGGCGCGCTGAACGGCGGCGCACGCTCCTACCTCTGCGTTGCCGGGGGCATCGCGGTTCCGCTGGTTTTTGCAAGTGCCTCGACGCACCTGCTGACCGGCATGGGCGGATTCGAGGGGAGGGCCCTGCGCGCGGACGACCGCTTGCTCATCGGCGCGGCACGCGCGGGCGCTCCGTTTAACCGCGAGATCGATCCGTCGAGCATCCCCGGTTACCGCCAGGGCGAACCGTTCCGCACCACCGAAGGGCCGCAGGCGACCTGGTTCGCGCCGGAAACCCGGGCCGCCTTCTACGACACGCCGTGGCGGGTCGCGGAGGCCTGCGACCGGATGGGGATCAGGCTCTCCGGGCCGCCGATCCGGCTCGCCGAGGCGCGGGAGCTCGCCACCGAAGGCGTGCTCTCGGGAGCGATCCAGGTCCCCCCGGGCGGGCTCCCGATCGTGTTGTTCGTCGAGCATCAGACGACCGGCGGTTATCCGAAGGTCGCCAACGTGATCTCCGCCGACCTCGCGCGATTGGGTGGGGTCGGGCCGCGCGACACGATGCGTTTCGAGCCCATTTCTATCGCGGCCGCGCGGGCGATTCTGCGCGCGCAGCGGGAGGCGCTCGATGCCCTCTTCTTTTGATCGTCTGATCGACCTCAACGCCGACGTCGGCGAGGGGCCGGGCGAAGATCCGCTTTACGCGCACATCACCTCGGCGAACATCGCGTGCGGCGGGCACGCCGGAGACGAATCCACGATGCGCGAGGCCTTGCGCCTGGCCTTGCGTCACGGCGTCGCGATCGGCGCGCACCCGAGCTACCCGGATCGTGAAAGTTTCGGGCGCGTCACCTTGAATCTCTCCTCCAGCGAACTGTCGCTCTCGATCGCGGCGCAGGTCGATGCGCTCCTTCGCGCCGCGGAAGCGGAGGGTGCCCGCGTCACGCACGTCAAACCGCACGGAGCCCTCTACCGCGACGCCGGGGCGGCTCGCGACATCGCGCTGTCCATCGCCGCGGGCGTCGCCTCGGTGTCTCCGACGCTGGTCCTCGTCGGCCTTGCGGGATCGCCGGCGCTTCGCGTCTGGACCGAGCGGGGCTTCCGCGTCGCCGCCGAGGGTTTCGCCGACCGCGCGTACTCCGGCGATGGGTCGCTCGTTCCACGCACGCGGGCCGGCGCACTCATTACGAATCCCAAAACGGCCACGGCTCAGGCGCTCCGGCTCGCCGCCGGTGGCGCCTGCGAGACGATTTGCATTCATGCCGACACAAATGGCGCCGCCGCGATCGCGTCCGCCGTGCGCCGCGGACTGGAAGCGGCCGGCTTCGTCCTCGCCGCTGTGGTTCGTCAGGGATACGAGACATAGACTGGGCGATTCGAGGGGCTTTCCTTGCACTTCCGCTCCAGGATGTTCGCGATTCGCACCGGGCTCGCCCTCCTCGGCGTCGGCTTGTTTTGCGGCTACGCGATGGCGCCCGCTCTCGCGTTTTTGCCTTACGTCGCACTTGTCCCGTGGGCCATTCTCTACATGGACCCGAAACGGCCGAACGTCTCGCCGCTCTACTTCCTGTTCGTCGGGTACATCTGCTGGATCCTCTGTTACAAGATGACGTTCCGGTTCGGCTGGTTCGTGCCGCCGGCGATGGCTCTGTTTTTCGTCCCGGCCTGGGTCCTGTTCCCCCTGATCGTGCGGCCGATCCAACGATTGGGGATCCCGCGATCGATCACCTTGCCTTTCGTTTGGGTCGCCGTGGAATGGGCGCGGCTGCTTCTGGCGACCGGCCACTTCGATGTGTTCTCGCTCGGCTATTCTCAAGCGCGCTTCACACCCCTCGTGCAGCTCGCCGACATCACCGGCGTCTACGGGATCTCGTTTCTCGTCGCCGCGGTCAACGGCCTGTTCGCCGACGCTTACTTCATCTTGAAGGACGCCGCGTGGAGACCGCGTATCCTCTTACGCGAACGCCGGATCGTCGTTGCGGTCATCGTCATCGCGGCGGCGTTCGTCGGGGCGTTCGGGTACGGATTTTTCAGACTCGCCACCGCGCGCGACACGCCGGGGCCCCGGCTCGCGATCGTGCAACCCAACGTCGCGCACACCGTGCGCAACTTCCTGGGCACCTCGCTGCTTCAGCTCTACCAAACCGACGAGGGCGTTCCCGCCGGAAGCGCCGACCTCATCGTGTGGCCCGAAAACGCGATCTTGGACGACATCCACCGCAAGGCGGCGTATCTCGACGATCTGGGCTGGCTCGCGTCACGCAAGCAGGCGCCCATTCTGGTCAGCGCGCTGGGCCGCGCCGAGGGTCTGGTCGGACGGACGACCAACTCGGCATTTCTCGTGGATGACTTGGGCGCCCTTCGCGGCCGGTACGATAAGCAGATCCTCTTTCCTTTTTCGGAATACGTGCCGCTTGATCGGGCCGTTGGGGTCCTCGCCCCGCAGGTTCAAAGGGCCTACCGGGGGGTGATCCGCAAGGCCTGGGGCTTCCTCGCGACGGGGACGCCGGGCAGGAACATGACGCTGCTCGCGCTCCCGTGGAAAGGCGGGACGCTCCCCTTCGCGGCCTTGATTTGCGTCGAGAACACCTACCCGTCGCTCGTCGCGGCGGCGAGCCGCCAGGGCGCTCGTTTCCTCGTCAATCTGACGAGCGAGGGAGAAGTCGGTGGCGTCATCCAGGAACAATTGCTTCGTGTGTGCATGCTGCGCGCCATCGAAAACCGGATCGCCTACGTGCGAGCGGGAAACACCGGGATCTCCGGCTTCATCGATCCGCAGGGACGATTGCGGAGCGTGCTGACAGGCGCGCGCGGTGGGACGATCTCGGTCGCGGGCGTGCTGACCGACACCGTGGCGCTCTCCTCCGGCAAAACGACGACGTACGCCGCGAGCCGCGACGCGTTCGCCCTCCTGTGCGTCGCCGTTTCGCTGTGGCTTCTCGCGCGGGTCCTGCTGCGCGGTCCGGCCACGATGACCCCGCACCCGGTGCCGGCCGCAGCGACCGTGGCCGTCCTCCTCCTCGCGTTGGGTCTGAACGGATGCCGCGACGCCGGCCGCGATTTCGCGGCGGACTGCCCGGACGAACCCGCGTGCCGCGACGCCCTGGGAGCCGCCGCGGCCGCGTATCGCTCCGCCGACGCGCCGGAGGACGCCCTCGGCTTTTTCGAGCGGGTCATCGCAACCTACCCGGCGCTGGCGGCCGAGGCGCGGGCCTACAGGGCGTATTTCCTCGAGCGATGCGGCGACACGGCCCCGGCGCTGGGCGAATACCTGGCGGCCTCGAAGGGGGCGCCGTCCGCCCAGACGTTCGCCCTGCTCGGAAATCTGCGCGCGCGGATCGGCGATCCGCAAGGCGCCCTGACCGCGTACCGCGCCGCGCACGAGCTCGCGCCGGGCGACGCGCTCGTCTGGTTTCTGGTGGCGCGCACGGAGTGGGAATTGGGCGCAACCGCAATTGCCCGCGAGGAGATCGGGGACGTGCTTGCGATGGAACCCGACCAGCCCCAGGCACTCACCCTACTTGCCAAACTCGACCTGGCGGAAGGGCGTGAGGCGGAAGCCTTCGCAACCCTCGCTCGTGCCGCCGCGGCCGACCCGAGGAATCTCGAATGCCGCTACGAGCTTTCTCGCCTGGCGTGGCGCGGTGGGAAAACGGAGGAAGCGCGGCGGTGGCTCGGAGAACTGCGCGCGATCGAGGCGACCCTCGGACGCGGCCCCGCGAATTAGCGTTCGGTCATCGGAGTCTTGAGAGGAAGGCAAACCCCTTTTTCGCGGCAAAGCGGTATCCGGGGAGCTTTGCAAGAAACCCTCGGGGACGGCCGAGCCGTCCACCTGCTCGACGAGAAACTCCCCGAG
>JANMVW010000375.1:0-34364 GCA_031393555.1 Acidobacteriota bacterium
CCGCTTTCCTTGATCCGCTGAGTCGAGGTGCGAAAAAGGACCCACTGTGACCCGCGAAGAGCCTTACTTACAGAGCTTCGCATTCGGAAGCTCTGTAAGTAAAAGGGGACTGTCCCCAATTTGTCCTCCCCCCTATTTTCCCGTCACGAGGCCGGAGCGGCGCGGCGAAGACCCGCTGGGCGCGGTAGCCCGAGAGCGAGATACACGCCAGCGAAGATGAGCAGGGCGCCCGCCACCGTGCGCATCGTCAGCGACTCGTGCTGGAACGCGATGCCGAGGATCGTCGCGATCACGGGTTGCATGTAGACGAACAGGGCGACCAGCGAAGCCTCGGCGCGGGCGAGCGTCCACGAGATCAGTACGTAGGCCCCCGCCGTGGGGAAGACGACGATGAATACCGCCCAGAACCAGGCGACCCCCGAAACCGACCCAAAGTTGAACCGGGCTAAGGCGGAACCGCCGAACAGCGCGATGGGAACGGCGCCGAAGGCGAACATCAGCGCCGTCGCGGCGAGCGCGTCCACCCGGTGCATCGTTCGCTTCGAGACGACGAGAAAAAAAGAATACGACATCGAGTTCAGCATCGTCAGCAAGTCGCCCACGAACGTCGCCGAGGAGAACGACGCGCGCTCCGGCCGGATCACAAGAAGGACTCCGGCGACGGCGAGGACGAGAGACGCCGCCTTGCGTGCCGTCGGCGCCTCCCGACCCAGGATCACCGCAAAAAACAGCGTCCAGGCGGGGATCAGCGTGTTGATAATCGCGGAGTGAATCGCCGTGGTTCTCGACAGTCCTTCGACGAAGCAGACCTGGTTGATCGCCACGCCGAAAATCGAAAACACCGCGAGCAGGACGAGATCGCGCGGCGCCCGCGGAAAGCGGCGACCGAGCGCGCGAACGAGCGCGAGCAGCAGGAGCGCCGCTCCGGCGACCCGGAGCACCGCCCAAGCCCGCGGCGGAATTTCGTGGAGGACGATTTTCCCGGCGAGGTAGTGGACGCCAAAAAACACCTGAATCAGCGTGAGGGCCGCGACGACGCGGATTCGCTCTTGGCTTCCGGTCTCGGGGATCACGAAGGCTCCAAAAAAAACCCGGCCCCAAAGGGGCCGGGTTTTGAGTCTATGTCAACGGGCGTTCAAACCGCCCGAACGCGTCGATCAGAAGTCGCCACCCATGCCGCCGCCCATGCCCTGGCCGCCCGCAGCCTTCTTCTCTTCCGGAATCTCGTTGATCACGGCCTCGGTGGTGAGCATGAGGCTCGCGATCGATGCCGCATTCTGGAGAGCGGAGCGCACGACCTTGGTCGGGTCGATGATACCGGCTTCGTGCATGTTGACGAACTTCTCGTTTTGCGCGTCGAAGCCCTTGTCCTTTTCCATGTCCTTGACCTGGTTGACGATGACCGAACCCTCGCACCCGGCGTTGTTCGCGATCTGGCGGATGGGCTCTTCCATCGCGCGCTTCACGATCCGGATGCCAACGGCCATGTCTTCGTTCTTTTCCTTCTTGATCAGCTCGTCAAGGCCGGGGATGCAGCGAATCAGGGCCACGCCGCCGCCGGGGACGATGCCCTCTTCGACGGCCGCCTTCGTGGCGTGCATCGCGTCCTCGACGCGGGCCTTCTTTTCCTTCATCTCGGACTCGGTCGCCGCGCCGACCTTGATCACCGCGACGCCGCCGACGAGCTTGGCGAGGCGCTCCTGGAGCTTCTCGCGATCGTAGTCGGAGGTGGTCTCGTCGATCTGGTTGCGGAGCTGCTTGACGCGGCCCTCGATCGTCTTCGACTTTCCTGCGCCTTCGATGATCGTCGTGTTTTCCTTGTCGATGACGATTTTCTTGGCGCGGCCGAGGTCGTCCATCTTGACGTTCTCGAGCCGGATGCCGAGGTCTTCGGTGATGCACTTGCCGTTGGTCAGGATCGCGAGGTCCTCGAGCATCGCCTTGCGGCGGTCGCCGAAGCCCGGCGCCTTGACGGCAGCGGTGTGGAGCGTGCCGCGCAGCTTGTTCACGACGAGCGTCGCGAGCGCCTCGCCCTCGACGTCCTCGGCAACGATCACGAGCGGCTTGCCGGACTTCGCGGTGAGCTCGAGAACGGGGAGGAGGTCCTTCATCGAGGAGATCTTCTTCTCGTGGATCAGGATGTAGGCGTCCTCGAGGACGACTTCCATCCGCTCGGCGTCGGTGACGAAGTAGGGCGAGAGGTAGCCGCGATCGAACTGCATGCCCTCGACGACTTCGAGCGACGTCTCGAGCCCGCGGGCCTCTTCAACCGTGATGACGCCGTCCTTGCCGACCTTCTCCATCGCCTCGGCGATGATCTGGCCGATCGACAGGTCGTTGTTCGCGGAGATGGTCCCGACCTGCCTGATCGCCTTGCCGACGACAGGACGCGAGAGCTTCTTGATCTCACCCGAGGCGTACTCGACGGCCTTTTCGATGCCGCGCTTGACGTCCATCGGGTTCGCGCCCGCCGTGACGGCCTTCACGCCTTCGCGAAAGATCGCCTGGGCGAGAATCGTCGCGGTCGTCGTGCCGTCGCCGGCGACATCCGACGTCTTGGACGCGACCTCGCGGACGAGCTGGGCGCCCATGTTCTCGCGGGGGTCTTCGAGCTCGATTTCCTTGGCCACGGACACGCCGTCCTTGGTGGACAGAGGCGAACCGAACTTCTTCTCCAAGACGACGTTGCGGCCCTTGGGGCCGAGAGTGATTTTGACGGCATCGGCAAGCTTGTTGACGCCGCGGAGCATCGCCTGGCGGGCGTCCTCGGCGTAAGTGATGTTCTTAGCAGACATTGTTCTTAGACCTCCAAATGAAAGTTGGGCAACTGACGTCGCCGGAAATGGGGCGGGGTTTACTCGAGGATGCCGAGGACTTCGTCCTCGCGAAGGATCACGTGCTCTTGGTCGTCGATCTTGATCTCGGTGCCCGCGTACTTACCGAACAGCACGCGATCGCCGACCTTGACCTCGAGAGGCGTTCGTTTCCCCTCTTTGTTGACCGCACCGGCGCCGACCGCGATGACTTTGCCCTCCATCGGCTTTTCCTTCGCGGTGTCAGGGATGATGATCGTCCCTTTCTTCTGTTCCTTTTCTTCGATCCTCTTGATCAGAATCCTGTCGTAGAGCGGCTTCATCTTCATGGTCACGAACCTCCGTGAATCAGAGAAGTTCCCTTGTTTTCTTGCGTTTAAGGGCTCTTGTTAGCACTCGCAGCTTGCGAGTGCCAGCAGTTTAGGACCGGCCAACTGGCCTGTCAAGGGGACGAGCCCCCAGGCGGAGGCCAATCCCATTGATTCCGTCGGGTCAGTGGTGCTGTCTTTCTAGGGCACCCTTCGAGCGGAGAGATGACACTTCCCGTCGCGGTCCGGGAGCCGCGATCGATCTAAAGTCACTGTAGAAAGAGGTTGCAACGCCCACCGGCCGGTGGCACATGCATTGTACGCGTAAGGTGAGGCGCCTTCCGCGCGACCAGGGGAGCGGCATGGGCGAGGACTCGGCAACCGGACCGAAAAGGACGATCGAGGCCTTTGACGCCGAGACTCTCGAGGCGCGGTTGCGGGCGTCCGCCCGGCTCCTCGCAGGGGCCTACGGGGTCGATGGACTTGAACTGAAGCACCTCGTGCGGGTCCTCACCGGATGCTCCTTGTTACTGACCGACGTCTACACCGACGATCGCATCGCCCGCATCATGCAGTCGGATCGCCTCTTGCTGTCGTCCCTCGTCGGCCAGCTCATCGAAGAGCAGCGTCGAGGCGGGGGAGAGGTCTTCTACAAGATCCGACGCCTGCCGGACGACGTCCGTGTCATCGGCGACAAGGCGCTCTTTGATTTCGGATTCCTTGGACTTCGCAAGGTGAAGGGTTACGAGTTGGGTGAGCTGGGCGCCCGCGCCTACCGCGCCGCCGGCGAGGCGCTCGAGCTTCTCGCCGAGGACCGCCGCCTCCGCGAGTTCTTCCGGCTCAACAAGCTGTTGATGCTGCCCCTCGAGGACGAGGTCGGATTCCTTCGCCAGTGCGCCGACCGCTTCCCGCTGTACGCCGACATCCTGCGCACGATGCACGCGGAGGCTTCCCCGTCGGCACCGGCTGGGCACGATCTCCAGACGCGCGTCCCGCTCATGGCCGCGGTCGCGGACGCGGTCATTGCCGACACGGTCATTGCCGACCCAAAGGCCCCCGAGGCCTCTTTGCCTTCCGATTATCTCGAGGCCGCACGCGGCGATGCGGACCGGGGCTCGCTCTTTTCGCGCGACGAGCTTCTTTCGGCCTACGAGCGCATGGTGTTGTTCGCCACGCTCGACATCGACCGGCTCCGTGACGCCATGAACGCGATCATCGTCGACCAGGAGCCGGCGGTGGCCGCGCTGTGCGACGAGTTCATGCTCTGCGCCTCGGGAACGCGCGACTTGCGGAAGCCCCCGGGGTATTTCCTGGTCGGGCCCACGGGGGTCGGGAAGAACCACCTCGTCGAGAGCTTGGGACGGGTCCTCGAGGCTGTCTGGCAGGTCGAAATACCGATGCTGACGATCGAGGGGCCCAATTACACGTACCCCTCTGATATCAACGAGCTTCGCGGGGCCACCCGCGGCTTCATCCGGTCGGATGAAGAAGGGCTGCTCTCGGCATTTCAGGAGAGGGCGTCGAAGGCGCCCGTTTCGATCATCCTAGTGGACGAGGTCGAAAAGGCCCACCCGCAGCTGCGCACGTTTTTTCTTTCGATCCTCGATCGCGGGACCACGACCGACAACAAAGGGCGCATCCTGAACCTCGCGAACGCGATCGTCTTTTTCACGTCGAACCTGGGATACAGCGACCTTCAGCAGCGCTCCGCGCCGATCGGGTACGGGGACGAGGCCGCGCGCTGGGCCGGCGCCGACGCCGACGTCCGGTCGGATCTGCGTCGCGCCCTGTCTCCCGAGTTCATGAATCGGGTTCGGATGATTCATTTCAGCCGCCTGACGTCGACGAGCGCCGAGCGGATCTTGGATCTCGAGTTCGAACGGATTGCCCGGCGTTATCGCGAGGTCCACGATCTCGAGTTGGTGCTCGATCCGGTCGCGCGCCACGAACTCCTCGCCCGCGGTTTTTCGCCCGCGTTCGGCGCCCGGCGATTGGCGGCGACGCTCGAAGGCGTCTGTAACGTCGCGATCTCGCAGCGCATTCGACTCGACGATCGCCGTGGGCCGAAAGACAGCGAGGCCATCGTCGCGTGGCTTCGGGATCTGCGTCAGGGGGCGCGCCCGTTCGATCCGAATGAAGTCAGGCGCGAAGTGCTCGCGCAAGTGCGTGCACGGCTGGACTACACGGTCTTGCGCATCTCTTTCAGGGGCGGCGCATTCGTCTACGATCCCGAGGGCTCGCGCTGATGATCTCGGAGCCCCTTCTCGTTGCGCTCCACGGACTCTTGAGGAGAACGTACGATCTCAGGGCACCGCTTCTTCCCATAGGCTGCTATGTGATCGGCGACAGAGGGCTGCGCGCGCTCTACCCGAAGGGCGAGGGCCACGTGCGCTCGGAATCGGGGGTGGGGGCGCGGCTCCTCGTCCGCGATACCAGTGCGGGTGTTCGCGCATGTATCTATTACCCCGATGCGATGATCCGGCACCTCGAGGAGAAGCCTCCGCAGCGCGGTCTCGACTCGGACAACGTGGACGCCTTCGCGGTTCTTGTCGAGGAATTGGACCACTTGCTGGTGACCGCCGAGCGGGCCCATGCCGGGCGGGGCGTTTCGCTCCTCGAACTCGAGGTTCAGGCCAACGTCAGCAAGGATCTCGTCCTCTCGCGCTTTCTGGCCCCACGGGGGCGGCACCTCAGCCGGAGCCGGCGGGAATGGCTTCGTTACCATCTCTTTCACGCACGCACGTACTGCGACGAAGATCCGGAAGTGCGCGGCCGGTACGATGACGCCGCGCGTTTGGCCCTGAGGTTTCTTCAGTCGCTGGAGCGTCTTCCTCGAGCGCGGCGGGTGGACGCGCTGCGCCGGTTCCACCGGGCGTCGCTCGCGGGAAAGACGGAGATGAGCGAAGGCTACTGACACGAGAGGCGGAGAGTCAGCTCGCCGGTACGGCCGCCTTCAGCTCCGTGCTCTGGGCACCTTTCTCGTCGCTGGATCGGCGTGCGAGCTTGCCCGCGGCCGCCAACTTGGCCGCTTCGTCGAACAGCGTCATCGCCTTTTGCACTTGGACGTCGCCCTCGACCAAGATCTTGCTTTCCGTCTCGGCGCCCCATTTCACGCGGCCGATCTGGGACCGCAGGCGCAAGTCGATGCCCTTACGGGAACTCTCGAACGCCTCGGCGTCGTAAGTGAACTTGCGCGAGGCGAGGAACGCTTGAAACTCCTTGATCCCTTCGTCGCCGACCGCGAATCCCGATTTCAAGTTGGGATGCGCCGCAACGTAACGAACCGCAAAGTCGAACATGATGTTTTCTCGGCGGAGGCGTGAGAGGAACCCGGACTCGCGATCGGCGTGAATGACGTGATCGGGCGTGATCCCCCCACCGCCGTAGACCGCGCGCCCGGAATCGGTCCGGCGCACCTCGCGACCCGCCGTTTCCGGATCGATGGCGACGGGCGCGTCGTCATCTTCCAACTCGGCGTCGAGGAAGTAATCGTCGAGATCGGAATAGTCTCGCTGGATCAGGCGGCCCGCCGGCGTGTAGTACTTGGCCGTCGTGAGAGCCAGAGCGCCGCCGTCACGCAGCGGGATCACACGCTGAACGAGCCCCTTGCCGAAAGTCGTTTCTCCGACGACGAGGCCGCAGTCGTGATCCTGGATGGCTCCCGACACGATCTCGCTCGCCGAGGCCGAGTTGTGGTCGACCAGCACGATCAAGGCGGCGTTCGTCCGCACTTTGCCTTTGGCGGTGTAGTCCTGATCGGAGCCGGCGATACGGCCCCGCGTGTAAACGACGAGCTTCCCTTCGGGGATGAAGCGGCTCGCGACACCCACCGCCTGGTCGAGAAGGCCGCCCGGATTGCTGCGAAGGTCCAGGATCAACCGTTCCATCCCCTGGCCCTTGAGCTTCTCGAGCGCCTCGTCCAACTCGTTCGTCGTCGTGCTCGTGAAGCTCGAAATGCGGACCAGGCCGACGCCCGGTCGGACCATGAAAGCGTGCGCCACGCTGTGGGTGGGAATTTCGTCGCGGACGAGCGTCACGTCGAAGCTCGCGTTTTCTCCGGCGCGCTGAATCGTGATCGTGACTTTGGTCCCTTTTTCGCCCTTCAATTTCTTGACGGCGTCTTGGACGCTCAGTCCCAGGGTGTCCTGACCCTCGATCTTCGAGATGACGTCTCCGGGCTGAAGTCCGGCCTTGGCCGCGGGCGTGCCGTCGATGGGAGCGATGATGGTGAGCGGTTGGTCGGGACCCCTTTTGTTGATCTGGATCCCCAGGCCGTAAAACATCCCGCGCTGCTCGTCCCGCATCTCCATGAACGATTCACGGTTGAGGTAGTTGCTGTGGGGGTCGAGCGTGTGCAACATCCCCTGGATCCCGTCCTCGACGAGACTCTCGGAGGTCGCTTTGGTGATGGAGTTGTCTTCGACGAGCGCCAGGATCCGCCCGAAGGTGCGCACCTGGGAACTGGCTTTGTCGCCCTCGGCCTCGACGCCGCCCGAGAAAAGCCCTCCCAGCAGGCAGGCCCCGGCCAAGATCAAGACGGTCAGGCCCACGGTCCCTCGTGGCGATCGGGTCATGGCGGCTCCCTCGACGGCGTGGACGACCCCCTGAGTATAGGGTGAGGTCTGCGGCGCGGCAACGAATGAGCGGCTTCGGGGGACGCATCGGGCGATTCTTGACACCCCCCGGGGGGGCGAGTAGCCTCTCCCCGTGTTTGGTTCCATCGGCGGCCCCGAAGTCATTCTGCTCTTCATCGCGGCGCTGCTCCTTTTTGGGCCGCGGCGCCTCCCGGAGATCGGTCGCACGCTCGGCAAGACGGTGGCCGATTTCCGCCGCGCGACCAACGATTTCCGCGCCAACCTCGAGCGGGAAGTCCGGATGGAAGAGCTCAAGGACGCGATTCGGCCGATCGAGACCCTGCCGCGCCCGGCGGCACTGGCGCGAGGCGTCCTCCTCGATGTGACCTCGTCCGCGGCGCCCGCGTCCCCCGCGGAGCCGGAATCCCCAGAAACTCCAACCGACAGCCCTGCGATCGATGGCGGACCCGGCTCCGTCCACTGAGCCGGCGATGAGCTTTCTGGAGCACCTCGACGAGTTACGTTCGAGGCTGTTTCGGATCGCCATCGTGTTCGTCGTGCTGCTCGCCGGGAGTTGGGCCGTCAGCGACCGGATTCTCGCCTTTCTCATGAAGCCGATTCGCGAGCACTTGCTGGGCGGCGGCGACATCATTTTCATCGCGCTCACCGAACCGTTCATGGTGTACATGAAGGCCTCAGCCATCGCCGCACTGTTCCTTTCGGCCCCTTACATCCTCTGGCAGTTCTGGGGCTTCGTCGCGCCGGGGCTGTACAAGAAAGAGCGACGCGCCGGCGGAGTTTTTATCGTTGCGGGGACGTTGTTTTTCGTTGCCGGGGGGGCGTTTGGTTACTACGTCGCGCTGCCGATCACGGCCCGCTGGCTCCTTTCGCTCGGGACGCAGTTCAAGGCTCAACTGACGCTGCAGTCGGCGTTCGACTTCGAGAGCCGCATGTTGTTGGGTGCGGGGCTCGTATTCGAGATGCCCATCGTGATCCTCGTGCTCTCGCGTTTTGGAATCGTCACTCCCGCATTCCTGATGCGACACTTCCGGATCGCGGTCATGGTCATCGCGATCGCCGCGGCGGTCATCACGCCCTCCGGCGACGCCCTGACGATGACGGTTTTCGCGCTGCCGATGATCGGCCTCTACCTGCTCGGCGTCGGCTTCGCGTGGCTGGCCGCGAGACCGGCGGCCGAAAAGCCAGCCTCCTCGTGATCGCTCGCACCTGGCCCGAGCCCCCCCAGGGATTCGTGCTCCGGCTGGATGGCGTCTGCGCGCTGTATGCCGCGGCGCCTCTGGCCGACGCCGTCTGCGCGCGCGGGCTCAACGTGTGGAAGGCGTGGGAGAGTGCGCTGGCTTCGGGCTCCGCGGCCTCGGGGCGCGGCGCGACCGCCGTCGTGGACGGCGTGTCCGGCGTGCGTTGGCGCATGAAGGCCATGCGCCGCGGGGGGCGTTTCGCGCGAGTCTGGCGCGATAGCTACCCGTCCGCGCGTCGTCTGGTCGCTACCCTCTCGGCCTCTGTCGAGGCGCAAGCTCGCGGCGTCCCCACCGCGCACCCGATCGCGTTGATCGTCAAGGCCGGAACGGGCGGTTTCGTGCGAGGGGCGATCGCTTTCGAGGAGCTCGAACGATCCGAGGATCTTGCGCGGCTCGTGCTTCGCGGTGCGGCGACCCGCGCCGATCTGGTCGCCACGATCGATGCGGTGCGCGCGATGCATGACCGGGGCGTCATCCACCCCGATCTCAATCTCGGCAACGTGATGCTACGCCCCCGCGCCGATGGTTCGCCCGAGGTGTTTCTCATCGATTTCGACCTGGCGTCGTTCGCCCCGCGACCCTTGCCGTTCGGCCCGAGGCAGGCCGCGTTGCGCCGCCTCGAGCGCTCGTGCGCCAAGCTCACCGGCGGGCCCGGCCCGTTGGGGCCGGGATCCGAAGACCTCTGGTACACCGTGTACTCTGGCCAGGACGCTGAACTCGCACATCGCTTGGCAGGCGGTCGGCGGCTGGGCCGGCTTTCGCTCGCCGCGCACCGGATCGGATGGAGACGCAACACACCATGAGTCAAGACGCCCGCCTGACGAAACTAAAAGAGATGGTCGACCGCTTTCCCGCCGACCCACGTGCGCGTTATTTCCTCGCGCACGAGTTGTTTCGCGCTGAAGACTGGGCGGGAGCGGCCGAGCACTACGACGCCTACTGGCGGCTGGCTCCCGGGGATGAAGGCGCCGCGCTGAAAAACCTCGGTTTGTGTTACGAGCGTCTCGGGCGGAACGAAGAGGCGATTGAGGCCTACCGTCGGGGTATCGACCGGGCGTTAGCCCACGCCCACGAGGGGTTGGCCTCGGAGCTTCGCTTCCTGCTCGGCGAACTCGAAACGTGACGCCCGTCTAGGATGCGCACGACCCGCCGCGGGGCTGGGCGAGAATCTCGAGGATCGCGTCGCCGACGGCCTCGGGAGCGAGTCCCTCGAAGCTTTCGACCGCCCTGTCTTTTGCCTTAATTCCAGAGTGCGTGCTTTGGGGCCGCGCGAGTGCAACGAACGGGACGTTCCACGGCGCGTTCACGATCGGGTCCGTGGGTCCGTACAGGCCGACGACCGGACACCCGACACCGCAGGCCAGGTGAAGTGGCCCGGAGTCGCCCCCCACGAAAACGCGGGCGCCATGAAGCAGCGCCGCGAGCGACTTCAGTGTGGTCGCCGGCGCGCGTCGCGCCACTCCGTTCGAACCCGCGACCACGCTTTCCGCATCGGCCTCCTCACCCGGGCCGTAGACGACGATCGGTCGAATGTTTCGAGCGGCAAGAGTCTCCGCCGCGGCCGCGAACAGCGGAGCCGGCGGCTTCTTGTAGGCCTGCCGGCGGCTCGCGCCGGGGTTCAGCACGGCGTACGCTTCGCCCTCAGGGACGAGCGATCGCACGATCGCGCGCGCCTCGCTCGCATCGGCGGGCGAGATCGCGATTCCGGCGTCCGGAACGGGACGCACCGGGAGGCCCAGGGCGGCCACCAGGTCGAGATTGCGTTCGAGGCGCGGCGTGCGGCGATCCCCCGACGGAACGCGGAGGTTCGTGAACAGGCGATTGCCTTCCTTCTGCTGATGACCCAAGTAGCCTAGGCGCACCGGCGCGCCGGAGCTCAAACCGAGAAGGCCGGTGCGGAAGTCGCCATGGAAATCGAGGGCGAGTCCAGGGTGGAGCGCCCGAATCTCGGAGACGATCGTTCCGACGGCACGGACGAGGGCCGGAAGGGTCAGCGGCGAACGGGCGAACGCACGGAATTCCGATCGAGGCAGTCCGACCACGCTGTCGATATCGGGGTGGTCCCTCAGGATCTGAGCCCAGGGCTCCCATGCGACCCAGTGAATGCGCGCGTGGGGAAGGCCGGACCTCACGAGTCTCACGGCCGGGAGCGTGCGCACGATGTCGCCCAGAGCTCCGAGTCGCAAGACGAGAAGCACCAGTCCCGAACCGCGGGCGCCGATCGACTCGCGCAGTGAGGCGGGAAGCGCCAACATCACGCGCAGTATAGATGCGGTGCTTTGCAGGTCGGCGGCGAACGGTGTATACCGCGCTCTTTCCACCGGAGGGAGGTACCCCGTGCCGTTTGACGCACGCCTTCTCGAGATCCTGTGCTGCCCCCTGTGCCGCGAGGCCTTGAAAGAGCGTCCCGATGCAACGGGCCTCGAGTGCGTCGCGTGCCGCCGGATCTACCCCATCGTCGACGGCATTCCGAACTTGCTCGTCGATGACCCCGATCCGGCCCGGTAGCGGCAAAGAGGTGGCCGCCAGTTTCCGAGACACCTTGACCAAATTTGTAATGGGCCTAAGTTGCACGATGGAGTCGGACACCCCCTGATCGGTCCCGAAGTCCCAGGCACGGGTCGGGAGCCAGTGATCCGGGCGCGTCCGGCCGGCGAGAGAGCATGGATCAACACAACGGACCGGGCCTTCCGGCGAGTCTCGTTAACGGGAGGCTCGAGGGGCTCAGCGTCCCGGAACTCCTGTGGAATCTCTGCCGTCGCCGTTCGACCGGCGTGCTCAATCTCACCTCGCGCGGGGTCACCAAGAAGATCTACTTCAGTGACGGTCGGATCGTTTTCGCCCTCTCGGGAGATCCCGACGACCGACTGGGAGATCTCCTGCTACGCGACGGACTGATCGCTCTCGATCAACTCGAGGGTGCCCTCGCGCAACTCTCGAGCGGGAAGCGTCTCGGAGCCCTCCTGGTCGAAGCCGGGCACCTGAGCCTCGACAATCTCGTGCGGGGGGTTCTCAATCAGGTCAAAGGCATCGTTCTCGCGCTGTTCCCGTGGGAAGAAGGCGAGTACGCCTTCGCCGAAGGGCCGCTTCCCACGGACGAGGTCATCACCCTGAGCATGCGCACCTCCGAGATCATGCTCCAGGGCATCAGGCAGATAAAGTCGTTCTCGCGCATCAGGAAAAACGTGGGCCCGGCGTCGGCCCGTTTCCGTCTCGCTCCCGAGTGGCACGAGGTCTTGGACGGTCTCGATATCCGCGATGGGGAGCGGATGCTGCTCCAGCGTCTCGACCAGGCCGGCCCGGCAGGCGCCAACGTCGGCGCCTTATGCCGCGAAGTGTGCCTGTCCAACTTCGAGATCTACCAGGCGCTTTGCGCCTTCCAGGTTCTCGGCATCATCGAATCGGTCGGCGTGGCGGAGGATCCCGTCCCCGGCGCGGCGATCGAAGGCCGCCTCGAACGTTCCAGCCTCCCCGAGGTCCTCGTCCGCCTGTGCCGTCGCGAGTTGACGGGAGTCCTGCACATGTCGCGCGGCTCGGTCGAACGCACGCTGCACATCAAGGAAGGAACCTGTGTCTTTGCGACCTCGACCGCGGTCGACGACGGCCTGGTGGCGCATCTTCTGCGCCGGGGCGTGATCTCGCTGGCCGACCGCGAGGAGACCGCGCGCCGGCTGCTCTCGAACAAACGGGTCGGTACGATCCTCCTCGAGATGGGAGTCATCGACGAGGGCGATCTGCAGGCCACCGTGCGGGAGCAGCTCTCCGAGATCATCTTCGACACGTTTCGCTGGAACGAAGGGGACTTCTGCTTTCTCGAGGGCGAACTGCCCACCGTCGAGGAGATCACGCTCAACCGTACGGTGGAGGATCTCATCTTCGCGGGGGTTCGCCGCGTCACGTCGTGGCCGCGTGTCCGCCAAGGGTGCGGTGGGCTCGGCGCGCGTCTCGTGCTCCTTCCCCGATACCTCTCGGTGCTCGACAAGATGACCGTCGGGCCCGAAGAGTGGGAGTTGATCTCGCTGCTCAAGACCCCCAAGTCGGTTCTCGAAATCTGCCGGGAGAGCCTGCTCGGGGACTTCCGCTCCTGCCAGATTCTCTGGGCGCTCCGCCTGCTCGAAGGCGTCGGCGAGGCGCCCGTCGAGCTTTCCATCGACACCGCCCTCGGCGTGTTCGACGCCGAGCCCTTTGCGGCCGCATCGCCGGCGGCGGAACCGCTCGCAGCGACGCCTGAGACGACCGAGGTGCCGGAGCTTGCGATTGAAGCGGAACCCGAGCCCGAAGCCGCGCGCGCGCCTGACCCCGACCCGACCCCGATCCCTGTCTCCCAAGCGGACAATGGGGCGGAAGTGATCTCCGAGCCCTGGCGTCTCGCCGAGGAAAAACGGCCGGTCGACGCGACCGTCGCGATCCCGCGCGAGGAGGTCGAGGCCGCGCTCCGCGGCGTCGACGAAGAGCTTCCGCGATTCGAGCCCGGCGATCCCGGAACGGGCGTCCACGACATCAGAGTCGAAGAGTGCAAGATCGACATGTGTCCCGACGCTCCGCAGGTGTTCGCCCTGGATCCGCCGCCGTCCCATGGGGAGGAAGCGGCGGCGGAAGGCGAGTCGTTCGATCTCGACCGCACCGCACGCATCTCGCCCGAAGACCTCGCCATGTCGTTGAAAGAGGTCGACGTCGAGCCCGGGCTACCGGCCTTCGAGCCTCCCGAGGGCTTCGACGGGGCGAGTGCGAGCTTCAACGCACGACACGTCGTCCTGTTCCGCGCGTTGCGTGCCGAGGTCGGCGCGGGGGCGGCGAACTTCGTGCGCTCCTGCCGCGGAGCGCTCGACGGCGGGTTTGCGGCGATGTTCGAGTCGGCCGAGCTTCGCGCCGACGGATCGTGGGACCCCGAAGGGCTGAAGCGCGCCGTCATCGCGCACCGCATCGCGAATGCCCCCGAAGGATTCCAGAGGCTTTTGGACGATGAACTGCAGCGGCTGCGCGCTCACTTGGGCGAAACCCGAGCCGCCGCCCTCGCCGACCAACTGTCCACGATTCCTTAGGCGGCGAGCCCGCCTGTCGGTCTTAGACCGCGCGACCTCCGGTATACGGATCGTCTTCGTCGTCGGAGCGGTAAACGGGTGCGCTGACAAGAACGTCGTCGCCGCGATCCGGGGCCGCGAACTCGCCGTCTTCGTCGGGGATCTCGACGTCAGCCGGAAGATCCGGTTCCCGGCGACCGGCCGACGGCTGCGTGCGCAGGAAGTTCAACTCGGTCTCGAGGCGGCGCAGCTCGCGCGCCATCTGTCGGTTTCTCAGGCGCACGAGAGCACCGTCCACCACGCCGATGATCCCGACCGAAACGATCCCCGCGAGCGCCGACAAGAACACGACCGACCAGAGCGGCACGTCGCGATAGGTCGTTTCCCAGAGCGTGACCGTGGTCAAGGTCTCGAGGTTGGTGATCGAAAAGCCGAGGATGGCAAGCAGCAGGGCCAGGATGACGATGGTCAACAGAAAGCGCATCGCTCACTCCTTCAGGTAGGCGGCGGTTGCCGCGTCCCAGCTTCCGTGGGCGTGAAGAATGAGGTCCACGACCTCGCGCACGACCCCCCGGCCGCCGTCATTCACTCCCACGTGGTGTACGTGCTCGAAGACTTCCGGGTCGGCGTCCGCCGGGGCGACGGCAAAGCCGCATCGGCGGAAGGCGGGAACGTCGACGATGTCGTCGCCCACGAAACAAATCTCTTCGGGGCGCAGCCCCCGGCGCTGAGCGATCTCGAGGACGCATGCCCCTTTTGCGGCGACGAGCTGGTGAATCTCCACGAAGTCGAGCTCTTTGGCGCGTGCCGCGACCGTCGGTGAGCGGCGGCCGGAAACGACACCGAACTCCAGGCCGCCCGCTTGTCCGATGCGCACCGCGAGGCCGTCGCGCGCATGGAACGCCCGCGCCTCGTTGCCGTCGGCAAACACGATGATGCGCCCATCGGTCAGGACGCCGTCAGCATCCATGAGGACCAGACGGACCTTCCGCGCTCGCTCGATCACGGCCTTCGAAGCCTCTGCCATGCGGTGTCTCTCCTAGAACAACTGGGTGCGCCAGAGATCGTGGATCTGGAGGACTCCGACGAGTCGCCGGGTCGCGTCCGCGACGGCGAGCGATGTGATCTTCCGGTCCTCGAGGAGGTGAAGCGCCTCGCCGGCCAAAGCCTCTGGGAAAATCGTCACCGGGTTATTCGTCATCACGTCGGCGACGGGACCTTGAAGCGGCCGGTCGCTGCATAGCAAGAGTCGACGCAGATCGCCGTCGGTCAGGATCCCCACGAGCCGTTCTGCCTCGTCGACGACGCACGTCATGCCGAGACCCTTCGCCGACATCTCGTGGACCGCGTCCGCCATCGAGGCGGAAGGGTGAACGCGCGGCACCGCATCGCCCACGCGCATCAGCTCGCGCACCTCCGTGATCTTACGGCCGAGGCGCCCGCCGGGATGCCGGTGGGCGAAATCCTTGGCGGTGAAGCCGCGCCGCTCGTAGCAGGCCACGGCCAGCGCGTCTCCCATGGCGAGGCTCGCGGTCGTCGACGCGGTGGGAGCCAGGTCGAGCGCACACGCCTCGCGAGCGACGGAAACATCGACGTGGACGTCGGCGTAGCGCGCGAGCGTCGAATCCGGACGGCCGGTGAACGCGACGATCGGAACGCCCACGCGTCTCATGAGCTCGAGACAACGGACCAACTCCTCCGTTTCTCCCGAGTTCGACACGACCAACACGACGTCGCCCGCGACGAGCAGGCCGATGTCTCCGTGCAGCGCCTCGGCGGGATGGAGGAAATAGGCGGGAGTGCCCGTCGACGACAGCGTCGCGGCGATCTTCCGGCACACGATTCCCGACTTCCCCATTCCGGCGACCACGACGCGTCCCTTGCAGCCGACCAAAAGGTCGACGGCGCGATCGAAGCTCTCGTCGAGGCGCGCGGCGAGAGCGGCCACGGCCTCTGCTTCAATGTTCAGGACACGGCGGGCGGTCTCGCGCGACACCGGAAATCCTCCAAGACGATGACAGCGGGGATCATAACAGGGGGATCGGGTGCTCCCGTGCGGCACGGTCGATCGCGAGGAGTCCGTCGAGGAGGGCCGGAAACGCGTCGAGTGGGATCTGGCTGGGACCGTCGCACAGCGCGTGATCCGGATCGTCGTGCACCTCGAAGAACAGGGCGTCGACGCCGACCGCGACCGCGGCGCGCGCCAACGGGGCGATGAACTCGCGCTCGCCTCCCGAGGCGTGCCCCTGCCCGCCCGGAAGCTGGACCGAGTGGGTCGCGTCGAAACACACCGGGACTCCCATGCCCCGCATCCGCGGCAGGGCGCGGAAGTCGACGACGAGATTGTTGTAGCCGAAGGTCACGCCACGTTCGGTGACCATGACGTTCTCGTTTCCGGCGTCCCGGACCTTGGCGACCGCGCGCCCGACGTCCCATGGGGCGAGGAACTGCCCCTTCTTGATGTTCACCGCTCGTCCTGTCTTTGCGGCGGCGACCAACATGTCGGTCTGACGCGAGAGCATCGCGGGAACCTGGAGCAGATCGACGACCTCGGCGACGCGTCCGGCCTGCTCGGGAGTGTGGAAGTCGGTCGTGACCGGCAGCCCGGTCTCTCGCTTGACGGAGGCGAGGATCCTGAGGCCTTCCTCGAGGCCGGGACCTCGGAACGAGCCCGACGAGGTCCGGTTCGCCTTGTCGAACGACGACTTGAACACGAGAGTCAGGCCGCGCGCGGAGGCGATGCCCTTCAGTGCTTGCGCCATCCGCAGCGAGTGCGCCGCGCTTTCGATCGAGTCGGGGCCGGCGATGAGCACGAGCGGAGCGCCGGGGCCGGCGGTCACCCCGCTAGCGATGCGGATTCGCGGTGACGACATCTTGATCCTGGAAGGCGGCCGTTGTCCGGCGCCCCTGCTTGTGACGATAGGACGCCGCGACGAAGTCCCGGAACAGGGGGTGCGGCGCCAGCGGCCTTGACTTGTACTCCGGGTGGAACTGGCACGCCAGGAACCACGGGTGCTCGGGGTACTCGACGATCTCGACGAACTTCCCGTCGGGGGACACCCCCGACACCTTCAGCCCGGCTGCGGTGAGCTTCGGCAGGAACTCCCGGTTCACCTCGTAGCGGTGGCGATGACGGTCGATCGCCACATCCTGCCCGTACGCCTGACGCGCGACGCTTCCTGCCGCGAGGTTTGCGGTATACGCACCGAGCCTCATCGTGCCCCCCAGGGCGTCCACGCCGAGGAGGTCGCGCAACTTGTAGATCACGTTGTGCGGCGTGGCCTCGTTGAATTCCGTCGAGTCCGCGTCGGGAAGTCCGGCGAGGTTCCTCGCGCACTCGATGACCGCGCACTGCAGGCCCAAGCAGATGCCGAAGAAAGGGATCTTGTTTTCGCGCGCGTAGCGGATGGCCTCGATCATCCCCGCCACGCCCCGGATTCCGAAGCCGCCGGGGACGAGGATCCCGTCCACCCGGGACAACTCGGCATCGAGCTTTCCGTCGGCCATGTCCTCGGCCTCGATCCACTTCAGGCGAACCCTGACGCTCGACGCCACGCCGCCGTGGAGGAGCGCTTCGTTCAGCGACTTGTAGGAGTCCTCGTAGCTCACGTATTTGCCGACGATCCCGATCGTGACCTCGTCCACCGGGTGCTGGATCTTGTGGACGAGATCCTCCCAGTCCTTGAGCGATTTCCTGCGGTACGGGAGGTCGAGGAGCTTCATGATGATCTCGTCGATCCCCTCGGCGGACAGCGCCAGGGGTACCTCGTAGATCGTTTCGACGTCCCGGGCCGAGATCACGGCGTCCTCGGAGATGTTGCAAAAGAGCGCGATCTTGCGCTTGACCTCTTGGGGGATCGCCCGGTCGCAGCGGCAGAGCAGGATGTCCGGCTGGATGCCGATCGCCCTCAGCTCGCGCACCGAATGCTGGGTGGGCTTGGTCTTCAGCTCGCCCGACGTCGCGATCCACGGGACGAGCGTCAGATGGACGAATGCGGCGTTGGACTTCCCGACGTCGAGCCTCAGTTGCCGGATCGCCTCGAGGAACGGGAGTGATTCGATGTCACCGACGGTCCCGCCGATCTCGACGATCTGGATGTCGCAGTTTTCGGAAACCCTGAGGATGAACTCTTTGATTTCGTCGGTGATGTGGGGGATCACCTGAACGGTTGCGCCGAGGTAGTCGCCTCGCCGCTCCTTCTCGATGACGCTCTGGTAAATCTTGCCGGTCGTGAAATTCGAATGCTTGTCGGCGGTCATCGTCGTGAAGCGCTCGTAGTGACCGAGGTCGAGGTCGGTCTCCGTGCCGTCCTCGGTGACGAAGACCTCGCCATGCTGGAAGGGGCTCATGGTGCCGGGGTCGACGTTGATGTAAGGGTCGAGCTTTTGCATCGTGATCTTGAACCCACGCCCTTCGAGGATCCGTGCGATCGACGCCGCGGCGAGCCCTTTTCCCAACGACGACACGACGCCGCCGGTGACGAAGATGTACTTGGTGCTTCTTTTGGACTTCATCATCGGTTGATCTCCTGGCGTGAGGATAGGCGTAGGGCGGCGCGCGCGAGGTCCGCGGGTGTGTCGACGGCGATCGAACGGAAATCGGACGCAAGGACGAGGATCCCGATGCCCGCTGAAAGGGCCCTCAATTGCTCGAGACCCTCATCGATTTCGAGAGGCGACGGCGGCAACGACGTGATCGAAAACAAGGTGGAACAGCGGTACGCGTAGATCCCCTGATGCTTTTGGTAGCCGGAAAGGCCGTCTGGTCGTGCCGGAAGCTGGTCCCTGAAATCGGCGTGCAGCGTGACGGCCCGCCCGCGGTGGAAGGGGATGGGAGCGCGTGAGAAGTAAAGCGCCATCCCGTCGTTTCCCACGACGACCTTGACCGCTCCGGGGTCGAACAGATCGTCCGCGTCGTCAAGCGGTTCGGCAAGCGTCGCCATGGGGAGGTCGGGCCGCCCGTCGAAAGCGGCGACGAGCCGATCGAGGCACGTTGGCGTCACGAACGGCTCGTCCCCCTGAATGTTGACGACGACGTCGAACCCGTCGCCCACGCGCCGGACCACTTCCGCTGCGCGGTCGGTGCCCGACACGTGATCGGGCGACGTCAGCATCGATTCGGCCCCGAACCCCCGGCAGGCGTCGACGATGCGTTCGTCCTCGGTGGCGACGATCACGCGCGTCAACCGTGAGGACGCATGCGCCGCGCCCCACACCGCGCTCAGAAGGGAACCGTTTCCGAGGGGAGCGAGGGGTTTGCCGGGGAACCGGGTCGAGGCGTAGCGGGCTGGGATAATGCCCAGGGCACGCAGCATCGGGACTCCGCGCGTCGCCCGTCGAGAGTACCTATCGCAGCGACGGCGCATCTTAGCGCAGCGCGAGCAGACAGACAAGGGAGGTTGCGAGTACGATCTTCGACTTGTAGCGTTTCCCTTTCACGAGGTGACCCATGTCGGACTCATCCCTTCGCAGCGCTTGTCTCGATCGTTTTCTTCATTACGTCACGTTCGACACGCAAGCGGACGAAAATTCCGAGACCTACCCTTCGACACCCAAGCAGCTCGAGCTGCTCAAGCACCTCCTGAAAGAGCTGAAGGGGATCGGCCTGAAAGACGCCGCGATGGACGAGCACGGCTACGTGTTCGCCACGATTCCCGCGACCACCAAAAAACCGAACGTTCCGGTGATCGGCTTCATCGCCCATGTCGACACCAGCCCCGAGATGCCGGGAGCCGGAGTGAAACCGATCGTCCATAAGAACTACCAGGGGCAAGACCTCGTCCTTCCCGACGATCCCAAGCCGGTCCTGAAATTCAAGGACAACCCGGCGCTCGCCGAGCAGATCGGCTGCGATATCGTGACCGCATCGGGGGCGACGCTCCTCGGCGCCGACAACAAGGCGGGGGTCGCCGAGATCGTCGCGGTGGCCGAGTACTTGATGAAGCATCCGGAGATCCCGCACGGTGCCATCCGGATCGGGTTCACGCCCGATGAAGAGGTCGGCAACGGGACCAAGCACTTCGACGTCAAGAAGTTCGGGGCGGCCTGCGCCTACACGATGGACGGCGAGACCAAAGGCGAGATCGAGATGGAGACCTGGTCCGCCGACGCGATCACCATCAGCTTTCAAGGGAACAACACCCACCCCGGCTACGCCAAGGGGAAGATGGTCAACGCCATCAAGGTCGCGGCCGATTTCATCAACCGCCTCCCCAAGGACGGTCTCGCCCCCGAGACGACCGAAGGCTACGACGGCTTCGTACACCCCTACGTCGTGAACGCGTCGGTCGAGAAGACCTCCGTGAAATTGCTCCTGCGCGACTTCAAGACGCCGAAGCTGCGGGAGCAGGAAGCGTTCCTGACGAAGCTCGCCAAGGAGACCGTCGCCGGATGGCCGGGTGCCGCCGTCGAGTTCAAGGTCGAAGAGTCGTACCGCAACATGAAGGAAGTCCTCGACAACCACCCTCAAGTCGTCGAAAACGCGCGAGAGGCGATTCGCCGAACGGGTCTCGCCCTGCGCGAACATCCGATCCGCGGCGGCACCGACGGGTCGCGCCTCTGCTTCATGGGGCTCCCGACGCCGAACATCTTTGCCGGCGAGCACAACTTCCACTCGCGGCTCGAGTGGGTGTCGGCCCAGGACATGGAATGGGCCGCGAAGGTGATCGTCGAGCTCGCGAAGGTGTGGGAGGAGAGGGCCTAGCCCTTCCCTGTGTGGATTTTCGCGATTTCCGAGTCCCGGCGCGATTCCGCTCGGCCGCGGTCGATCGCGTAGTTCTCTTCGATCTTCGCGAGGACCGCAGGGTCGCTGGTCCCGGCGACGTTCTTACGATGCAGGATCTCGAGTTCGGCCAGCTTGGCCTGCGCCTCGGTTCTCAATTGGGCGATTCTTTCTTTCTGAGCCTTGGACAACGGCTTCGCTTCCTCGACGCCTTCCGCGAGGTCCCGCGCCTTGAGCCGGTCCATGGCGAGATCGAATGCGGATTTCAGCGGCTTATCGGTCATGGTCGCATCCCCTCCGTAATCGGGTCGGGGTCATTGTAGTTGCGCCGTGGGCAAGCCGCACCGTTTCAACGCGACCGGGAGTCGCGACCAGGGGCACGGGGGCGGGGAGGATCCTGATCCGTCCCCGCCCCCTCAAGATCGCCGGTCGTTCAGTACGTGATCTTTCCTTCGAGATTGATCGTGAACATGAAGTCGGGGTCGAGAACGACCGGGCCCGATGCGGTCCCGGTGGCGTCGACGAACTTCCCGGTGCCCCCGGTGAACGTGAAGAACGCCTGGAAGTCACCCAGCGGTCCCGGTTGGAACGCGGCAATCCAGTTGATCGAGTCGTTCTTGGCGGCGTCTAGGTCGAGGCAGTTGACTTTGCCGACGGTGATCGTCCCCTGAATTTGAAACGTCGCAGGGTTGATGGTCCCCGTCGCGGTGTAGTTGCCGAGGGGGGCGGCCTTGCCGGAAAACTCGAGGGTCAGGGTCGCGAGGTCGATCTGGCCGCCGCCCTTGAGCTTGAAGGTCTTTGTCGAGGGATGTTTGACCTCATCCGTCGCGCCGACCGCGTCTTCGAACCCTTGAACGCTCAAGCCGGCGAAAGCGTTACGTCCGACGGCCAGCCCAAGGAGCGTGACGAAAACCAGTCCGATACGTGCGATGCTCCGTTTCATGAAAGATCCCCCTTCGCGGGTCTTTTTTGCCCGCAGATTCTGGTTGGTGGTCGCGAGACCCTGTCCGTCTCAACAAACCCGTAGGCCGGAAGAATACGCCAGAATCGTGATACGGCATGGCGGAAACGGCGGGAACCTCGTCACGGTGACTTCCCCCCGGAAGGTGATTTCCCTTGATTCCGCGTGTCTCGCAAGCGGCGCAGTCGCTCGCCCAACCAGGCCGCGCTCGGCAGTTCCTTTTCGTCGGGGCACCGCACCAGGTAGGGTTGTCCGCTCATGCTGCTCTTCGTGGCCGCTTTTTCGATGAATTCCTCCGAAGTCGCGATGCGGCCCCGCCTGACCAGGTAGTCGAGCTTCATCTGCAGGTGGTTCCTGGCCTCGGCACCGGTGTGCCAGCTTCCGTTGCGATAGAACTGACAGCCCGACGATTGGAGTTCGTTCAACAGAACGGCGGTTTCGGTCTTGGCCGTCGATGACAACTCGGCGGCTTGTCGAGTCTTGTGCCGCCGATGGCCGGAAAAAGGCTGACCCCCGCGCCAGTCCGACTCAAGCGCTTCGGGCACACGGTGCACGCGGCTTGACACGTGAAACAACCCGTCTTAACTCAGCAAGCGTCGCAGGGATGCCCGGCACAGTCGAGATTCAGACCGAATAATCACCGGCCCCGCAACTCCATACGCTCTTCCCAAAGCCAGCATGGAAAGCCATCGCGCGACGTCGCGACGGGCTCGAGTGGCGGCGCGCGGGAATGCTCGGCGTTCACGAAAGGACGATTCTCAATGAAAGAACACGCTCCGAAATCCAGTGCCGCAAATGCCGCGTCACCAGTCCAGCAGATCTACATGCAAGAGACGGGTCGGACCGCGCTGCTCGACAAATCATCGGAAGTGACAATTGCAACTCAGCTCACGGACGCCCGGATCGCGACGCAGGAGTTGGCCAAGAGTCTCGCCGGAAGCTGTCGCGAGTACGTCTTCGCCGGAGACGAAGGCGCGTCGAACCTCGGCGCGGCGTGGCCGCTTGGCCGCCTCGAGGCCGTCATCGCCAAACTCGTCCAGTTCACCGATCAACACCCGGACGCCAAAGCTGCGGCGACGCTCCGCAAGATCCGCGCTCACAAGGTCGAGCTCGACGCCGCTCGGGACGGCCTCATTCGCGCCAACCTCCGCCTCGTCGTGCATGTCGCGAAAAAGTACGGGACTCGAGGTCTCCCTTTGATGGATCTCATCCAGGAGGGGAACCTCGGGCTTCTCACGGCGGTGGAGCGGTTCGACCCCAAGCGAGGCCATAGGTTTTCAACCTACGCATGCTGGTGGATCCGACAGGCCATCGAGCGGGCGATCGCGGAGAAGTCGCGCACGATCCGGATTCCCGTACATGTGACCGAGGAACTGCGAACAATCGAGTACGTCGCGCGCGAACTGAGCCAGGACCTGGGGCGAGACGCGACGCCGCACGAGATCGCCACGCAGTTGAGCCTGCCGGTGGAAACCGTCGATCGCGCGCTCGCCATCGTGCGGGAGCCGTTGCCGCTCGAGGGCGGGGTCGATGGTGGCGAAGGGGGCAACGTGGCGAAAATCCTCCCCGACACGCAATCACCGTCCCCGTTCCAGGCCGCCTCGCAACGTGAGATCAACGAGCGTGTCGAGTCGGCGCTTCGGACCCTCAATTCACGAGAGGAGACGATCGTCCGGATGCGCTTCGGGTTCGGAAACGAGGCCGCGAGAACGCTCGCGCAAGTGGGCGAGCGACTGCGCCTGTCTCGTGAGCGGGTGCGTCAAATCGAAGTGGTGGCTCTCGCGAAGATCAAGGCCTCCCCTTGGTGCCGCGATTTGGCCTCTCTGTTCGGCGCGGGTGGGATGCCCAAACTGGTCGCGAGCGCGCCCTCCTGACGCTCCCGGCCCGGGAGCGGCCCGGGAGCGCGATCGTGCGATTCCGGTCGGTACCGGGGTCAACACCCCATCGCCCCGCAAGGCGTGGTCGAGCAACATGACCTCCCGGGAGGTTGTCATGAAGGTCAAGTCCACGTCTTGCACGTCGGCTTCGGTGCGCTTTGCGGTCCGCTGGGCGGTAGGCGTCGCTCTGGGCGCCACGCTGCTCACCGCGTGCAGCAAGGTGTCCGAAAAGACGGTTCCCGCTACGCCTCACCCCACGCGACAGGCCAAAAACAGCTACGAGCAACTCGAGCGCGAGGCCCGGGGGGCGTTTCTCAAGGACCCTCGCGATGTGAGCACGGTTGAAATCAGCGCGCGGAAGTACAAGGAAGCGATTGCCATTCACGCGGACGATTATGAAGGGCTCTGGGAAGCCGCGCGTTCCTGCCTGTGGCTGGGCTGCTACGGCGCGGATGCCAAGCGTAAGGAGTACGTGCAACAAGGCCTGGAATACGCGAACACCGCCGTCAATCTCAAGCCTGAGGGTGAGGAAGGATTGTTCTACAACGGCGCGCTGGCGGGGCGGTTGGCGGAGCTGGATTTCAAGTACAGCGCCGACGCCACCAAGATCATAGAGAGTCGCATGCTGCAGTTGATCGAAAACAAGTCGACGTACCTCTACGGTGGTCCGGACCGCGTGCTCGCCATCGTATACATGCGTGCGCCGGCCGCGCCCTTGAGTGTCGGAAACTACGACAAAGCCCTGACCCACATGCAACGCGCCGTTCACGTCGAGTCGCACTGGCTGGAGAACCAGTTGTACATGGCGGAGCTCGAGTTCAGGATGGGCAAAAAGAACAACGACCCCGCGTTGACGGCGCGCGCGCGAGGGCGTCTCCGGCAGTATTTCTTGAGGTCCGGCGCGAAACCGTCCATGGCGTTCGGATCGGCCTATGAATTCAAAGCATGGAAAAAAACAGCGCGGGAGTTGCTGGAGAAATACACCTGACGCCTAAGCCAACCTCAAACACCCGACGACCCGTGGCGTCGCCGGCGTTCCGGGGTCGAGATTCGCGCAATCCGCGGCGAGCCGGTCGAGGCAGGTCGTGCCGAATGCGCGGAGTGCTGCGGCCGCACGGCGCGCCAACTCGGTGTCGGTTTCGAGGGCCTCTAGGAGCTTGCTCATCGCGCGCCCGGGGGCTCCGGGGTCGGCCGTGCGGCGGGAGGCGGTGGTGCGGAGAAAATCCGCGACGAGTTCCGTGGGAAGGCGGTCGATGCGCGCCTCGCCCTGCGTCGCGTGCCACGCGAGGGCGGTGAGCAGCAACGTCGAAAAGCGCGGGGTGTCCTCGAACGGGCGGCGTTCCTCGTCGAGGAGGCTCGCGGCCGTTACGTCGCGGCTCGTGAGGAGCGTGGCGCCGAGCGCGTCGCAGAGGTCGAGCGTCAGCTTCGTCTCGTCGATTTCAGCCATCGATTTGAAGTCGCGTGCGGCTGCCGCCTCCTCGCCCTCCGCGAAGGCGACGTAGAGCGGGCGGGCGAGCAGCAAGGCCTTGACGCGCGCGCGCAGCGGCGCATCGATGAGTTCTTCGGCCTTGGCATGGCCGCGTCCCCAGCCGCTCTTCAGCATGAAGCGGGCCCGACTTTGCAGGCCTGCGGCCAGGGCGTATCCCTCGCGAAACAACTCGACGACGGACACCTCGGCCAAGACGGGGGCCGCCGCGTTGCCGTCCCTGATGCCGCGCGCGTCGAGGGCGAGTCCGACGTAGGCGCCGGCTCTCTCGATGACGCGGGTGTGGGTTGCGACCGAGCCGGCGTCGCCGCCGTCGGCGACCAGCACACGGTTCGCCAAGGCCATGAGCCCGAACAGGACGCGCTCGCGATCTTCCGGCTTCAGCGCGTCGACGGCGTGGACGATCAGCGCCTTCGAACCGAGCACGCGAAGCGACGCGCGCGGCGCGGCAAGGGCATCGCTCGCCCCGTGCGGCTCCGCGAGCGGGGTCGGGGTCGCCTCCGGCGGGGCGTAGATCGACAGAGCCTCGTCCCACGTCGGGTACCCGTGTTCTTCGAGACGGCTCGCGCGCCAGTGCAGCGCGGTTTCCTCGACCTCTGAGGGAAGCTCGAACAACGCGGAGCGGACGATCCCCAGGTAGCGGTCCCGGTCGTCGAAATAGATGGCTTCCGCCAGGCGGCGCACGGCGAGGGCATGTTCGGTGCGTTCGGGAGCGAAGAGGTTGGCGCCGTCGGGCGCGATGAAGCCGCGCTCGTCGCCGACCTCCGTGATGCCGTGGCCTTTGGTCGGTTCTTCGTGGTCGATCTCGAGTGGCTTGACGTTCGCCCAGAGGCGGAAGAGGAGGATCAGCGTCTCATCGTCGATCGTGCGCGCGAAGCGCTTGATGGTCGCCTCGCCCGCTTCGACGAGAAGCGCCACCCACGCGCCGCATCGGCCCGGATCGAAGCGATCCCGGCGCCAGCTCTCGAGGTCGAGCAGGTGCGCGATCTGGGAGGCGGAGGCGAGTGCCAACAGGGGGAGGGCGCCTTGGGGGCCCACTTCACGCACGGTCAGGTGAAAGTCTCCGTCCGGAAGGGCCCGGACGAGCGCCATGGGTTTCGGAGACTCGAGGAGGAATCGCGCGCGCTCCTCGGCGGGGAGGCGTAACACGAGCTCGGCTTGCTGCCGGATGTCCAGATTGGCGAGCGTCATGCCCGGGATCGTAGCAGGCCGGTTGCTACTCGACCCCGTAGAGGATCTCGAGGCGTTTCACCCGCCAGGCGGCGACGTAAACGAGGACGGTGGCCAAAAGGAGGATTCCCGGGATCGCGACCCAGGGCGACGCGGGGTCGCTGAGAATCGCGATCCCCGAATCTTGCGGGATCGACACCGGGCACAACGACTCCAGGTAGTGGATCACGCTGACTTTCTTGAGCACGGGGGGGAGGAACGCGTTGATCGACTCCCACCCGAGAATCGCGACCGCCGGGACGATCGGGTTCTTGAAAAAAACGCCGGCGGTGAGAAAGACCGCACCGTAGCCGACACACGCGAGGCTCGTGACCAGCAGGTACGCGGAAAGCTCGAACAGCCCGTGTCCCGACAGCAGCTGCTCGGCGAGCGTCGATGGGCCGAACACCAGGTACTGAAGCGTCCAGGTCACGAGCGTCACGCCGTTGAACAAGACGAGCGCCGCCACGAGCCCTGAGACGTACTTCGCCACGGTGAGCGTCTGCCGCTTCATGGGAACCAGGAAGTAGTAGTGGAGCGATCGGTCGAGGATGTCGCCGCGAAAGAGAGGAACGAAGATCGCCACGCAGCCGAAGTAGACGACGAAACGCAAGATCAGGGTGCGGAACAACGCCGCGTAGATCACCCGGTCGTGGGCCAGGTTGGCCTCGACGTTCCAGTGGAAAAGCTGCGCCGCCACCAAGCGGCCCGCGAACAGGACGACGGGAATCAGTGCAAGGAGGTAGACGGGGATCGCGCGCTTCCCGAGGAAGCGCTTGCGCAGCTCGAGCGCCTGAACGGCGAGAATCTGCCGGGTGGAGGTCATGAGACGGGCCCATCCTTCTCGATCAGATAGCGGTAGACCGCCTGGACGTCTTCGTCGGCGGGCGCCACGGCCTCGAGGTCGAGATCGTGCTCCATCACGAGGCGGTTCAGGAGGAGGTAGAACTTGTCGGCGTCCCGCGTTTGGACCAGCAGTCCGCGTTTGTCGTCGTGGATCTTGATCTCGACGGCGCTGTCCAGCTCGAAGATCCGTGAGGCGACGAACGACGGCCGGTCGCAGCGCACGAGGACCTGCATCGGATGCTCTTCATCGATCTCGTCGCGCACGCCCGCGATCGCGCCTTCGGCCACGATGTAGCCGTGGTGCACGAGGATGACGCGATCGGAGATGAGGTCGACCTCGTGGAGGATGTGCGAAGAGAGCACGACGTAGCGTCCCTCGTCGCCCAATTGCCTGAACAGCGCGATCGTCTCGGCGCGCGCCATCGGGTCCAGGCCGTTCAACGGCTCGTCGAGCACGACGACCTGCGGATCGTGAGCGATCGCTTGGGCCAAGCGGATGCGCTGCCGCATCCCCTTGCTGTAGCCCGCCACGCGCCGTCCGGCCGCCTCGGTCAAACCGACCCGAGCAATCGCCCGCGAGGCGCGCTCCCGGCATTCGGCCGGGCTGAAGCCATGCAGTCCCAGAGTCGCATGAACGAACTGGTACCCCGTCAACCCCGGCGGAAACGCGTCGTATTGAGTGCAATAGCCGACCTTGCGGCACAGCTGCTCGGGATGGTCGACGGGCGTACCCGCAACGGTGATGCGCCCTCGCGACGGGCGCAACAGCCCGGTCATCAGGTTCATCAGCGTGGTCTTCCCCGACCCGTTCGGCCCGACGAGGCTGGTGACTCCCGGCGTGATCGTGAGGGTGACCCGGTTGACGCCCAACACCTCGCCGTAGAATTTCGAAACGTTGTCGAAGACGATCACTTCACCACCTCGAACGCCCGAAGCTTCCGCGCGAGGACGGCGATCGACAGGCCGCAGATGATGAAGAGCATGCCCCAGGCGATTGGCGGGGTGAGCTGAGCGTTGAGGGGGACCTGGTACAGGCCTTCCCAAACGGTGTGCATCAGCTCGGGGAGGGCGAACGCGAACCCCAGTTTCGTGTCGAACATCTGGTTGATCGCCTGGCCGGCGATCCCCCCGAAGATGATCACTCCGAGCAGAAACGTCTGAGCGACGACCTTCCGCCGCGCGACCGCGGACGCGGCGAGAGCCAAAAGCGAGATGGTCAAGATCCAGATCCCCGCCCCGATCACGATCGCAAAGCCGATCCGCAGGTTGGCCGCGAACCACGACCACCCCTCGAGCCAACTCGAAAGGAGGAACAAGAGCGTCCCGGGAATCCAGGTGATCAGCGAGATCAGGATGGCGAGCGTCGCCATTTTCCCGACGGCGTAACCGGTTCGCGTGAGCGGCCTCGAAAGAAACAGCGGGAGCGCGCCGTTCGCAAGATCCGGAGAGACCAGGCCGGGTCCAACGAGAAGCGCGAGCAATCCGCCGAGCACGAAGCACTGCACGCCCATGAAGGTCGCGAAAAACTCCCCGTCGATCGGCGCGAGGGCGGTGAGGTTGAGGCCCATGCTCTCCAGAGCCTTCAGATTGTGGTGGAGGTAGATCCACAGCGCGGCGCCGACCGGCCACGCGAAGCACATCGTGAAGAACCCGGCGAACAGCCTCGACCGGAACACCTGGGCCCAGGCGAAGCGCGGAAGAACCAGGAACCGGCCGTTCTGCGGCGTGATCGGGCCGTCGTAGCCACGATACCTGCGGTCATAGATGGCCACGGGGCTCCTCCATCGCCTTGAGGAAGATGTCCTGGAGCGAGTCGCGCTTGTAGTCGAGCCGCCGGATCTGGAGCTGCTGCTCGGACGCGATCCTGTACAAATCGCGAACGGCGATCGACTCGGGGAGGACCATCTTCAGGCGCCCCGGGCCGAGCATCGCGCAGGTGCAGCCCAGGGCCTCGGCGGCCGCCGCGAAGGCGCGTTCGTCGCCGCGGGTTTCCACCTGCAGGAACTTCTTGTTCGCTCGGCGTTCTTCTTCGAGGTTGCCGTGGAAGGCGATCTTCCCGTCCTTCAAGACCAGGGCCTCGTCGCAGCACTCCTCGACGTCGCGCAGCAGGTGCGATGACAGGATGATCTGGGCCTGGCCCGAATCGCGGATTTCTTTCACGAGGCGGATCATCCGCGCGCGCGCCGGCGGGTCGAGTCCATTGGTCGGCTCGTCGAGGAAGAGGATCTTCGGCGCGTGGACGATCGCCTGCGCGAGCTTGGCCATCTGCCGCATGCCGAGCGAGAACCCCTCGAGCGTGCGGTAGCGCGCCTCTCCCAGCCCCACGTATTGAAGCGTTTCGTGCGCTCGCTCGAGAGCCGCCTCGCCGGGAAGGCCGGACAGCTCGCCCATCATTCGCACGAACCGCACGGCGGTGATCCCGGCGATGAACGCGTCGCTTTCCGGCATGTAACCGATCGAGCCTTTGAGGCGCGCCGCGCCCGTGACGACGTCCTCGCCGTGCATCCGCGCGGTACCCTCGCTCGGCTTGTGGAAACCCAGGAGCGTATGGATGAGCGTCGTCTTCCCGGCGCCATTAGGGCCGAGCAAGCCGATGGCCCGCCCCGAGAGACGGGCCGTCAGATCTTGCAGGATGGGGCGCCCGCCGAAGCGGACGCCCAACCCCTGGAGCTCGATCGATCCGGGAACCGTCATTGCCGAGTCGGGCCTCCCGCGTGGCGCGCGTGATCGAGGACGTGCCCGAGGGTGCCGAGTCCGGTCCCCGACATCATCGAGCCGAGAAGCGATCCGAGTCCGGCGTCGCCGCGCGAACTGACGATGATGCGATCGTCTTCGGCATAGGCCGTCACGAGTCGAGGTCCGGATTCAGCCGTCATCGCCGAGAGTGCTTTGACTTCTTCGGACGCGACGGTGCCGGCAAGCCGCGAAGCGAGCGGCCCAACGGTCGGGCCCAGGTGCTCCCAGACGAACGCCGAAACGTTGACGTGGCCGTCGGCAGGGAGCAGCGCCGTGAATGCGCTCGACCGCGTGAGCGTGTAGGCGTTCCCCCGCTGTTCGATCGCGCGGTCGATCAGAGAGCGGCTCGGAGCCGCGATCAGGTAGCCGTCCACGAACGTGTAGCGCATCGTGTTCCCCTGGGCTTCAGGACCGGTGAAACGCACGACCCAGTCGGTCCGGTTCCCGGCGTTTTCGCTTTCGACGACGATCCGGCCGTCGTGACCTTCTGAAGCGATGCGTTCGTTGATCCTCCCGATCAGGGCAACGAGCTCCGTCTGGAAGCCCGCCGCGTCGTAAACCTCGATGGCCACCTTCCACGACGGGATGGGGAGCACGGGGCCGTCCAAGGCGAGCGCCACGTCGCCGCCCATCGTCGCCGCCAAGGCTTGCAGCGACGCGAGGTCGCTACTCGCCTCGAGGTCCGGCACGTCGGGGCCGATCCACGTCAACGCCTCGGCCAGGAGGGCTTCGGGGCGTTTCACGATGGCTCCTGCGGCGAACGCGGCGTCGGGAGAGATGAACTCGGCCGCACCCATCGGAGCGGGCGCCGCGAGCCAGCCGGTGATGCCGCGACGGATCTGGTCGAAGGAGACCTCCGCGTGGAGGCTGGCGCCGTCGGGGCCTTCCGTTCGCTCGGCGATGAAGTAGTCGGCGTCGAGCACGCCCATGCGCTCCCATCTCGCGGCGTCCTTCTGATCGACGCCGTGGGCCAGCATCGCCTTGAGATCAACGCCGAACAGCCAAGACGTTCCGTTGGCGTACTCTTCGTTCAATTTGGCCCGGAACGGGGAGTCGTCCCAGCTGGTCATTTCACGGGTGGGAGCGAGGGCGCCCCCGCTCTTGGCCGCTGCATGTCGTCCCGTGAACTCGATGCGTACGACCGATCCCTCGAACTTCATCGACGCTTCGGGTCTCTCCTCGGCCTTGATGGACTTCATCTCCTTGACGATCGTTTGGCGGAACGCGGCGCGGTCTTTGACCTCGGCCGTCAGGATCGGACCGCGGATTCCCCCGCCGGGAGCCTGGACGAGCGCGATCACGATCTCGTCGCCCAACTGGCTGCCGAGTTCCTTCACCGTCGCGAAGGCCTCGTCCATGTCCTTCTTGTGCTCCGGGCCGCTCATGTGCTCGGTCCACCACGTTTGCAGCGCGCCGCTTTGCGCGACGTGCTCTTCAAAGACCTGCTTGGCCGTCACGAGCGACTCGGTCAGGTTCGGGATGGCAGCGTAGAGGATCGTGCCTTGGGGCATCTTGTCGACGAGCTTGGAGCCGTAACGGCGTCCGGGGATCGGCACCCGGGCGTTCAAGTCCTTTCGCAGCGAGGCCAGCTCGTTCAAGAGCTGGACGTAGCGCGAGGCGTCCTTGCTCCAGGCGATCTCGTCGTCCACGGACACGGCGGTCACGGCGTTCGACGTCGTCATCTGATCGCCGGGCTTCAGGAGGCTTTCGCGCCCGTCCGCCGCGACGCGCACCGCGCCCTCGACGACCGATACGCGCGAGCCCTTGGTGCCGGTGTTGACGGCGAAGATCGTGCCCTTGACCGCGACGAGGCAGTCCTCGGTGCGGACGTCAAGATGTCCCGAGCCCTGCGGCGAAGCCTCGACGATGATCGCGCCGCCTCCCAACCGCACCGTGGACCCGTCGCGCCGCTTGGCGACGGCGAGCTCGGTGCGGTCGCGCATCTCGATGCGCGAGCCGTCGTCCATCATCACGAGAGCGCCGCTGTCCTTCGCGGTGCGAACGACGTCCTTCGCGGACACCGTCATTCCGGGCCGTAGCGGGACGAGCGCTCCCGCGGACACCTGGTAGAGCGTCCCGTCGACGCGCATCACTTTGAGGTGCGGGTTGCCCCCGAGAAACGGCATGGCCTGCCACGCGGTGTAGCCGCCGAGAATGGCGACCGCGGCCAACGCCGCGGCGGCGGCCCACCGCGTGTAGGCGGGGCGCGCCGGGCTTCCGCCCGTGGTTTCGGCCGGAACGGCCTTGGGCGTCCGCGCCGCGATGAGAGCGCGACGGCAGGGGATGCACTCGCGGCTGTGATCCTCGATCAGCAGCGCCGTCTGGCTCGGGAGCGAGCCCGCGAGGTACGCCGGGATCAGCGCCTGGAAGCCTGCGCAGTTTTCGATGTGGGTGGGGGCGCCCGCGACGGCCGCGGAGAGCCCGAGGGTGGCGCTCACCCGATGGGCTGCGGCTTCGAGCTCGCCCGCCGAGGGTTCGTCGGTCCGGATCGCGTCGAGGACTTCGTCGAGCGACGGTTTGCGCGTGTCGTTTCCGTTCATCGGAGTTCTCCCTTCAGATCTTTTTGCAGCTTGGCTCGTGTACGGTGGAGCGTCACGGCGATCGTGCTCCAGGAAGTGTTCAGCAGGCGGGCGATCTCCCGGTTTCCGTAGCCGTCGAAGTAACGCATGACGAAGATCTCGGCGGCACGCGGGTTCAACTCCGCGAGAGCGGCCCGCACCTTGTCACGGATCTCGGCGCCAACGTGTGCGGCCTCGGGGTTGGGCTCGTGGTCGTGGAAGCGCTCCGCGTCCTCGATGGGCTCCGATCGCGCGGCCTTGCGCCGGCGCAGCAGGTCAAGCGAAGCGTTGGTCGCGGCGCGGTGGAGGTAGTTCGCGGCGTCGTCGGCGCGAAGCGGCGGCTCGTCCCGGCGCATGATGCGCAAAAAGACGGTCTGCAAGACGTCCTCCGCATCCGGGGCATTGCCGGTGATCCGTCGGGCCACGCGAAAGACGCGCTCGTGGTGTTGAGTGAACAGCGCGGCCACCGAGGTGTCGGCGGGGGCTGCGTCTTGTGCGGGTCGTGTCAGGGGGCTGGCGTGCACGGCCTTCTCCTTAATCGTGTCGTCGCCTATCACAACGCGCCTCCCGCCTCTCTATTAACAGGCCCCGGAACTGTCCTATCCTAGTCTCGTGCCCACGCTGACGATCGATCCAGGAATCAGACCTCTCCTCAGGGTGGGCGTCGTCGAGGCCGCCCCCGTGAGAGTCGGCCCCGCGGGTGACGCCCTCCAGGCGGAAATCGCCGCATTGTGCGCGCGCATGGCCGCCGCCCACGCCGGCCGCCCCCCGGGGGAGATCGAAGGGTTGGCGCCCGCGCGGCGCCTCTACCGCGCCTTCGGGATCGATCCCACCTCGACCCGGCCCTCGTCCGAGGCTCTCCTGCGGAGGATCCTGCAGGGGAAGCCCTTCCCGTCGATCAACTCGGCCGTCGAGGTGTGCAACCTCTGCTCGACCTCGTTTCTCCTCCCGATCGGCCTTTACGATGCCGCGAAGATCGGGGGCAGCGTCACGTTGCGCCAAGGCGAGCCGGGGGAGTCGTACCCCGGGATCCGTAAGGACTCCGTCAACGTGGCCGGCCGGCCCGTCCTCGTCGATGACCTCGGGCCATTCGGGAACCCAACGTCCGACTCGTTGCGGACGTGCGTCACCGGAGAGACGACGTCGCTTTTCATGGTGATTTTCGCCCCTGCGGATTACGCCCAGTCGCTCCTCGACGCGCACGTCGCCTTCGCCCGCGACGCCATGGGTCGGCACCTCACCACCAACTCTTGACAGTTTTTTCGACGCCCCGTAGCGTTTATGCAGGTTCTGGCTGCATGACGCGAATCTGGGTCGAGGGTTCCGATCCAGGAGCCAGGGGTTCGAGCATGGGAACAAGACTCTATGTCGGAAACCTTCCCTTCAGCGCTGACGAGGAACAGGTCCGCGAGCTGTTCACCCAGAACGGCCGCAACGTCGTCGAGGTCAAACTCGTCATGGATCGCGACACCGGCCGTCCACGCGGTTTCGGGTTCGTGGAGATGGGAAACTCCGAGGAGGCCGATGGCGCCATCCGCGACCTCAACGGTCGTGACTACGGCGGCCGCCCGCTGACCGTCAACGAGGCGCGCGAGCGCACCGCGGGTGGTGGCGGTGGCGGCGGTGGTTATGGTGGCGGCGGCGGCCGTGGCGGTGGCGGCCGCAACGGTGGTGGCGGTGGCGGCGGGAATCGCCGTTACTGATCGTCCGACATAGGTGATAACTGATGGGGCGTTCCTTCCGGAGCGCCCCTTTTGTTAGGTGACACGGAAATAGGGGACAGTCCCAGTAGTGTCCCAACGTTAGTTGAACAGGCTCAGCTGTTTAGCGGAACCGGCGTCAATCTGATCTGCCGAGTCAAGCCCATTCCTAGTTGAAACTCTCCACGGCTCGTCATTGATCAGGCCGCTTCCTTCACTGAGCTTTGCTTCTTCCCGATCTTCAGTTCGCGTTTCAGCGCCTCGCGAAGCTTGACGAGGTGTCGATACCCTTTGA
>JANMVW010000357.1:0-5574 GCA_031393555.1 Acidobacteriota bacterium
GCTCGCGCCTCAAATCGATTCCGGCCAGGTTTTTTGGCGTCGCCCCCCACTGCATGAACTGGCGAAGCATGTTGCCGTCGCCGCAGCCCACATCGAGCAGGCGCGCCGTGGACAGATCCCCGTAGCCGAACCGGCCGAGAAGGCGCAGTGTCTCGCGATGACGTTCTTGGACCTCGTACATGTGGGACAACGAGCCGTAACAGTGGAATCTGACGCTCGCCTGTTTTTGCGCCTTACGCTTCGCGTAGGCGTCCAGAATCCTCTGTTCCTCGCCGTTCATTCGGTTGACTCCGGGACGAGCACCCTACCACCCCCAGCGACGATCGCGCGATCCAAACCGACGTTGAACAACATGTCCAGATAGCTCAGGAACGGCAGAAAATCGCCGTGGGGTTGTGCGTAGACGGGATAGGTGTACTCGTGGAACCCGACGGCCACCCCCTCCCCCTTGAAGTGCTCGACGTCCAGGTACTCTCGGCCGGAGGCGCCGGACAGGTAGGTCTCAACGCCCAGATGTTTGCAAATGTCGAGCAGGAGGCTCGGCCCCCTGCCCGAGACCGGCAGTTCGGACGCGCACACGAACGTGCACGTGATGCCCAGGAGACTCAAGGCCGGCACCCAGGAGGCACGATCGAGCGCGGTCAGCAGCTCATGAGGCCGCTCCAGGATCTCCATGACCTCGGGCGCGTGCGACTTGAAATGCGGGGACTTGCCGTAGAGCGTCTCGAGGGTCTGGATGGCCTTTTTCTGCCAGGCCTGGGTGCCGTCGAGGTGTGTCTCGAGAATCAGTTGCTCTCGAGAGACGTGCCGCATCGGAACGGTGATCCACTGAGGTCCGCGCGGGGTCTTGACCTTGGCCCGATTCTCTTCGTGGCGCGGCGTGAACTGGACGGTATCGAGAATGACGAAAATATCGGTCACCATCATGCGGTGCAGATAGTGAAGCCCCGGGAAAAACCTCGGTTGACTGATGACACAGGTGGACATATTCACAATCCTCGGGGCAGCGGGCGCTTCCGGGGGGAACGCCAAGAGTAAACCACCACACAGTAGATCAGTTGCCCGATCACTTTGAGATCGAGCAGCAAGCTCGGCTTCGAAATGTAGCGCAGGGCGGAATCCACTTGCAGGGGCATGTGCCGCCGAACGTAGTGCTCTTGCATCGGGACATCGGGCGGCAGCGGGTCGTGGTACGTGAGGTCCGGGTACCACTCCACATCGACCGGCGAGGCGATACCGGGCCTCACCTCGAGCACCCGGCGCTGTTCCGGGGTGAAATAGCGCTGCACGATCTCCCAATCCTCGGGACGCGGTCCGACGATGGACATATCGCCCCTCAACACGTTCCACAACTGCGGGAGCTCGTCGATCTTGGTCTTCCGAAGGAGCTGCCCCACGGGAGTGACGCGCGCGTCATTGGCTTCGGTGACCCGGCGGTCGGACGCATCCAATCCCAGACGCATCGTGCGGAGCTTCAGCATCTCGAAGGGCCGGCCTCCCTTCCCGGCTCTTTGGGCCCGGTAGAACACTGGTCCTGGGGAGCCGAGCTTGACCGCGATGGCGCCGAGGAGGATCAGCGGTGACGTCACGATGAGGACGCAAGCGGCCACGACCATGTCGAACGGACGCTTGACCAATGCGTATGCGCTCATCGCACCACTCCAGAGCGGCCGCAAACGGTGACGCGGTCCGGGCGTCACACGCGAAGAAGCGTCGACGAGCGGAGACCTAACGCCGACGACCGTCGGAGGCTCGGAAAACTCCGAAAACATAGGTATCGGGTGATCGGATGTCAACGCCGGCTCGGTTCGCTTGCGGCTCAGAAGCGACGGGTCACTTCTTGTCCGTTCTCACGAGGCCCGTGGGCGCTGGGGGTGGCGACGCATCGAGGGTCGTAAACGTTTTGTCGGTGCTGAAGGCCGAGGTGTTTCCCGCGGCGTCTTTCGACTGGACGCGGTAGTGGTAGGTCGTGGCCGAAGCGAGACTCGACAAGGGAACCGCGTGGGACGTCACCAGAGCGGCGTTGGACGCAATGTTTCCGTAGGTGGTGGTGAGTCCGTACTCGACGTACGAATCGCCGGGCTCGTTGGTGGTGAAGGTGATGGTCGCCGCGGTGATCGTGATGGCGGTTGCGGCAACATTCGAAACGACGGGAGGCGTCGTATCCGTACCGCACATGAGACGCGTGTCGATCACGTAGTCCTGGGGGTTCCCCGTCGATCCGCAGCCACTGCCGCAGTTTTTCGACCAGGAGCTCGCAAACGCCACGCGCTGGCCGTCCCGCGAGGGGACCGCATGCGCCTCGGAGCGATACGAGTTGTAATCCGTGTGGGAATGCGCCAGCCGCTTGGTCGTTTTGCTGCCGTCCATTTTCACAGCGACGATCTCCCCGAGGAACCGGGCTCCCGCGTAGGCGTCGTTGTGATAGCTCAGGTAGGCCCAGCCGGGGGCGTCGTAGCTGAGCAACGAAATATGGCGGGCGTCGGCTTCGTCCGTGGGTTCGGTGAGCGCGGTGATTTGGCCGTCTTTCATGCGAACCATGAGCACGGTTCCGAGTCTTTTCCCTTGGCTGTCGAGCACGCTGCTCTTGTCCTTGTTGCTGCAGTGTTCCTGACCGACGACGACGTCCTCGTTGTTGTCGAAGGGATTGGGCGCCATGCTCCCGTGACCGAGATCGTAGATGAAGCCCCCCGCCGTGCTCGTCGCGCAACCCGGAAACTTCGGCGTCGAGATCGGATGCGGAGTCAACGTCAGGTCGGGATTGATGTCGAAGACCCTTTCGAAATCCCCGCTGTAGCTCACCAGCAAGTACTTTCCCGACGGTGAGACGCCGACCCAGTCGATGCTGGTGCAGGCCGAACCGCAATTGGTGAAAACGTCTTGCGCCGGCCCTACGCGCCCCGGCAGGGGATCCATTTCGACGATGACCACGGAATGGCCGCCGCTCCCTTCGGTCCCGTTCGTGAGCGCGGTATAGCGTCCGTCCCACGACGTGCCCTCGGTCACCCCGCCTTGCGCCGTGATCGGCAGAGTCCACTGACGCGTCTGGGTACACGTCGTCACATCGAACCAACTCAGCTTGTTGCCGTTGACACTGATCCGTTCGTGCGCGTGCGCGCGGGTGGGGTGCCACCAGTCATCGCTGGAGCTGTAGTTACCGCACCGTCCGTACCTCGGGACGAAGGTCTCCCCGTCCAGGAACATCTGACTGGGAGATCCCGAATTCTGGATCGCGTAGAGCGTGCCGTCGGCGCTCCACGGCTGGTCGGTCATGTAGTGGTGGCGGACGTCCGAACCGAACGTGCCGGAGACGGGCGCCGTACTCGATCCCGAGTTTCCTGCGATCCGCGTCAACGTCGTCCCGAACGTCGGATCGAGGGTCGGCACGAGATACGCGGGCTTGGGCACCTGGGGCAACGGGAACACGGCGGTGATGCTCGTCACGATCGGGGTGCACGCGGGGGCTGCGGGGGCCGTGTCCGCCGCGACGACGTCGGCCACGCACAAGCTGAAGAGCAAGGCGAGGAGGCCGGCGCGAAGAGGGCGGGCCATAACCGCGTTGGCTATCAAGACGACTCCTCCGGCCATGAGTAGAGGTAGGGTCCACCCCGCGGAATTGCAATTCCTCTGCCATTTCTGCGTGAGGGACCCGGAACGCCGTCTTCCCGGAATCCTCACTGACCGGGCGTCCTCCATTGGGAAGGCAGGCAGGCCCCTTTCGCCGCGGTTTCAGGCCCGCGGGCTCACCTTCCGATTACAAGATCGTAGGCTCGATCACGGGACTAGCGCCCGCCGCAACCCGGCGGAACGCTACGGTACCGTGTTTCGGGGTTCCAAATAGGTCATTCTTACTCGCTTTTTGGCGGTGGATGCCCGTCAGCCCGAAGGAGCGATTCCCATCGGGAGAGCCCAAGGTCGAGGAGTCTGCGGTGCTCGGGGAACGCCGCAAGCGCATCGGCGGTTGGGGCCGCATCGGCGCTTTCTACGACGGACTGGAACTCGGTGAGCGACTCCGCGAGTCGGCGGAGCGTGGTGGGATCGGGATCCGGGGACTCCGCGGAGTCTGGCGGCGGTCCGGCAGCACGGTCGATGGCCTTTGCGAACTCGTCGAGGGCGGGCGCCGCTCCGAGCTGTTTTCGGAGGGCTTCGGCCTGGCGCAGCCCGACGGCCACGCGCACGCGCATCGCTTGAATATCCCGTGCGAGCTCGCACTGGCGGACCAGGTCGGCGGTGGCGACCGAGGACGGGAGGCGCGGGTCCTTCGTGACCACGAGCGGCTGCGTCACGGTGACTCCCCTGCGGGTCAGACGCACCGTATACCGGCCCGGCGGAGCCCAGGGACCCGAGTTGCCCCGAAAGCTGCGGGAGGGATTCACGAGCTCTGGTGGAAACGCGTAGTGAAGGTCCCAGACCAACCGATGCATTCCGGCCGAGGCCGAAGGCGGCTCGGTCGCGGGAACCCAGTCGGGCGTGACCTGGATGCGCTGCACGTCCGGCGGCGAGGGCTTGACGTCGTCGCTCGCGTACCGCCGTACGAGAGCTCCCTTCGCGTCCAGGATCTCGACCACCAGCGGCTCCGGCGACGTCCCCCTGAGGAAGTAGTCGAGGATCGCGCCCGCTCGCGGGTTTTCCGCCATGGGTTCGTCCTTGGGTTCGGGACTTCCTTGAAAGGGCGCCGCGTGAAGCCGCACGGCGGCGCGGGGAGCGAAGAGCACGAGCTCCGCGCCCGCCGCGATCGCGTCCACCTGCCGCAACGGCGAAACGTCGTCGAGGACCCAAAACGCGCGGCCATGGGTGCCGACGACGAGATCGCCGTGGCGCACGTCGATGTCGCGAATCGAACAATGGGGCAGGTTCAGCTGGAGCGGCCGCCAGCTCCCGCCGTCGTCGAACGACACGAAGACGCCGGTCTCGGTGCCGGCGTAGAGCAGGCCGCGGCGGACCGGATCCTCCCGGACGACGTTGACGAAGCTCCCGCGCGGAATCCCCTTGGCGATCGACGCCCAAGTCCTTCCCCCATCCTTGGTTCGAAGGATGATCGGAGTCAGGTCGTCGAGCCGGTGCCTATCGATCGCGGCGTAGGCCGTTTCCACATCGAAGTGCGAGGCTTCGATGATCCCGACCTTCGACCAGGCAGTCAGGTCCTTCGGCGTGACGTCCCGCCAGGTCTTGCCGTCGTCTTTGGACAGCCAGATCAGGCCGTCGTCCGTGCCGCACCAGATCCGTCCATCGGCGAGCGGCGACAGCGCGATCGCGTAGATGACCCCGCGGCGCGGTCCCGTGACGTCGGAGTCCACGGCTGTCACGGGATCGAGGTTCCCATGCACTTCGGGATGTTCCCGCGTGAGATCGGGGCTCGCCTTCGTCCAGTGGTTGCCGCGGTCCACCGACCTGTAGAGGAACTGCCTCCCGAAGTAGATCGTCTTCTTGTCGCGCGGCGAGAGTGCGAGCGGGAGCGTCCACTCCCCCCGGTGTTCGCCCGGGTGCGCGAGCGTGGGGTCGACGTCTTGATCCTGAAGCGTGTTCCAGTCGAACTTCCCGACGGTGCCGCCCCAAATGACGTTGGGATCCGTG
>JANMVW010000425.1:0-6279 GCA_031393555.1 Acidobacteriota bacterium
GGACTCCACGATTCCCGCGCCCGGCGAGCTCTTCTACTACCTCGTCGCCGGCCGCAATTCGTGCGGTGGCGGCACCCTCGGTTCCGGCACCCCGGGGCCGCGCCCTCAGCTCACCGCCTGCACGTCGGATCCCGCGATCGACGGCGACTCCGACGGAACGCCCGACCTCGACGACGTGTGCGCGGCGATCGCCGATCCCGCTCAAACCGACACCGACGCGGATTTCGTCGGCAACGCGTGCGACGCGTGCCCGAACGCCTCGGACCCCGACCAGGTGGACCTCGACGGCGACGGTCTGACCTCGGGGTGCGACTCGTGCCCGCTCGATGCGCAAAACGACGGCGACGCCGACGGCCTGTGCGCCAACGTCGACAACTGCCCGGACGTTGTGAACCCCACACAGACCGACACCGACGGAGACGGCGTGGGCGATGCCTGCGACATCTGACGGAAAATCGTGATGGTGTGCGGGCGAGAGGCCGGTGGCAGCGGCGTGAGCGATGCCTAGGATGAGATCAGCCGCGTGGCTTCCCCGGCCGTGAGCGGCCGGACGGCGCCGACCGGGAGATCCCCGATCTCCACGCTTCCGATGGCGACCCGGGCGAGCGTGATCACCTTCGCGCCCAACGCCTCGACCATCCGCCGCACCTGGCGGTTTCTGCCTTCGGTGATCGTGATCTCGAACACCGTGCGGCCGCCGGGATCGCGTAAACGTTTGACGCCGGCGGGTCGGGTCCGGCCGTCCCTGAGCGTCATTCCCGTGCGGAGCCGCTCGAGTTGATCGTCGTTCAAGCATCTCGACGCTTTGACGAGATAGGTTTTCGGCACGTCGTTTTCGGGACTCGTCAAAGCCTCGGCGAAAGCCGAATCGTTCGTCATGACGAGAAGGCCGCTGGTGTCGAGGTCGAGCCGGCCCACCGGAAACAGGTAACGATCGCGATGCTGGAGCAAGTCGTAGACGGTTTTTCGTCCCTGCGGATCGCGGTACGTCGTGAGATACCCCTTCGGCTTGTGGACCAAAAGGTAGACCTTCGGAGCGGCGCGAAGAGGTTCGCCGTCGAGCGCGACCCGGTCCCTTTCGAGGTCGATCCGGAGTTCGGGGTCGGTGACGACGCGACCGTTGACCTCGACCCTGCGGTCGGCGATCAATCGGCGCGCTTCCGTCCGCGAGCAGGCGCCCGCCTTGGACAGGGCGCGGTCGAGGGACTTTCCGGCGCGGGTCCGGCTCGTCGCTTTAGCCATGAGCGCAGACGTTAACATTCCCGTCGACGTTCGGCGGGACGCGCCGGGTCTTGCCACCCAACGGGTTTCCGAAGGGGTAAGATCGCCGTTGTGATGTCGAAAGCAAAAACGCCCCCCCGTGCCTCGCGCACCACGATGGACCCCGGCATGGTCGTCGTGGCCGCGGCCGCACTGATCGCCTTCTACCCGGCGCTGTTTTGCGGATTCGTGTGGGACGATGCCTTCTACATCAAGAACAACCCGATCCTTGAGCTCTCGATGGGCTCGGCCATCGTTCCCATCGCGACGCGCGTCGTCGTTGGGAACTACCATCCGCTCACGGTGGCCAGCTTGGCGCTCGACCACGCTCTTTTCGGCCCGGGGCCGTTGTTCTTCCACGTGACGAGCGTGCTCTTGCACGCCGCCAACGCGGTCCTCGTCGGTTGGCTGTTTCTGGCGCTTGGGCTCAGGCGAGACGCTTCCTGGGCCGGAGCCCTCCTGTGGGCCGTTCATCCGCTGCGCGTCGAGTCGGTCGCCTGGATCTCCGGCCGCAAAGACGTCCTGTACGTCTTCTTCTTCCTGTCGGCGCTTCTCGCCTACCTCCGCCATGTCAAGGAGGACGACGGTGCGGGCCGGAGCTACGGTTTGTCCCTCGCGCTGTTTGTCGCCTCGGCGTTGTCGAAGGGGATGGCCGTGGCGTTCGTCCCCGTGCTGTTTCTCGTCGACTGGTTCGTGGGCCGGCGCCCGACGAGAAACTCGATCGTCGAGAAGATACCGTTCGTGGTGCTCGGCCTTGTTTTCGGCATCGGCGCCCTCGTCGCTCAAAAGGGCGCGGGCGCGATTCCGCTGAGTCGAAGCTACGGTCTCGCCGGTCGGCTCGCCATCGCGTGTTACGGGCTCGCCTTCTACGCGATGAAGACCCTCGCGCCGTGGGGTTTGTCGGCGTTCTATCCGTACCCGAATGCGGCCTCAGGCCAGTTGCCGACGCCCGCGATCCTGGCGGTGGTCGCGGTGGCGGCGGTGGGGGCCGTGCTCGCCTGGAAGCGGAGGCCAGGGCGCGTGGCGGTCTTTTCGGCAGGCTTTTACGTGGCGACCGTGGCTCTGGTACTCCAAGTCGTTCCCGTCGGCAGCGCCGTCGCGGCCGACCGCTACACGTACCTTCCCGCTGTCGCGGTGTCGTTCCTGATCGCCGCGGGGCTGAGCGCCCTTCCGTTTCGGCGCTCGATCGCCGCGATCGTTGTCGTGGTCGCTCTCCTCCTGTCCGGCGCGACGTGGGCGCGTTGCGCCGTGTGGCGAGATGGTCTGACGCTGTGGAACGACGTGCTCGCCACTTACCCGGACGTCTGGTTCGCGCACTTGAACCGCGGGCTGGCCCGGGCCGAACGAGGGGACCACAGGGGCGCGATCGCCGACTACGACATCGCGCTCGCCGCGAGCCCCCGCTTTGCCGAGACGTGGGCGAGTCGGGCGTCGTCGAAGGCCGCCCTCGGCGATCTGGACGGCGCGATCGCGGAATTCCATAAGGCGGTTCGGATCGACCCGGCACGGCCGGTCTATTGGTTCAACCTCGGCCTCACGCTCGGTGACAAAAACCGCTGGGACGAGGCACTCGCGTCGTTGGGCGAGGCGATACGACTGAAGCCCGATTTTGCCGAGGCCTACCTCAATCGAGGCCTCGCGTTGGAGCAGGCGGGTCGCGCCGCCGAGGGCGCAGCGGACGTCAAGCGTGCGAAGGCTCTCGGCTACCCGGTCCGCCCCGACGTGCTGGGGCGGTTTGAATGAGCTCCGCAAACGCCGGGCCGATCGCGCGGTACATGCATTGGCTTCACGGCCGATGGCCGGCGGGGACCGTAGAGAAGCTGCCCTACGTTGGCGCCGACGGTTCGACCGCCGTGCCCGGGCTATACGTCACCGGGGACCTCGCCGGCGTCCCGCTCCTCAAGTTCGCAGCCGATACCGGCGCGCGCACGGTCCGCACGATCGTCGGCGACCCGTCGTTCGCGACGCGCGACCGTCGTGCGGGGGAGGCGGTACGCGATCTCGTCATCGTCGGGGCCGGAGTGTCCGGGATGTCCGCCGCGCTCGAGGCGCGCCAACTCGGGGTCGATGTGGTCGTCGTCGAGGCGAGCGAGCCGTTTTCGACGATCGTCAACTTCCCGAAAGCAAAGCCGATCTACACCTACCCTACGGCGATGATCCCGGCCGGCGAGTTGCAACTCACCGCAAAGGTGAAAGAGCCGCTCCTTGCGGAGCTGCAGCGGCAAACCGCGAGCGCAGGGATCGTCCCGATGATCGCGCGGGTGACCCGGGTCCTCCGGAACGGGGATGCGCTCGAGGTTGTCCTACAGGGCGGCGCGACGCTCCTCGCGCACCGCGTGATCATCGCCATCGGCCGGTCGGGAGACTTCCGCAAGCTCAGGGTCCCCGGTGAGTCGCGCGACAAGGTCAGCAACCGCCTTCACGACCCGAAGGATTTCGCGGGGAAAGACGTCCTCGTCGTCGGAGGCGGCGACTCGGCGCTCGAGTCCGCCGCCGCGATCGCTTCGGCGGGCGGACGCGTGACGCTTTCCTATCGCAACGCGGAGCTCTCGCGCGCCAAGCCGGAAAACGTCGCGGCCGTTGCGAACCAGGCGTCGTTGCGGCTCGCGCTTTCGTCGAAGGTCAAAGAGATCCGCGCCGAGGACGCCGTGCTGATCGTGGAGGGCGGTAGGGAAGAGACGATTCCCAACGAAGCGGTCTTCACGATGATCGGGCGCGAGGCGCCGCTTGAGTTCCTCCGCCGTTCGGGTGTCGCGATCCGTGGGGAATGGACGGCCGTAACGTGGGGGACGTTTCTCGCTTTTTTCGCCGCCTGTATCTTCCTCTACAACTGGAAGGCCGGGGGTGTCGTTTACAACGCCTTCAAGGAGCATCACTGGTTCCCCTTCGGCGTCCCCGCCGCGTTGGGCAGCCTGGCCTCCGCTTTCGCGCGTCCGGCGAACCTCCTCGGCACGTTGTCGCTGTCGTTGGGATCTCCCGGCTTCTATTACTCGCTCGCGTACTGCCTGTGCGTGGTCATCTTCGGGATCAAGCGCATCGGGAAGCGCAAGACGCCGTACGTCAAAGTGCAGACGCTTTCCTTGATGGCGGTCCAGACGGTCCCGCTCTTCCTCCTGCCTTACGTCGTGCTGCCTTGGATGGGACACAACGGATGGTTTGACCACGGGGCGGGGCAGTGGCTTGGCGATCAACTGTTCCCCGTGACGTCATGGGACGCGCAGGGTCGCGAATATTGGCGCGCGTTCGGGTTCATCCTCGCGTGGCCTCTTTTCATCTGGAACGTCTTCACGTACAAGCCGATGACGCTCTGGCTCGCGATCGGTTTCGTGCAGACGTTCGTGATCATTCCCGCCATCGTCTACCGGTGGGGCAAGGGCGCCTACTGCGGCTGGATCTGCTCGTGCGGCGCGCTCGCCGAGACGTTGGGAGATGCGCACCGGCAGAAGATGCCGCACGGCAAGTTCTGGAACAGGCTGAATATGGTGGGGCAGGTGGTGCTCGTCGTCGCGCTGATCCTCGCCGTGCTGCGCACCATCTCGTGGATCTGGCCGGGCTCGTTCGCGAGGCCTTTGTTCGACGGCCTGTTGAACGGCTGGCAGCCGTTCGGCATCCAGACGAACTACTACTGGATCGTGGACGTCGGTTTCGCCGGCATCTTGGGCGTTGGACTGTATTTCCATTACAGCGGCCGGGTCTGGTGCCGGTTCGCCTGCCCGCTGGCAGCGCTCATGCACATTTACGCGCGCTTCACTTCTTTCCGCATCCTGGCCGACAAGAAAAAATGCATCTCGTGCAACGTGTGCACGTCCGTCTGCCATCAGGGGATCGACGTCATGGGCTTTGCCAACAAAGGCCTTCCCATGGAGGACCCTCAATGCGTGCGTTGTTCGGCGTGTGTCGAGAGTTGCCCGACGGGCGTTTTGACCTTCGGCCGGGTCGATCGCGCGGGGACGGTCATCTCACTCGACACGCTACGCGCCAGCCTCGAGAAATAGGGGACTGTCCCCTATTTCTTTTCAAAACGCAGGCTGGCGCTGTTGACGCAGTAGCGCAATCCGGTTGGGGCGGGGCCGTCGGGAAAGACGTGGCCGAGATGTACGTTGCAACGGGCGCAATGCACTTCCGTCCGTGACATGAAGAACTTGCGATCGGTTTCGGTCTCGATCGCGCCTTCGGATGCGGGTGCCGAATAACTCGGCCAACCGGTCCCGCTGTCGAATTTGGTCGTCGAATCGAACAACGGCGCGCCGCAGCCGACGCACGTGTAGGTACCGTCTTCGTGATGGTCCCAAAATATTCCGGTGAAGGGACGCTCCGTCCCCTTTTCCCGGGCGACGTGAAACTCGTCCGGGGTCAGCTGCGAACGCCACTCGGCTTCAGTTTTTGTAATTTTGCCCGCCATGAGCCCTCCAAGTGCCGCAAACCCACCGCGCCGGGCGGGAATTTCGAGCACACCATCTCACATTCTCCACGTGTGCCACCGTACACTTTCCGAATGAAAGTCTTGGTATTCGACCGCGAGACATTTCTGGCGGAGTTGCTCAAGCTGGCGCTCGAAGCCGACGGGAACGCGTGTTTTTCCGCGGCGAGCGTCCCCGCGGCCAACGAGATTTTGCGCTCGATCCCGTTCGATCTCGTCGTGGTCGATTTGGCGACCGACGAACAGGAATCTCTCGACTGGCTCGAGGAGGCCATCCTCGAGTATCCAGAGTTGCGCGGGCACGCGTTCGCCTTTGCGGGAGGAGCGATGCAGCCCGACGACGCTCGCCGCGTTTGGGCATGCGGCGCGAAGCTGATCCAGAAGCCGTTTACCCTCCATCAGTTGCGCGATGCGGTGCGCACGATCGCTCCCGTCGTCGGCGGGCGAGCCGGCGCTTATCCCCGTGGGCCCGCGATAGAGACCTAGTTGCGGGTCCCGGCCTTCCCTGCGAGACTTGGCCGCCTTCTTGCGAGGTGCCTGCCCCATGAAAGAGACGTCCGCCGATCCCGTCCCCGAAGCCGTGGCGGGTTGCCTGGAGG
>JANMVW010000442.1:0-3618 GCA_031393555.1 Acidobacteriota bacterium
AACCGCCCTCAGTCCTCGGCGTTCGTGAGTTCCACCGGGTCCAGCAACAACCAGTCCGAGGCGCTCGACTGCATCCCGATGACCTCGGGGCAGACCGTGTACGTGGTCTTCGACGACGCTTCGCCCGGGAAGTGCAGCGACAACAACCATGCTTGCTTCGCCGACTCCGATTGCACGACCGGTGCGACCTGCTCTCCGTCGCTCAACGCCGGCGGCGCCATCTCGCTCGAGGTGAGACCGTGCAATGCCGAGGTCGAGCCCAACGACACGCCGGCCCAGGCGACTCCCTTGGTTTGCGGCATGATCGGTGAGAGCACCGCCGCTCCCGCCGCGCATTGCTACCTCGGCCCGCGCGCCGGGGCCGTCTGCACGCGCAGCTCGTTCCTCGAACAGACGTTGCCGAACTCGAACATGCGCTGCAGCATCTCGAACGCCCCGTGCAGCGTGGACCTCGCCACCGGTATCGGCAATTGCGCGCTCCCGGGGGAGCTTTGCCAGCAACAAACCGATCTCGACTGCGATCCGCGCTGCGACGTCGGACCCAACGCCGGCAAGACCTGCACGACGCAGGCGTTTTGCAACCCGGTCAGCGATCAGGGTGCGACCTGCGCCGGCACCTGCCAGATCGAATCGACGTGCATCGTCACCGCGACGAACGTCGACACGGGAGTGCCCTGCACGCCGGTCTGCGTCGGCGGCCTGTACCCCGGCCGTTACTGCTCGGCCTTGAGCGGTTGTCCGGGTGGCGGCGTGTGCACCACGAGCGTGGCCGGCGTCAATTGCCCTGCCGGTCAGTCGTGCAGTCGCGTCTATAACGAAGGTGACGCGGACTTCTACAGCCTGGGTGTTGTTCCTGCCGGTGCCGCGATCTTCGCCGGTGTCGACGCGAAAGCCTCGAACGATTACGACTTTCGGATGCGAATCACCAGCGACACTCAAACGATTCAGTTCGACGACGACGACGTGACCTCGCGAGGCGGCTCGAACGCCCCGACGATCGCCGGAGCGCTCGGCGACGGAACACCGGCCTACGTCAAGGTCAGCCGCACTCAGCCCCGCCAGTCTTCGACCTACGAACTGTACGCTCACGTCCGTCCGCCGCTCGCCGCGGCACAGCTCGAAGACGAGAACGTGAGCCCGACCGGCAACGACAACTACTTCCTCTGGCCGGGGGACCTACTCGCGTGTAATCCCGTCACCGCCGGGGGCTACGTGAGGGGGACCTTCGCCTACAACCAGGACACCGACTGCTTCAAGTTCCTCGTCAACAAGGGCGACTTGATGGATTGGTTCGGCGCCGCCAACCCGCAGCGCACGGCCGGCGGCACCTCCCTCGTCGATATTCCGCAGCCGCTCGTGTACGACGCGGAACCGGCCGGGATTTCGAACACCGGCTTCGGCGCCAATGCGCGCAAGAACACCACCGCGAACGTGCAGCAGCCCTCGCTGAACGCCCTCTCTCCGGCGGTGACCTCGTCGTACTTCCAGTGGAGAGCGAGCTACACCGGCATGCTCGAGGTGTGCTACTTCGCCGCCTCGCAGTTCTTGAGTCAGGGGGCTCCGAGCTACCCGAACAACTGGTCGGGCAGCATGACCGTCAACTGCGGTCCGGTTCAGAATGCCGGCCCGGGCACGACGACCGCCGACGTCGCGGTGACCAAGACCGGCCCGGTCGGTCCGGTGGCGACCGGCGATTTCGTCGACTACACGATCACCATGACGAACAACGGCACCGAAATCGCGCAAGAGGTGTCTTTCGACGACACGCTCGACGCGAACCTCACGTTCATCGGTCTGACGGTCGATGACACTTTGGGCGGCAACAACGTGGCGTGCTACTCGCTGCCGACCGCCGGCCTCAACGACGCGCCGATCAACTGCATCAACGCGTCGATGGCGCCCGGCTCCACCACGACCTACGTCCTGACCGTTCAGGTCAACAACTGCATCGGCGACGGCGTGACCATCGCCAACACGGCGACGATCACGACGGTGTCGACGGACCCCGATCCGAGCAACGACTCGGCGACGGCCAGCTTCACCACCGTGGCTGCCGCGAACAACGGCTGCAGCGACATCATTTGCAGCAGCGGGACGTGCATCCCCGACCTGTGCACCAATAACGACCACTGCGAAACCGGAGTGTGCGTGGTCAGTGCCGTGGTATGCGACGACAACAGCCTCTGCACGGACGATTCCTGCAACTCGGCCGTTGGGTGCATCTTCGATCCCAGCCAGGCCGGCGACCTGTGCGACGACTTCAACCAGTGCACCGCGAATACGTGCGACCCGCTGTTGTTTTGTGTGTTCCCGAACGAGCCGTCGAGTGCTAACTGTGACGACGGCCTTGCCTGCACCGTCACCGATCATTGCGACGGTGCCGGAACCTGCGGGGGAACCTCGGTCTGCGACGACGGCAACGCCTGCACGGACGACTTCGCCGACGAAACCAACGCCTGTGCCTGTTCGCATGCACCGTCGGCCGGGGGATCGCCCTGCAACGACAACAACGTGTGCACCGGAACGATCGCGGCCCAGGACGCCTGCGATGGCGCGGGCCTGTGCGTCGGCGGCCAGGCCGTCGTGTGTGATGACGGGAACGCCTGCAACGGTGTCGAAACCTGCGATCCGGCAACCGGCTGTGCCGCCGGAACGCCACCCATCTGCGACGACGGCACGGTCTGCACCACCGACGCGTGTGATCCCGCTCTCGGCTGCGTCTACACGCCGATCACCTGTAACGACGGCTCTGTCTGCACCACCGATTCGTGCGACCCCACCCTCGGTTGTGTGTACACGCCGATCACCTGTGACGACGGCAACGCCTGCAACGGAGTCGAGACCTGCGACCCGGCGACCGGTTGTGTGGCCGGGACGCCGTTGGTCTGCAACGACGGTGACGCCTGCAACGGTGTTGAGACCTGCGATCCGGCGAGCGGCTGCGTATCCGGAACTTCGGTCATTTGCTCGGCCTCGGATCAGTGTCATGCGGTGGGCAGCTGCGACTCCGGCACCGGCGTCTGCTCCAACCCCGTGATGCCCAACGGCACGGTGTGTGACGACGCCAACGCCTGCACGACGAGCGATGCGTGCGACAACGCCGGGACGTGCGTCGGTGGGCCTGCGCCCATCTGCCCCGATGACGGCGATGTCTGCACGGCGGACGTCTGCGATCCCGCGAGCGGATGCGTGGCGAATGTCGCCAACATCGACACCAGCGGCTTTTCGGAGTCCCGGGTCGACGGGCGTGACCTCGTGGTCTTGGCGGATGCCTGGAACAGTTGCCCGGTGGATGTCCAGCGCTATAACCCCGACGCGAATCTGGACCCGTTGGACCCGTGTATCGACGGGAGTGACTTTCATCAGTTCATGAACTCTTTCGGTCGGAGCTGCCAATGAGACGCACCGCAATGCAGGCCCGATGGCTGTTCTTGTTCGGCTTCTCGCTGGCGTTGTTCACCGCCTTCGGCTGTAGCAACGGTGGGTCGGTGATCGTCAACGAACCTGCGCTCGCGTGCGCCGACGGCGGCGCGGCGGCGGCGAATGCCGTCGTCATGAATTGCGGTGGGGCGACCGACAGCACGACAGAGCGAGTCGATGTCGTCATGGGTGGTCCGG
>JANMVW010000066.1:0-4492 GCA_031393555.1 Acidobacteriota bacterium
GGGCGCGTACCTCGGGCTCGCGCTCCGCGAGGACACGAAAAGCAACGAGGGCGGCGCGCGCGTCACGCGCGTCGTGGACGATTCCCCGGCGGCGAAGGCCGGCGTCAAGGACGGCGACGTGATCGTCGGTTTTGGCGGAGACGTCGTGCGTGGCCCCGCGAAGGTGACCGAGAAACTCCGCACGGCAAAGCCCGGTGACAAGGTGACGTTGGAGGTGCGTCGCGACGGCAAGGCGCAGAAATTCAACGTCGCGCTCGGCGAGCGGCCTTCGACGGCCTGGCGCTTCCGTTCCGGCGAAGACGCTCCGCTCAGCGAGGAAGCTCAACGGGATATCGAGAAGTCCTTGAAGAACCTCGACGAGCGGATGCCCGATCTGGAAAAGAGGCTCGGCAAGATGAAGATCTACGCGCCGGGACGTCATGGAATGATGATCTTCGGCAGGAACAAGCCGCTCCTCGGGATCGAGATGATCGAAACCACGCCCGAGCTGCGCGAGGCGATGGGCGGGTCCAAACAGGCCGGCGTTCTCGTCGGCAAGGTTCTTCCCGGCAGCGCGGCCGAAAAGGGCGGTCTGAGAGTCGGCGACCTGATCCTCTCGATCGAAGGCGACAAGGTCTCCGACAGCGGCGATCTCTCGGAAGCGATCGAAAAACACGGGGGAAAAACGATCGACCTGGAAATCGTTCGCGACAAGAAAACGACGCACGTCAAAGCGGTGCTCCCCAAGATCGATGAGCCGGAGGACGAACCCACGGGGCCTCGCGCTTCGGTCTCGCGGATGTTCGGGGCCGCGCCCGCCGCCGCGGCCGCGATCCGGCGCCACGTCTAGAGGACCCCTTCGGGCCTTTCGCATCCTTGCCCCCCCTCATCCCTCCCCACTACAATCGCGCGCTTGAAGTGGGGAGGGACCCATGCTTCCAATCTCGAAACGGTCACGTGAGCTCGGCACCGAAAACGCGTTCGTCGTCTTAGGCGAGGTTGCGAAGCTGCAAGCCGAAGGGAAAGAGATCGTCTCTTTCTGCATCGGCCAGCCCGACTTTCCCACTCCCGATCACATCCGCCTTGCCGGCATCAAGGCGATCACCGAAGGGAAGACCGGGTACACGCCGTCCCCCGGGATCCCGCAGTTGCGCGAGGCGGTCGCCCGCTACTTCACCCGCACGCGGGGCGTCGAGGTCGTTCCGGACGACGTCGTTTGCGGCTGTGGGGGCAAGCCGTTCATCGGTTACAGCATCCTGTCGGTCATCGATCCCGGAGAGGGGCACGAGGTCATTTATCCGAACCCCGGTTTCCCGATCTATGAAGCGCAGATCAAGGCGCACGGCGGGGTCGCGGTGCCTCTCCCGCTGCGCGAGCCGCGCGGATTCAACTTCGACATCGACGAACTGAAAAAAAAGCTCAACGCGAAGACCCGGCTCCTCATCCTGTGCAGCCCCGGGAACCCCACGGGCAACCTCCTGAGCCGCGCGGAGCTCACCGAGATCGCGAAGATCTGCGCTCCCTACGACAACCTCTGGATCTACTCCGACGAGGTTTACAGCGCGCTCGTCTACGACGGCGCGTTCCAGTCGATCGCCGCTCTCCCCGGAATGAAGGAGAGGACGATCATCGCGGACTCGGCATCGAAGACCTACTCCATGACCGGCTGGCGGATCGGCTACGCCGCCAACACCGCGTTGTCGCCCTTTTTCACGCGTTGGGTCACGAACACCGACTCGTGCGCTCCGCATCCCAACCAGTGGGCGGTGGTCGAGGCGTTGAACGCCTCGCAAGCACCGTCCGAACACATGCGAGAGGTTTTCCTCGAACGGCGGAACCACATCGTCGCGGGCCTGAACGACATTCCCGGCTTCAGTTGCCAGACTCCGGGCGGCGCTTTCTACGTCTGGCCCAACGTCACGGACGCCTGCAAACGGGTCGGAGCGGCGAGCAGCGAGGAGTTTCGCAAACGCCTGCTCTACGAGGCCGGCGTGGCGGTGTTGGCCGACATCCACTTCGGCACCCCGGTCGAGGGCGAGGGACAGCACATCCGCTTCTCGTACGCGTCGTCGCTCCCGGCGATCGACGACGGCTTGCGCCGGATCACCGACTTCATGAAGAAGAACACGCGATGAGCAAGACCACCGTAGCGGTTCCAACGACCGATCTTCTCTTTGCGAAAGCCGAGGGCGAGTTCGCCCAGTGGGAGGTCGTCAAGGATCTCGTCGACGAGTGCATCGACCTGATGCTGAACTACCGCCAGTCGGGCCATCCCGGCGGCTCGCGCTCGAAGGTGCACGCGCTGCTGTCGACGATGCTCTCCGGCGCCATGCGCTTCGACCTGATCCGTCCGTGGCGCACCTACGGCGACCGGTTCGTGCTGTCGGCGGGGCACACCGTGCCGCTGGTCTACGCGACCCTGGCGACGTTGAACCAGATCGCCAAGGAGCGCGCGAGCGCGGGGGAGGCTCGTTTTGCCTTCCCGGACGGCGGGCGATGGGCGTTGACCTACGGCGATCTCGTCAACCTGCGGCGACGCGGCGGCCTGCCGGGCCACGCCGAGATGGAAGGGAAGTCCCTCTTTCTCAAATTCAACACCGGTCCTTCCGGGCACGGGATGCCTCCGGCCGCCGGTGAGGCGCTGGCGCTGAAGCTCGCGGGAGCGGGAGAGGTGAAGGTGTTCGTGCTCGAAGGCGAGGGTGGCCTGACGCCGGGAGCCTCCCACGAGACGAAAAACTCCGCGTGGGGCTTGGGGCTATCGAACCTCATCTTCCTCATCGACTGGAACGACTTCGGGATCGACGACAACGCGGTCTCGTCGGTCGTCCACGGCACGCCGGTCGATTGGTTCGCACCTTACGGCTGGCGGGTCCTCGGCACCGAGCAGGGATCGGACTGGGCGTCGGTCACGCGTGTCGTTCTCGAAGGCGCCCGCGGCGACAACCCCGGAAATGTGCCCACGATGGTCTGGGGCAAGACGCGCAAGGGACGGGGCTACGGGAAGTACGACAACAAGTCGCACGGCAGCCCGTGGCCGATGAACGCGCCTGAGTTCTGGGCGACCCGCAAGTCGTTCATGGAAAAATACGGCGTGGAATACCGAGGAATCGATCTGCCTGCTCCCGCCGACGCCAAAGAGCGCACGGCGCAGGCGATGGCCAACCTCGACGTCGCGTTTTCGATCCTCAAGAAACGCGGCGACGTCGTCGAGACCATCGGCAATCGGTTAGCCTCCGCCGCGGACTCGGTCCCCGACAAGATCGACGGGATCTACCTCAGTGGGAAGACGGCCGACGTGTTCTCCGATCCCGCCATTTTCGATTTCAAGAATTACCCAGCGTCGATGTACCAGAAGCCCGGGGCCAAGCAACCCAATCGCGCGGCGCTTGGAACGTGGGGCGCCTGGGTCAACGCCTACGCCAAGAAGAACTACGGGCGTCCGTTGTTCATCGTCTGCTCCGCAGATCTGGCCGATTCGACGAACATCGCGGGCTTCGCGAAGGACTTCTCAGGCGAGCCGGGATGGGGCTGGTACGAGCGTGACAAGAACCCGCGGGGATGCCTCCTCCCGCAGCAGATCACCGAGTTCACCAACGCGGGGTTGATGGTGGGCCTGGCCTCGGTCAACTTCGCCGCGGATCCGATGAAGTCGTTCGACGGCTTCTGGGGAGCGTGCTCGACCTACGGGTGTTTCTCGTACCTGAAATACGGGGCGATGCGCCTGTTCTCCCAGATGGCCCAAGACTCCGAACTGAAGCTCGGGAAAGTCCTCTGGGTCGCGGGCCACTCCGGTCCCGAAACCGCCGAGGATTCCCGCACGCACTTCGGGATCTTCGAAACTTCCGTGACGCAGCTCTTCCCCGAAGGGCAGGTCATCGATCTCCATCCGTGGGAGTTCAACGAAGTTCCGGTCGTCCTGGGAGCGGCGCTCGCCCAGAAGGCGCCGATCGTGGCGCTCCACCTGACACGACCGCCGGTGACGATTCCGGATCGCGAGAAGCTCGGCATGGCCTCGCACTTCGAGGCGGCGCGCGGCGCGTATCTGTTGAGAGATTTCAAGCCGGGCGCCCCTCGACACGGGACGGTGTTCATCCAGGGGACCAGCACCACGGCGAACCTGGTGTCGGTGCTCGAGAAGCTCGACGCGGCCGGCGTGAACGTGCGGATCGTCGCCGTGATCAGTCCTCAGCTTTTTGCGCTCCAAGACGAGGCCTATCGCGCATCGATCGCGTCGACCGCCGAACGTTGGGACGCGATGTGCATCACGAACCGTGCGTTACGCACGATGCGGGAGTGGATCGCGAACCCCGTGGTCGCCGAGTACTCGATGTCCTCCGACTGGGACGACCGCTGGCGCACGGGCGGCGCTTTGGAAGAGGTCGTGGACGAGGCGCATCTCGGCCCGGATCACATCTTGGACGGGATCACGCGGTTCGCCACGGAACGCCCCGCCCGGCTCGCAAAGCTGCGAGCCGCCGTCGACGCCGCCTCCCGCTAGAATTAAATAGGGGAC
>JANMVW010000074.1:0-12206 GCA_031393555.1 Acidobacteriota bacterium
GAGAAGGGATTGATGCAGTTCGCCGCCGAGGTCAACGCGGCCGGGGTCTCCGCCGCTTCGCCGTACTTCGCGTCGACCGCGAATCGGGTCCAGATCGGCTTTCCCCGCTATCGCACCTACTTCTACAACACGAGCGACAAGACGGTCACGGTAAACTTGTACGCTTACTTGACCAACTGACGCCGCGAGGATCGCATGCCCAAGCCCCGAGTCTCCGCTGCGGGCGGATTCGCCGCCCTCGCCTACACGTTCAAGAAGGGACGCGAGGCCGGTGGTGTATTCAAGCTCTACAAAAGAATGCGCGCGAAGAACGCTTGCAAGACCTGCGCGTACGGAATGGGCGGCCAGCACGGCGGCATGGTCAACGAGGCCCGCTCGTTCCCCGAGGTGTGCAAGAAGTCCCTTCAGGCTCAAGCCGGGGACATGCAGGCGCCGATCGGCGAGGCGTTCTTTCGCGAGCACTCCATCAAGGAGCTGGAATCCTGGTCGTCGCTCCAGATGGAAGCCGCCGGTCGCCTGGCCTTCCCGATCGCCTGGCGAGAAGGCGACACGCACTTCCGCCGCATCGGGTGGGATAAGGCGCTCGACCGGGTCGCGGCCGACCTGCGCGCCGCGCCGCGGGAGGCGACGTTCTTCTACGGCTCGGGCCGCTCGTCGAACGAAGCGGCGTTCCTGATGCAGACCCTCGCCCGCGCCTACGGCACGGCGAACATCCACAACTGCTCGTACTACTGCCACCAGGCCTCCGGCGTGGCGCTGTCGCGCATGCTCGGAACCGGGACCTCGACGCTCGTGCTCGACGATCTCGACAAGGCCGACCTCGCGATCGTCGCGGGGGCGAACCCGGCCTCGAACCACCCGCGGCTGATCGTGAAACTCGTCGAGATCAGACAGCGCGGCGGCACCGTGATCGTCATCAACCCCGTGAAAGAGTTGGGGCTCGTCCGCTTCAAGATCCCCTCGCGCCCGGGGTCCCTTCTTTTCGGCTCGGACGTCTCGGACATTTACCTGCAACCGCACGTGGGAGCGGACATCGCGTGCTGCAAGGCGCTCCTCAAGGGCATCGTCGCCTTGGACGGCGTCGATCGCGCGTTCGTGCGCGATCACGTGGAGGGTTGGGACGCCGTCGAGGCCGACGTGCGCGCGACCCCGTGGGAGCTGCTCCTCGCCGAAAGCGGGCTGAAACGAGAAGACGTCGACCGCGCGGCGACGGCGCTCGTCGCGGCGCGCCGCGGCGTCTTGTTGTGGGCCATGGGTCTCACGCACCACGAGCACGGCGTGCAAAACGTGATGGCCTTGGCCAATCTCGCGCTCGCACGCGGATTCCTGGGGAGGGAGGGGTGCGGGTTGCTTCCCATTCGCGGGCACAGCAACGTGCAGGGCGTCGGCTCCGTCGGGTTCGCGCCCGCATTGAAGGAGGCGTTCGCGAAGAAGATGGAGGAGGTCTACGGGATCCCTCCCGCATCGACCGAAGGCCTCGACACGTTTCGCTGCATGGAGGCGGCCCACGCGGGAAGGATGCGCGTCGCCGTCTTCCTCGGCGGGAACCTCTTCGGCTCGAACCCGGACCGGCGTTGGGCCGCGCAGGCGCTCCAACGCATCGACACCACGTGTGCGATCGCGACCAAGCTGAACGAGGGGCACGTGCACGGCCGCGGCCGCTATCACGTCGTGCTTCCCGTGCTCGCGCGCGACGAAGAAAAACAAGCCACCACGCAAGAGAGCATGTTCAATTTCGTCCGTCTTTCGGACGGAGGCGAGTCGGCACCCGGGGTCGAGATCCGGAGCGAGGTCGAGGTCGTCTGCGCGCTCGCGGCGCGTCTGCTCCCGCCGGGGCCCTTCCCGTTCGAGACGATGACGGACCACGACGCGGTACGGCGCGCCATGGCGGCGGTCGTCCCCGGCTATGCGCCGATCGCGTCCATCGGTGCGACGAAGGCGGAATTCCAGATTCCGGGACGCACTTTCCACGTGCCGACGTTCGCCACGCCCTCGGGCCGGGCGCGCACGCAGGTCACGGCGCTCCCGTCGTTCCGGCCCGGTCCCGGCGAGTTCCGCCTGATGACGCTGCGCAGCGAAGGCCAATTCAATACCGTCGTCTACGAAGACGAGGATCTCTATCGCGGGACGACGCGGCGCGACGTCGTGATGATGGCCGAGGCCGACGGGGTGACCCTGGGCCTTCGCGAGAGCGATCCGGTCGATGTCGTCACCGAGATCGGGCGGATGCGCGTCGTCGCCTCGTTCATCGACATCCCCCCGGGAAATCTCGCGATGTACTACCCCGAGGTCAACGCGGTGGTCCCGCGCCGGGTCGATCCCGAATCGGGAACTCCGGCGTTCAAGAGCATCGTCGCCCGGCTCGAGCCGGTGCGCGGGTGATCCGCCGCTTCGATCTCGTGGCGTTCGACGTGGACGGCACGCTGGTCCACCACCCCGAGGACAAGACGGTGTGGGAGGTGTTGAACCATCGCTTCACCGGAAGCGAAGATCAGAACGTCGGGCGCTACGACCTCTACAAGCGAGGGAAGATCTCCTACGCCGAGTGGGTCGCCCTCGACATCGGGTCGTGGCGCGACGCCGGGGCCACGCGCGAGACGATCACCGGGAGCTTCGGCGCGTTGACCCTGGTCGACGGGGCGCGAGAGACCCTCGACGCGTTGAAAGCGCTCGGCGCCCGCCTGGCGGTCATCTCGGGGACGTTGGACGTGATGCTCGACACGCTCTTCCCCGACCACCCCTTCGACGAGGTCTACACCAACCACATCGCCTTCGATGCCGAAGGGCGGATCGCGCACTGGCGGGCCACCCCTTTCGACATGGACGGGAAGGGCATCGCGCTCCGCTCGATCGCGCTTCGCGAGAACATCCCGCTGTCCCGCTGCGCCTTCGTCGGCGATCACGCGAACGATCTTGCCGCGGCGCGCGTGGCCGGCTTCTCGGTGGCCTTCAATCCCAAGAGCCCCGAACTCGAAGCGGCGGCGTCCGCCGTCGTCCGCTCTCGCGACCTGCGGGACATCCTGCCGCATCTGGTTTGACGACTGAGGGACTGGCCTCCAGTGTCGTTCCCGGCGACACTTGTGTCGATCGCCGATTACGGCACTGACGGCGTCTTCGGGAATCCCCGCCCTCGTTGGCGAGCGAACCGCGGGCGAGCCCTGCGACGAACCCACGCAAGCCACCTGTCCAAGAGAGTTAGCACTCGTTTCCAAAAATCATAAAAAGCTCAATATATCGAGCTAATTACATATATGCATTTTTTCTATTTGGCATAGTCACTGCTGCTCCCTCCTCGAAGACAAAAAGGGAGTCCACATGAAGAGCTGGATCGCGTCGATAAGCCAGGGATGGTTGGTAGCGGGGCTCGTGTTGACCGCAGTGACCTGGGGGCCCCCCACGGCCGCCGCCGAACAACAGGTCCGTTTCAGGGTTCCGGAACCGTTTCGCGTGGGAGGCCACGTCTACGAGGCCGGCGTGATCGCGATTCGTAGCGTATCCGCGTACACGCCTTCCACGGCACTCCTGAGTGTTTGGATCAACGACGAGTGCCTGGGGATGATCTCCGCCCGCCGCATCGTCTCCGAGGAGCCTCCGCTCCAGAACGAAGCGCTCTTCCTTCGAGGCGCCGACGGCCGCCTCGAGATGGAGGGGTTTCGCTTGACCGGCCGTCCGAAGGGAACGACCTACCGGTTCTCCGAGGCGATCGCCGCCGCGGCTCTCACGAGCGCGCAGACCGATTTGCCGTCCACGATCTCGCCGGAGACGGCGCGCCGCGCGGCCTCCGCGAGCGGGAGTGACTCCACGGTCAACACCTCGTCGGCCTGGAGATTGGAACGCGTCGCGGACAGGTCGAGCGCGAGGTAGAGCCAGATCTTCTCGTTGGTGAATCCCGGGGTCGTCCAGATCCAGCCCAACGGGACGAGCTTCCCCGCGCGGTAGCCGGTTTCTTCCTCGACCTCGCGCAGGGCGCACGCCTCGGGCGATTCGCCGGGATGGTCAAGCTTTCCCGCGGGCACCTCGAGAAGCCACGAGCCGGTCGCGTGCCGGTACTGCCGCACGAGGATCGCGTTTCCGTCGGAATCCACGGGGACCACCGCCGCGGCCCCCGGATGGCGGATCAGCTCCAGCGTGATGACGTTCCCGTTCGGGAGACGGACCTCCTCGAGAGACAGCTTGACGATGCGCCCCTCGTGGACGCTGCGGGACGACAGGACGATGGGATCGCTCATGGAGGCCCTCCTGCGCGATAATACCGGCCTTGTCGCCGGAGACCTCCATGCCCCAGCCGATTTACCTCGACTACAACGCCTCGACGCCCATCGCCCCCGAGGTGCTCGAGGTCATGACCGCGGTCTTCCGCGAGGTCCACGGCAATCCGCTCTCGACCCACGCGTTCGGCGTTGCGGCGCGGCGCGTCGTCGAGGCCGCGCGTGCGGAAGTCGCCGCCTCGATCGGTGCCGAGCCCGACGAAATCGTGTTCACGAGCGGCGGGACCGAATCGAACAACGCGGCGATCCACGGCGTTGCCGAGGCCGCCGCGGATCGAGGCCGTCATCTCGTCGTCACGGCGATCGAGCACGCCTCGGTCGAGCAGGCGTGCCAGGTTCTCGAACAACGAGGCTGGGGCGTGACGCGGGTTCCGGTCGACCCCACCGGAGTCATCGACCCGCGAGCGATCGAGTCGGCGATTCGCCCCGACACCGTGCTCGTTTCGGTGATGCACGCCAACAACGAAACCGGCGTCATTCAACCGGTCGCCGCGGCGGCTCGCGCCGCGCACGCCAAGGGCGTCGTGATCCACACCGACGCGGCGCAATCGGTTGGAAAAATCCGCGTGAACGTTCGCGAGCTCGACGTCGACCTCCTCTCAATCGCGGGGCACAAGCTGTACGCGCCGCAGGGCGTCGGAGCGCTCTACCTGAGGCGTGGCACTCCCTTTCGGCCGCTCCTTTGCGGCGCGGGCCACCAGAACAACCGCCGCTCCGGCACCGAAAACGTCGCGCTTTCCGCAGCGCTCGGCGCCGCGTGCGCTTTGGCTTCGGTCGCTTTGGAGTCGTGGCGAGAGCACGCGCAAGCGATGCGCGACCGCCTCGAGAACAAACTGCGCGAGGCGTTCCCCTCGCTGATCGTTCACGGGGCCGAAGCGAAACGGCTTCCGAACACGCTGTACGCCGCCTTGCCTGGGATCGATGCGAACGAGTTGCTCGCCCGGCTCGACGGCGTCGCGACGGGCACCGGCGCGGCCTGCCACTCCGGGAAAGCCAACCCGTCGAAGGTGTTGCTCGCGATGGGCGTCAAAGCCGAGATCGCCAGGGCCACGCTGCGGCTGACGACCGGGCGACCGACGACCGCCGGAGAGATCGACGACGCCGCGGCGAGGATCGTCGCCGCGGTGAAGGCCGGCGCGGGGAGCCCCAGCGCGTGAGCCGCGAGGTCGTCCACGACGGTGCGGGGTCGTTCCAGATCCGCTTCCCGTTCGACCGCCGCCTGGTCGATCTCGTGAAGTCGCTGCGCCGCCGAAGCTGGCAGGCCACCGACAAGGTCTGGTCGGTTCCCGACGACGACATCGTGGCCTTGGTCGAGCTGTTGCAGCCCGAGGGGTTCACATTCGACGACGAGGCGCGAGCACGTTACGCCTCCCGCGGCGGCGCCCGAGCGTTGCGAACGACGCCGGCCAACGCGGACCCCGGCGAGGGCGACGCCGAGCACTACACGGTCGGGCGGTTGAACCGTGAGGTCAAGGCGGCCCTGACCGCGGCGTTCCCCCAGGCGATCTGGCTCGTCGGTGAGATCAGCGGCTTCAATCGGGCAAGGCACAAGAAACACGTCGGCTTCACGTTGATCGAGCGCGAGCCCACGGGCGAGCAGGCCTTCCAAGTCCAGGCGATCCTCTTTGACGGCGTGCGCCAGGAGATCGAGCGCAAGCTCGTGGCCGCGGGGAATCCCTTTTCGCTCGAAGACGAAGTCGCGATCCGCGTGCGTGTCCGCGTCGATCTCTACGATGCGTGGGGCGCCTACCGCGTCCAGATCGAAGATCTCGACCTCGCCTTCACCTTGGGAGAGGCCGCCCGGCGCCGCGAAGAAATCGTCCGCAAGCTCCAGATCGCGGGGCTCCTCGAACGCAACGCCGCGCTTCCGCTTCCCCTGCTCCCCCTGCGCCTCGGCCTCATCACGAGTCTGAACTCGGACGCGTACCACGACGTGCTGCGCACGCTCGGCGAGAGCGGCTTCGCGTTCAAGGTGACGGCGCACGGCGCGCGCGTCCAAGGGCGCGCGACGGAATCGTCGGTCTTGAACGCGCTCGACTGGTTTCGCGCGAGGCAGGAGCACTTCGACGCGATCCTGATCTGCCGCGGGGGTGGCTCGCGGGGCGATTTGGCCTGGTTCGACACGGAGGCGCTCGGCCGCGCGGTCGCGCTGTTCCCGATCCCGATCGTCTGCGGCATCGGCCACGAGCAGGACGTCTCGGTGCTCGACCACGTCGCGCGCCGCGCGAAAACGCCGACGGCGGCGGCGGCGCTTCTCGTGGACGCCGTGCGCGCATCGTTGCGCCGGGTCGAGGAGCTCGGAGGCTCGATCCTCGAAGAGGCCCAAGCGCTCCTCGACACCGAAAAACGAAATCGCCGCGACGCGACGCAGCGCCTGGCGCGTGCCACGACGCGGCGCATCGAGGCCTCGCGCGCCGCGCTTACGGCTTCGGCGCGGCAGCTCGGCCAGGGCGCCCGGCGCGATCTTGCGGGCGAGACGCGCCGCGTGACGGACGCGGCCGGGGGATTGGCGCCGCGCGTGACGCGCGCCTTGGCGCAGGAGGGCGAGCGCGTCGCCGTGCGCGCGCGACGGCTCTATCTGCTCGACCCGCGGCGCGTCGTCGAGCGCGGGTATGCGATCCTGCGCGGGGTGGACGGACGGGTCGTGGTCGATCCGGCGCAGGCCGCAGCGGGAGCGCGCCTGACGGCGGAATTGAGAAGCGGACTGCTGCAGCTCGTGTCTAAAGGGGCCAACGATGAGTAAGGCGAAGGGCGCGAAAGAACTTTCCTACGGCGAGGCGGCGGCTCGACTCGAGGAGATCCTTAGCCGCATCGAGGAAGGCAAAGTAGACATCGACGAGTTGTCGGGACTGGTCGCCGAGGCCGCGGGGCTCGTGGCGCTCTGCCGCGGGAAGATCCACGCGGCCGAGGTGCAGGTCAAGACGATCACCGAACAGCTCGAGCGCGACCTCCCGGCCGGGGATGGCGGCCCGTCCGACGACGACGGCGTCGACCAGAACATCCGCTACTGATGACGGCCGACGAGATCTTCCGCGGCCGCCTGCTCATGGCGCCGATGACGCGCGGCACCGATCTGCCGTTCCGGCTGCTGGCGAACGAGTGGGGCGCGACCGTGTGCTCGGGCGAGATGGCCTACGCGCACCGGACGGGTCCGCGCGACCGGGGAGACCTGCCGCTGCTGCGCCGGCACCCTTCGGAGACGGTCTTCGGCGTGCAGCTCGCCGGAAAGATCCCCGAGGTCATGGCCGAAGCGGCCAAGGTCGCGGAAGGCCAGGGCGCCGACTTCGTCGACGTCAATTGCGGCTGCCCGATCGACGAGGTGACCCGGCGCGGCTTCGGAGCGTCGCTGCTGCAGCGGCCGTCGAAGGTCGCGGCGATCGTCGCCGCGATGAAAGCCGCCGTGACGATTCCCGTGACGATCAAGCTGCGGCTGGGCTGGTCGGAGGGGGAGGACGCCTATCTGAAAATCGCGCGAGCGGCGGTCGCCGCCGGCGTCGATGCGATCGCGCTCCACGCCCGCAGCCGCGCTCAGCGCTACCGGCGCCCGGCCAACTGGGAGCACGTGAAGGCGCTCGTCGGCGAGGTTTCGGTCCCCGTCATCGGGAACGGGGACATCTTCACGTGGCGCGACGCGAAGCGGCGCATGGAAGAGACCGGCTGCGCCGCGGTCATGGTCGGGCGCTGGGCGCTCGCCAAACCCTGGCTGTTCCGCGAGTTCGTCGAGCAGCGCGACATCGAGCTGTCGCCCGACGAACGGCTGGCGGTCGTCCGCCGTTACGTCGAGTTGTGCCGCGCGTACTTCCGGGACGACGAGAAGGGGCGCGCGCGCACGCGGCGCTTTCTCGTCTTCCACCAGGACTTCTTTCGCCGCTACCGGCGCAACGCGGCCCAAGACGCCGTCAACTCCGACGACCCCCGCACCTGGGGGGAAGAACCCGTCAACGAGCTCGAGGCGTGGTTGTGCCGCTCCGACCTCCCGGGCGTCACCGCCCTCTCGCGATGGTTGGTGGACGGCGAGGAGGTCGAACCGCCGCATCTGGATCCGGATGCGGCGCGCGCGGTCAAGGTCGCGGCGTTGGGGTAACCCTTGCTATCCTGACGTCCATGATGAACAAGAACGTTGCTCAGGTTGTCCTTCTCGTTGTCGCGGCAGCTCTCGGTCTGACCGAGGCGTGTTCCGATCAGGGCGCGGTAAAAACCGACGCGCCGAAAGCGGCTGCAACCCCCGCGACGGCGCCTCCGCTGGTGTCCGGCCGCGGTGACGGGGCCCTGCCCCCCGGCCATCCGCCGGTCGACGCCGCGGCCGCCCCGCAAACGGGGCTGCCTCCCGTTCCCGAGGGCGCCGGCACCGGCGACGCCGCCCTTGCCTGGACCTCCCCCTCGGCGTGGATCTCGCAAAAGCCCGCATCGCCGATGCGCCGCGCGCAGTACAAGGTCCCCGGCAAGGCCGGAGACGGTGAATGCGTGGTCTTTTACTTCGGCCCGGGCCAAGGCGGCGATCCGATGGCCAACGCCAAGCGTTGGGCCGATATGTTCTCAGCACCGGACGGGAGCCCGGCCGGAAACACGATGAAGACCTCGGAGATCGAGGTCGGCGGACTGAAGGTCTTCGTGGTCGAGGTCGCCGGCACGTACAACGGCGGCATGACGATGACGGCCGTCCCGGCCACGCCCATGCCCGGCTACCGCCTGCTCGGCGCGGTGGCGCCCGGACCCGATGCGAACTGGTACTTCAAGTTCACAGGCCCCGATGCCACGGTCAACGAGCAGCGTGACGCGTTCACCGCGATGGTGAAATCGTTGAAGCACGGCGCGTCATAGTCGAAGCGACAAACAGCTCAATCCGCCGTCCTGCTTCCGGAACTCAGACATCTCCAGCGTGACGACGTCATAGCGAAGCTTGACGAGTGCGTCTTCGAACGCGGGAAACCCGCGCGCGATCAACACGCGACCGTTGATGGACACGCAGTTGGCCGCGTACGACTCGCGGCCGATGACGCGCACGAGCGGGTAGCCTCGCAACTCGTCCCGGCCTGCCAAGGCCTCGACCGCGACGAGACGGCCATCGTCGAGCGCCGACAGCCCGCTCTTGAGATGCAGCAGCTCCGGGACGCCGCGCACGTCGACGATCGACGACTCGTAACCGCTGCTGGCGAGGATCGCCGAAAGTTGGCGGGCCCCTTCCTCGTTCGTCCTTTTTGAGATCCCGATCAGAAAACGATCGCCGAGCTCGCAGACATCGCCTCCGTCGACGGTGCCGGGCGGTGCGATCTCACCGAGCGCTGGGCCCATTTCCAGGAGCGGCTCGCGAATGCTTTCGATCTCGCCCCTTCGGCTTTCCGCTCCGGGACGGGTCACGATGGTGCCCCGGCCGGTGAGGATCGCCGTGTCTTCGACGAAGGTGCCGTCCGGATGGTGCGCATCGGCGGACAGACGCGTCAGCCGGAGTCCGCAGCGCTCCAGTTCCTCGCAGTAGCGCTCGTGCTGCGCCTTGGCCACGGCGTACGAAGGTGCGCCGTGATGCCCTTGGCTGAGACCCTCGGCGAAGTTCGGCGAGGGTCGTCGGACGAGGGCACGAGTAAGACGCACGTAAACTCCTGACTCGGGGTACGATCCGCGCCGTGATCGAGCATCGCGTTGCACGCTTTGAACCCGGACCCTTCGAGCGTATCGCCTATTACGGTAGGGCGCCCGTTCTCGTCTCAGTCCTAGGCCGGTTGCGCCGCGTCGACGGGCGAAACCGTCCCCAGGGAGGCCCAGATGGAAGGTCCTGACACCAAGTCGCTCCCCGAAAACGCCTACGAACCCCTGAAGCCGGGTGAGGTGTACAAACCGATCGTCCCCGCGGGAACGAAGTTCCCGGAGGCCACCGGCGTCTCGATTTTCTGGGGGCTGCTGTTTTGCGTGATCTTCACGATCGCTTCGGCGTACTCGGGGCTCAAGGTCGGCCAGGTCATGGAGGCGGCGATCCCGATCTCGATTCTCGCGATCGGCCTGACGCGCGTGATCTCGAAGGACCCGCCGCTGCTGCAGAACGTGATCATGACGGGGATCGGCGGCGTGTCGGCGTCCGTCGTCGCGGGAGCGATCTTCACGCTACCCGCGCTGTACTCCCTCGGCCTGTCTCCGCACCCGTTGCAAACGATCTTCATCTGCCTCGCCGGGGGCTGTCTGGGCGTGCTCTTCTTGATTCCCCTGCGCCGCTACTTCGTGCGCGAGACGCACGGCGCCTACCCCTACCCCGAGGCGACCGCGATCACCGAAGTGCTCGTCACCGGAGAAAAGGGCGGAACGCAGGCGAAGCTCCTCATCCAGGCCACCGTCATCGCCGGGCTCTACGACTTCTTCGTCACGACGTTTCGAGTCTGGAAAGAGTTCGTGGACTTCCAGTTCGTCCCTCTCGTGAAAGACGCCGCCGAGAAAGCCAAGGTCGTCTGCCGGTTCGACGCCATCGCGTTCATCTTGGGCCTGGGCTACGTCATGGGCTTGCGGTCCTCGATGATCTTGTGCGCGGGAGGCGTGCTGTCGAACTTCGTTCTCGTCCCGTTGATCTTCTACCTCGGGGCGCACTTCCCCGATGTCGTCCCGCCGGGCACCAAGGCGATCTCCGCGATGTCGGCCAACGAGATCTTCCGAGGATACGTGAGGTTCATCGGCGTCGGCGCGATCGCCACGGCGGGGATCTTCGGCATCCTCAAGTCGCTCAAAGTCGTGATGGGTTCGTTCGGCATCGCCATCAAGGCGTTTCGGCACGGGGAAGGGCACGTCGAACTGGAGCGCACCGATCGCGACATTTCGATCATGACGATGCTCATCGGGACGATCGTCACCTCGCTCCTCTCGTGGATCTTCTTTGGAACGCTCGGAGCCGGGGGCTTTACCGCCGTCCTCGTCGGCCTCGCGCTGATGCTGGTCTTTTCGTTCTTCTTCACGTCGGTGGCCGCCAACGCGATCGCGACCACGGCGCGGAATCCGGTGTCCGGCATGACGATGCTGACGATCATGATCTCGTCGGTGGTGCTCTTGAAGTTCGGCCTGTCGGGGCCCACGGGGATGTTCTTCGTCATGGCGATTGCCGGCATGGTCTGCACGGCGCTGTCGGTTTCGGGCCAGACCATCACCGACCTCAAGACAGGCTATTGGCTGGGCTCGACGCCCCAGGTGCAAGAGCGCGTGAAGTTTCTCGGCGTCGTCGCCGCCTCCATCGCCGCCGGCCTGACCATCGCGATGCTCTCGCGGATGTACTTCTTCGGGGACGCGCCCGACGGTACCGCCGCCGAGAAGATCCTGGCGGCGCCGCAGGCGTCGATCATGAAAGCGCTCGTCCAGAGTTTCATGAACCGCGAGCCCGTGGCTTGGGCCCTGTTCGGTGTCGGCTCGATGATCGCGGTCGTCCTCGAGATGCTGCAGGTCCCGGCTTTGACGTTCGCGCTGGGAATGTACCTTCCTCTCGAGCTGAACTCCCCCGCCCTCATCGGCGGCTACCTCCACCACCTCGTCACCAAGAAGGCCGCCAAGCAAGGCGGCGAGACGGGACGGACGCTCCGTGAGCGCGGCGTCGTGATCGCCTCGGGCCTGATGGCGGGCGGGGCGCTCGGCGGCGTGTTCGGCGCGGGCTTGCGGCTGATCCCGGGCTTCTCCGAGGACTGGATCAAGCTCCCGTTCTACGACCTCGACACGATTTCGCAGGTGGTATCGATCGTCGGGTTCCTCGGTCTGGTCGCCTACATCTGGCTCGGCGCGAACCGTAAACCCGCTTCCGCCTAGGGAGCGCGGTCCGACGAAATAGGGGACAGGCCCCTTTTTCTGGCTCTTCGCGGGTCACAGTGGGTCCTTTTTCGCACCTCGACTCAGCGGATCAAGGAAAGCGGCCACGATCTTGAGCTTGAGGTACTCCTCGTCGCGGTAGCCGTAGGCCCTGCGTTGGAGGACGCGGAT
>JANMVW010000111.1:0-23673 GCA_031393555.1 Acidobacteriota bacterium
TCGCTGTACGGCGTGTTCGCCTCGTCGATGGAGCCGGATGACTTGCCGATCATCGGGACACCGAAGGGAGCCGCCGCCTACGAGGTCTTTCAAAAAGAGTTGGCGAAACGCGAACAGGCGGTCTCGGAAGTTGACGGTTGCGCTGCCGTCGTAGAGGACAACACCCGCGACGAAGCGCTTTCCCGCAGCGTCTCGCAGCTTGCGAAGCCCGCGGAAGTCGGTTTCGCCGATCGTTGCGGCGGCCTTCACTTCGATGCCGGCGATGGCCGCGTGCCCTTGCTCCAGCACGATATCCACCTCAAAGTCGTCACGATCCCGGAAGTGGAAGAAATCGAGCGGTGCCGGCCGCCAGCTCGCCTGGCGCCGCAGTTCCTGCAGCACGAAGGTCTCGAGCATCGAGCCCAGCAACTGCCGGTCGGCATCGAGTCCACCGGCATCGATCCCGAGCAGCGAACAGGCGACCCCCGTGTCGCCTACGTGGAGCTTGGGCCTCTTGACCAGCCGGCTCAGCCGGTTCGTGTGCCACGACGGCAACCGTTCGAGCAGGAACACGTGTTCGAGCAGCGTCACGTAATCGTGGATCGTCTGGCGTGTCAACTCGAAAGGCGCCGCGAGATCCGCGACGTTGATGAGGCGCGCGGTCTGCGTCGCCGCCAGCGCGAGCAGCTTCGGCAGCGCGTCGAGCGAGTGGATGCGGGTCAGGTCGCGCACGTCGCGCTGAATCTGCGTCTCGACGTAATCGCGATACCAGGCACGACGCCGCGCGGCGGCTCGACGCGCCAAGGCGGCGGGATACCCGCCGGCGACGATGCGTTCCGCGAGGCCGCGGCCGAGACGGTCGGCGATCCCGGTCTTGAATCCACCGCGAAACAGCGTGTCGATGAAGCGCGGCCGCCTGGCCTCGAGCTCGCATTGCGCGAGCGGATGGAGGCGCAGAATACCGATCCGCCCGGCAAGCGAATCGGCGAGATTGGGAACGAACAGGACGTTGGCGGAGCCGGTGAGGATGAATCGTCCCGGGGTTCTGCGCTGGTCGATGGCGGCCTTGAGCGACGTGAATATCTCCGGGACCCGCTGCACCTCGTCGAGAATGGTCTTCGCCGGGAGCCTGTTCACGAAGCCGACCGGGTCACTCCTGGCCGCGGCCCGAAAAGCCTCATCGTCGAACGACACGTACCGGTAACCGCGGGGCTCGCCGACCGCACGTGCGAGCGTCGTCTTGCCGCTTTGCCTCGGGCCGTGGATGAGCACGGCCGGCGTGTCGCGGAGCGCCTCGCGGAGGCGGGGCGCGAGGTACCTGGGGTAGGGTGTGACGGCTCGGAGCATGGCGAATATTAGGTCTGCCTGGCGGCTGAATTCAAGTGTGCTTTGCGGCTGAACGCTAATATTCGTGTCGGCTGTTCGCTAGTCCGTGAGCGGGCCCATCGGGAGGCGAGCACCAGCCCCCGGCTTCAGCCCCAATCTCCCGGCTCCCCTGGTCGAACGCCCGCCTTCAGCGGCCAGGCGCAGGCGGTCGTCGGGCAGGCTGATGCCCATCACCGCGCGGCCATCCGTTGCCGCCAGTTGGAAAGCACGATCAGGGGCTTGGCGAGATCGCTGTCGGCGGGGTGCAGCGCGACGATGCGCTGGCCGTCGGGGGTGACGTCGAAGTTTTCCATCGGATGGCGGAACAGCTCGCGCGGCGCCGAAAAGCGCGGGACCGGCCCGGGCTCGACGTCGACCACCATCACCGTGTCGGGTCGGGAGAAAAAGAAGAGCTCGCGGCCGTCGGAGCGCCAATGCGGGTGCAGCCCGCCTTCTTTCGAGATTTGCCACGTGCCGCTTCCGCCAGCCGTGTTGGTTTTTCCGGGGTGGGTCGTTCAAGACCCATCGGCGGCCTGACGATCAGCGCGCGCTGCGCTCAACTTTCCTCTCTTCAGCCGGCCTCGCTCGATCTCGTCTCGGCCCAGCGTTTGGCGAGGGCAGCAAAGTCATCGGCAACGTCCGGCCAATCGTGAAGCGTGGTGGGATCGAAATCGGCGCCGTTTGGCCAAACGATCGTGTGGACCTCGGGATCGAGCGCTACCTTGCTGAAGAAGCCTGGTTCCCGCAGCGGGCCATAGAGTTCACCCATGAGAACCGGAAGGAAGTCGATGGTTCGCGTTAGGCCGTCCGCAAACGTAACCGCAAGCGTGTGTGGCCCAACGATCTCGAAGGCCGTCACCCGATGGATCGCATGCGTCATCGCGCAAACACCACATTAATGAAGCGGTTGGATCTTGAAAGGGGGCTGTCCAGCTTGAAGTCGCTGCCAGTCTTCCTGCAGTTCGGCGCGGTGAATCTCCGCCCAGGCTTCGACGAGGCGTCGCTGGCGCTGAGGGAGTTCTCCGCCAAGCACTTCGATGGTATCGAAGGCAAAAACGGCAGCGGTCTGCTGGTAGTACGCGTGAAAGTGTGGGCGGCGATGCTGGGCTGCCGGTTCAGCAAACATGCGGATGATGATCCCAAAGAACCTGGAGATCTCGGGCATGCCTTTCGACTCCTGATGAGGCCTCGGGAACCCATGACCCGATTGTATACCGGGCGCCGATGGGCGCTCGTCCTCGTATATGATTCCGCGCTCCATGCCCTTAACACCTGGAACGCGGCTCGGGCCCTACGAGATCGTCGCGCCAATCGGCGCCGGCGGCATGGGCGAGGTTTACCGAGCCAAGGACACCAAGCTCAACCGCGACGTCGCGATCAAGGTCTTGCCGGAGCAGCTGGCGCTCGACCCGGCGGCGCTCGGGCGCTTCGAGCGGGAAGCGCAGGCGGTCGCCGCTCTTTCGCATCCGAACATCCTCGCGATCTACGACTTCGGGGTCGCCTCGGGCGTGGCCTACGCGGTCACCGAGTTGCTCGAAGGCGAGGCGCTGAGCGCGAAACTTTCGGGATCGGCGCTCCCGGCGCGCAAGGCCGTCGAGTACGCGCTGCAGATCGTCCACGGGATTGCGGCCGCGCATCAGAAGGGGATCGTCCATCGCGACTTGAAGCCGGACAACATCTTCGTCACCCCCGACGGCCGGGTGAAGATCCTCGACTTCGGGCTGGCCAAGGCCTCGCCCGCATCCACCGGCGAGGGCACCGCGACCCAGATCGGTCCCGGGACCTCGCCAGGCACCGTGATGGGCACCGTCGGGTACATGTCGCCGGAGCAGGTGCGCGGACTGCCGGTCGACCATCGCACCGACATCTTCTCTTTCGGCGTCGTGCTGTACGAGATGCTCGCCGGGCTGCGGCCGTTCCGCGGCGACTCGCACGTCGAGACGATGAACGCGATCCTCAAAGAGGATCCCGCGGAGTTCGCCGCGTCCGGTGCGAACGTTCCGGCCGGGCTCGATCGCATCGTCAGGCGCTGCCTTGAAAAGAACTCGGACGAGAGGTTCTACTCCGCCCACGACCTCGGCCTCGCCTTGGAGTCGGTTTCGGGATCGTCGACGTCGAGCGGAAGCGCGGCGTCGATGGCGGCCCTGGCTCTTCCGCCCGCGAAGCGACGTGCGGCACCGTGGCTCGTGGTCGCAGGCGCCGTCGCGATTGCGGCTGTCGCGTTTTTCGCCGGGCATCGGCTCGCCGGCCCCAAGGCAACCGAGGCGCCGATCTACCACCGTCTGACCTTCCGGCGGGGCAACATCTCCTCCGCCCGTTATGCCGGAGACGGCAAGACGATCGTCTACTCCGCGGCCTGGGAAGGCGAACCACGCCGCCTGTATTCGACGCGCCCCGAGAGCCCGGATTCGCTGGCGCTGGCCTTTCCCCTGTCGGACGTGGCGTCGATCGCGTCGTCGGGTGAACTGGCTCTCATCATGAACCGGCGGACCGTGCGCGCGTACGCGCGCATCGGCACGCTGGCGCGCGCTTCGCTCTCCGGCGGCGCCGCGCGGGCGGTGCTCGAGGACGTCCAAGACGCCGACTGGCTGCCCGACGGCTCGGGGTTCGCCGCGGCGCGCTACGTCGACGGCCGCTATCGCCTCGAATTCCCGGTGGGGAAGTCGGTGTACGAATCGGGGGGCTACATCAGCGACGTCCGCGTCTCGCCCGACGGGGCGCTGGCCGCGTTTCTCGATCATCCGATCCTTGGCGACGATCGCGGATCGGTCGCCGTCGTCGATCGCTCCGGGAAGAAGCGCGCGCTCTCGGGCGAATACTCGTCCACTCAGGGGCTCGCCTGGGCGCATGACGGTCGTGAGATCTGGTTCACCGGAGCCGACAAGGGAAGTGCTCGCGCTTTGCATGCCGTCACCCCCTCGGGCGCGCTGCGCACGGTGGCGCGCACCTCCGGGAGCTTGCATTTAGGCGACGTCGCGGCCGACGGCAGCGTGCTCTTGTGGGACGAGAACTCGCGGATCGGACTGACGGGCCGCATGCGCGGGGACACGAAAGACCGCGATCTCTCCTGGTTCGACTGGTCGGATGTCCCCGTGATCTCCGGGGACGGCAAGACGCTGGTATTCACCGAACAGGGGGACGGCGGCGGGCCCGAATACTCGGTCTATCTGCGAAACATGGACGGCTCGCCCGCGGTCCGGCTCGGGTCGGGCGAGGCGACGGATATCTCGCGAGACGGCAAGTGGGTGCTGGCGGTGCGGCTCAACCCCGCGCCGGCGCAGCTCATGCTGCTGCCGACGGGCGCCGGCGAGGCGAAACCGGTGACGGGCGACGCGCTTGCGCATGATTTCGCCTGGTTCACGGAAGACGGCACGCATGTCGTCTTCAACGGTTTCGAGCCGGGCCGTCCGCCGCGGGTCTATCTCCAGTCTCTGTCGGGAGGCACTCCGAAAGCAATCACGCCGGAAGGAGTGGACGGGCTTCCGTCGCCGGACGGGACGCTTGTCGCGTTCGGCGGGAAGATCTACTCGGCCGACGGCGGAGCGCCTCGTCCCATTCCCGGAATCGAGCCGGCCGATCGCATCATCGCCTGGGCTTCGGAGTCCCCCGGTTTCTACGTCGGGCGCAGACAGGACTCCGGAGACTTCCAGATGTTCCTGCTCGATGCGGGAGGGCGCAGGACGCTCGCCCACCAGCTCGATCGCGTGCCCGGCTCGACCTTGGGACAGTGGTTCGCGAGCACGCCGGACGGATCGGCTTACGTCTGGACGTACTCGGTCGCGCAGTCGGATCTCTTCAGGGTGACGGGGCTGAAGTAGAGCCCGCCGTCCCGTTTCTCACGGGATGACCAACCCGTCCTTGACCGAAAAGCCCGTGTGCCGCCATGTGATCTTCCCGGTCGCGTCGATGAGCACGAACGTGGGCGTTCCGCTGACGGCGAAGCTCATGTAGGCCTGCCGGAGCTCGTCGCTCGCCACGAACCCGGGGAAAGCCTCCGTCCACGTCGTCAGGAATTTCTTGATGGTGTCCTCGTCTTCGTCGCTGATGGCGAGCACGGGGACACCGGTCTTGACGCTCCACGCCAGAAGCTGCGGAATCGACGCCTTGCACGGCGCGCACCAGGTGGCCCAGAAAAAGAGCATGTGCCGGACGCCGTCGAGATCGGTCGGCGCCGCGTTGTCGGGACGCACGAGACGCAACGAACCGAGCTTCGGCGCCTGGTCTCCCGGCTGCGGCGGCGGAGGAATGGCCGGGAACTCGGTCGGATAGGGAACGAGCGTCACGTCGACCGACGCGGGCTTTCCGTCCCTCACGATGTCGAGCGCGAGCGGCACGCCTCGAGGGGAGCTCATCGTCCATTCGCGAATTTGCGTGGGCTCGGCGAAATGCAGACCCGGAGGGCCGAGCACGATGTCCCCGACCTCGAGACCCGCGGCGAGAGCCGGCCCGTCCGGAAACACCTGCTGGATGAAGACCGACCCCCGCTCGACGTCGAAGCGCACTCGCTGGGCATCGGTCAAGGGACGGAAGCCGATGCCCAGCCACGACGGAAGCGCGCGCCGCACCGCTGCGAGATCCGCCGTCAGCGGCGGCAACGGCTCGGGGGCCTCCCGCAACACGGCCGTTTCGTGAGCCGCGTCGAACGACCCGAGGACGGCCCCTTCGCACCGCGTGAGGCCGTCGAGCGCGCGCCGCCAATCGTCCGGACCTTCTTCGCCGGGCTGCGCGTCCGCTTGCACCTGGTTTTCGACGTAGTACGACCCGGCGACGCTCACGAGCAGCGCCCCCATGCGGAGGAGGGACGCGAGGCGGACGTCCACGACGTACAGGGCGTTTTTGGCATCGTCGTAGGTCGAGCGCAGACCGTCGAGGCGAGCCTGGACTTCCGGGCGCCCGGCGGTGAATGCGCGCACCGCCGCGAGGAGCTCCGCCAGCAACGCTTTTTTCGCGTCGTGATCCAACGCACCGACCGCACGCGGCTCGAGGCGGGTCTTCCACGCCGGCTCGTGCTCGAAGAACTTCTCCAGGTTGTCTTTCCGGAGGTCGTCGAGGGAGAGCTTCCAGCGGTCTTCGTAGGTCGAAAGCTCTTTCGAAAGCGCTTCGAGCGCTTCGACGCGAGGTTTCAGCTCGACCAGGGTGCGCGGGCTCGGGAATCCGTACACCTCTCCGATGCGGTCCATGATCCGGATCTGCGGCTCCCACCGCGCGCGGTTCTTCCAGGCGAGAGCGAGATTCTCGTCGACGAGCGCGTCGAACGACGTTCCGCTCGCTTCGGCCTTTTGGACGAGGAGCCGTTCGAGGAACAGATCCGAGGTGCGCAGCGGCACGTCCGGGCTGTTGTCGAGCAACAGCGCCGCCGTGTGCGCGTCACCGATCGCTCCGTGGCGGCTCATCGCCTCGATGAACCGGAACGCATGCCCGATCTTGTCGCGATCGCGCCCTTCCGGGTAGCACCCGTACGCAGGCCGATCGCGCGGGGTCGAATAGAACCCGCACACATCCCCGCTCGGGAGCTGCGCGTCGAGCGGGACCATCGCGTCGGCAAACGCCCCCGAATAGCACTGGCTCATCACGTTCACGACGCGCACGCCGGGTTTCAGGTGCGCGAGCAGCGCTCGGAACTCGAGTAACGTGAGCGACTCGTTCCACAGGCTGATGAAACCATTCTCGGGGTCGTCGGCGTCCTTGTTGCCGTGATCGGTCACGAAAACGAACAGCGTGTCCCCCGGGCGCAGCTTCTTGCTCATTCGCGCGAACCACTGCCGCAAATCCTTGATGCGCGCGGGCTTGAGCTTGACCCCTTCCCACACGGTGTTCGTGAGATCCGGGGAGGTCAGCAAAGATCCCGTGGACGTCGCTTCGATCAGCCATCGGTCCGGCGTTTCCGGCTCCCGGGTGGCGAGGTCGTCTTTTTCGTTCTCGCCGTCGGCGGAAAAAATGTCGATCCGCTCGGGGGGAATCCCACGGCTCGCCAGCTCGGCCGCCATGTCCTGCAAGTGATGCAGGTGGCTCAGATAGTTCGTCCGGGGCGCTCCGCCGCCGTTGATCATCAGCGCGTAGGTCGCGGGGGGCGGCGGCGCCGAGGCGGCCGTCGCCGTCGTGATCGCCATCGCCGCGATGAAAAACAGGCACCGTGCCGTCGGCATCAGGGCTCCCGCTTGCGCAACGACGCGCCGATACCGGAAATCCCCTCGGCCATCATGACGTCGCGCTCGCCCCAGCCGGCGGAAACGACGATGCGGCCGTCGACGGGAGACACCCCGAACGACTCGATCGCGCGCAACGCGTCGCCGGCGGCGACCAGCTCGCGCTGGCTTCCGGTGTCCCGGCCGGGCACGATCGGTTGCCCGTAAAGCACCAACTCGCGCGCCTCGTTTTCGCTCCAGTACACGAGGGTGTGACCGTCGGGCATCCAGCGGCTGCGACCGATGTTCCCCCTCAGACCTCGCACGACAGCCTCGGCAACCTTCGCCCCGTCCTCGAGGCGGATGACCACGACGCGCCTGGCGTCGACACGGCTGCTATCGACCGCGGCGATCCAGCCCGACTTCGGAGACAGCTCCGGGAGGAGGACGTTTCCGGCGAGCAGGTGGGTCGCACCGCTCCCATCGGGGTGGATCTTCCAGATGCCGACGGACGCGGGGTTTCCTGACGAGTAAACGATCCACGACCCGTCTTGGGACATCATCGGGTTCTCGGCGTCGACGCCGTCCCGGGTGACCTGACGCGCGCCCGTCCCGTCCGCCTCCGCCATCCAGATCTCGAAGTGTCCGCTCCGGTTCGAGCTCCAGAGGAGGTGTTTGCCGTCCGGGCTCCAGTGCGGATCCCAGTCGTCGGCCGCGTCGAACGTGAGGCGGGAAACGGCGCCCGTCGCCACATCGAGCGACCAGAGGTCGAGGCTCCCCGAACGGTCGGAGCTGAAGACGACCCGCCGCCCGTCGGAAGAAAACGCCGGCTGGCGATCGACCGTCGGACCACCGGTCAGCGAACGCGACAGCAAGTGGTTCGGCCCGACGTCGAACAAGTTCTGGTGGTTGCCGCCGCCATCGAAGACCAACGCTCCCGGCCCCGCGAGCTCGATCCGCACCGGCAACGAGGCGAAAGAGAAAACCGGTCGCGGCACCGTGGCACCAACCGTCAGGCGCTGCAGCACCACCTCGCCATGCCCCGCTTGTGACGGCGACCAGCCAAAAATCAGCGCGTCATCGCCGTCCCATCGCGCGTCGGTTCCGACGCTCCCGGCTGGGAACTTGTACACCTCGCGGTAGGCGCCCGTGGCGAGATCGACCGTCGCCAAGACGCGATGGCCGATCGTGTTGACGCGCGCGGTTTCCTCGATGGCGATCCGCTTTCCGTTGGGCGACCACGCGATCCCGCGGAGGAAACCGTTGCACTCGATGAGGATTTTCTCTTCTCCGCCGTCGGCCGGGATGATGATGACTTGCGAGCGCGGACCGAGATCGCGCGCGAAAACGATCCTCTTGCCGTCGGGCGACCAGTCCGCGGGGCCGACGTTTCGCGCGAGCCGCCTTGGCTCTCCGCCGACCAACGGGACCCGATAAAGGTCGAGCGCCTGCTCCGTGGTCCTGGCGAAGATCACCGTGCTCGCATCCGGGGAAATGCTCGGCTCGTCGTCGAGTCCTCCCGTCAGCGCCACCTCCGCTCCGCTCGCTACTTGCTTGAGCCAGATGCGGCGCTTGCCGTCACGGTCGGAGACAAACGCGACGTTTTTTCCGTCGGCCGAGATGCTCGCCCTGCCGCTCTTCCCCGAATACGTCAGAGAGCGCACGGTGGGGAGGCGCACGGCCTGAGGGGCGAGCAGCGTGCGGCCGAGGACAAAAGCCGCGACCCCTCCGAACACCAAGCCGGCCGCCAGAAAAGACAACCTAACGGGCCACCCCGCGCTCGGCGCTTGCCTCGGCACGTCGCCTGACGGCGGGGCTTCGACCATGTCCGGACGCCCCGACAGGAGCTCGTCGATCACGATCCGCGCGTCGGCGATGTCGTGCAGGCGGTTTTTCGGATTGCGCTCGAGGCAGGAACGCAGCAAGCGACGCAAGGCCGCCGGAGTCGCCGCGGGAAGCGTCTTTTGATCGAACTCGCGCGTCAACACGGCCGCCAGCGTGTCGGTGACGGTCTCGCCGTGAAAGAGCTGCTCGCCTTTCAGCATTTCGTAGAGCACGACGCCAAACGCCCAGATGTCGGCCCGCTTGTCGACGCTCTTCGCGCGGGCCTGCTCGGGGCTCATGTACGCCGCGGTGCCGAGGATCATCCCCGCCATCGTCGCGGCGTGCGTCATCGTCGGCGAGTTTCCCGAATCGAGCGGGGCGCCACCCGACGCGTCCGTCGCGAAAGCCTTCGCCAAGCCGAAATCCAGAACCTTGACCTTGCCGTCCGGCGTCAGCTTGACGTTCGCGGGCTTGAGATCGCGGTGGACGATCCCCTTCTCGTGCGCTTCCTCGAGGGCGAGGGCGATTTGTTTCGCGATCTCGAACGTCTCGTCGAGCGGGATCGGGCCGCGCTTCAACCGATCCGCGAGATCTTCCCCTTCGACGAGCTCGAGAACGAGAAACAGGACGTCCCGTTCGTCGTCCAAGCCGTAGATCGCGGCGATGTTCGGATGGTTGAGCGAGGCGAGCAGCTGCGCTTCCCGCTCGAACCGCGAGAGGCGCTCGACGTCCGCCGCGACCGAGGCCGGCAAAACCTTGATGGCGACCTCGCGGTTCAACTTCGGGTCCCGCGCGCGGTAGACCTCGCCCATGCCACCGGCGCCCAACGGGGCGACGATTTCGTAGGAACCGAGTCGGGTGCCGACAGGAAGGGTCATGGAGCCATCAAGTATAGATGGGGTGCGGCGCTTGCCTATCATGATCTACCCGAACCGGGAGCCAGAGGGACCTGATGATGGAAGAGGTCGACGCCGGCACGAATTTCGTCAAGGACGTGACCCTTCTCGGAAATACGGCGCCGGTTTTCCTGCTGAGCTCGGTCGGCGACAACCTCAGCGCGACGGTCGACTACGCCTCGCTGGGGTTCGCCGCGGTCTTTCAGAAGCCCGTGATGAAGCAGCAACTGCTGGCGGTGATCAAGAGCAAGCTCGGCTGAAACTTCACGTCGGAAGGCACTTAGCCTTTTCGGAAGCGCCGAGTGCCCGTATCATGCCCCCCCCCATCCACAGTACGAAGGAGACGCCGCATGTTGATCAGTCCGGAATTGGCCGCCGCCATCAACCAACAGATCGGCCACGAGTTTGGCGCCGGTCTCCAGTACGTGAGCATCGCCGCGTACTTCGACAGCCAAAAACTTCAACTGTTGGCCAAGCTCTTCTTCGAACAGGCGCAAGAAGAGAATCAACACGCCATGAAGTTCGTGCGCTACCTGCTCGACACGCAGGGCGAGCTCAAGATTCCAGCCATCCCCCAACCGGCCGCCAGCTTTGCTTCGGCCGAAGCCGCGGCACAGGCGGCTTTGAGCTGGGAGCAAGAAGTCACCGGCCAGATCCGACGATTGATGGACCTCGCGGTGTCGCAGAACGACTACTTGGCCCAGGGCTTCTTGCAGTCGTTCATCGATGAACAGCTGGAGGAGGTCTCGAAGATGGATCGGTTGCTGAGCGTCATTCGCCGCTCGGGAGAACGGAACCTGCTGATGGTCGAGGCCTACCTCGTTCATATCGAGAAGGCCAACTAGGCTCGGCCCTTCACTTCTTCTTGGAGACCTCGCGCTTGCAAACCTCGTCCTGAACGACGATCCACTTGCCGTCCATCTGAAGCTCGCCGAGATGCTGGAGCTCGGCCCCCTTCTTCGTGAACGTGTCACGGGCCGAGATCTTCTTCCCGCCCATCGATCCGTCGCCGAGCCAGACCATCGTGTCGCCTTCCCAGCCGGGCGAGGTCTGCGTGGCCGAACCTCCGGTGTTGTCGACGAAGATCATCTGGAACGTCTTGGCGCCCGCCTCGTAGCCCATGTGCATCATGCCCTTGAAAGGATGGGGATTCCCTTTGGACGCCGCCTCCTCTATGCGCCCCGAAAGCCACATGCCGTCCAGGTCGCTGTGGATCTTCACGCTCGTCGTGGACTTGTGCGCCGGTCCCAACGGTCCTTCGGGGACGCTGCCGTGGCAGACCCAGGCTCCTTCGTAACTCTTGATTTGCGCCATCTCCTTCGGCGGCCCCGAAGGCTGGGAGCCCTGCGCAAAGGCCATCTGAAAGGCGGGCATCAGTGCCACGGCGAGCAATGCGAGCTTCGTTTTCGTCGTCATCGTTCCTCCTAGAACTCTCGATTGTGGGGCGCTCCGCGCTCCCGGTGCGTGCGTTCGCGTCGGACAAAAGATACCAGAAACTACCGGCCATCGAACGCCCGTCGTCTCAAACCAGTTAAACTACCTTCCATGAGCAAAGAACGTTTCATCGAACGCCAGCGCGATGTGCGCGAGAGCGCAGCCCGCCTCGCCGAGGCTGTTGCCCAGCCGGGAAGCGACCTCATTCGCGACGCCACCATCCAGCGATTCGAGTTCAGCTTCGAGGTCGTTTGGAAAACCCTCAAACTCTACCTCGAACGACAGGGCCATGAATGCGGTGGCCCCCGCCCGACCCTGAAAAAAGCCTTCGTCGAGAATCTCATCCCTACGCCCGAGGCGGCCGATCACTGGCTCGCGATGCTCGATGATCGCAACCTGACCTCGCACGCTTACGACGAAGCACTGGCAAACCGTATCTACGGTCACATCGTCGGCGACTACGCCCGCTTACTCGGCAGCATGGCGCAAACAATCCAAACTCTGGAATGGGATTGAAAGCATGAACGCGCTCGCCCTTCGCGATCAGGATCTGGCCGCGCTCCGCCGCACCTTTCGCCGCTTCCCGTGCGTACGCGAGGTCCGCCTCTTCGGCTCTCGCGCCACCGGCCACGCCCGCCGCGCCTCGGACATCGATCTCGCCATTTCGGCCCCGGACGCCACCGCCGAACAATGGATGGAACTCACCGACGCGCTCGATGAAGCCCCCATCATTTACGAATTCGATGTTGTCCGCACCGAACGCGTGCACAACCCTCGACTCATCGAGAAGATCGCCCGCGAGGGTGTGCCCATCTACCCGGAGCACGCGACCGCATAATCGAGCCGCGAGGACGCCCATCCTCCGTTCGAGGCCATCTCCTCGACACTCTTGTCCCCGATGAATCGCTACCGCGGGCCACCTGCCCCGTCGGTGACGCTGTTCGAGGTGCCCGCACGCGCCCCTCGAATGGATCACGTCTTCCGGTCCTGGCGAAGCGGCTAGCCTGTTAACATCCGCCGCCATGGAACATACCCTCGAACCGGGCGACGGGATTTCCCACTACAGAATCGTCGGCGCGCTGGGATCCGGAGGCATGGGCGAGGTCTACCTCGCTCAGGACCTGACCCTCGAGCGGCGCGTCGCGCTCAAGATCCTTCCGCCGCAACTCGTCAGGAACGAAGAACGGCTCAGGCGCTTCGTGATCGAAGCCAAGTCGGCGTCGTCGCTCAACCACCCGAGCATCGTCACGATCCACGAGATCGGCTCGGGCCCGATCACGCGCGACGGCGAATCGAAGGACTCGATCCACTTTATCGCGATGGAGCGGATCGACGGGCACACGCTGGCCGAAGTGATCCACGTCGACAAGGAAGATCTGCGGCGCCTCTTGGGCTACCTGGCCCAGGCGGCGGAAGGCATCGCCAAGGCGCACGCGGCCGGGATCGTTCACCGCGACCTCAAACCGAACAACATCATGGTCTCGAGGGACGGCTTCGCGAAGGTGCTGGATTTCGGACTCGCCAAGCTGACGGAAGCCCGGATGGCGGACGAGTCCGCGAGCGTCGCTCCTACGCGCACCGGCGAGCACACCGGCGCGGGAACGGTGATGGGAACCGTCGGTTACATGTCGCCGGAACAGGTACAAGGAAAGTCGGTCGACCACCGTTCCGACATCTTTTCGTTCGGCTGCATTCTTTATGAAGCCGTGACGCGGCGGCGCGCGTTCGAGGCGGACAGTGCCGTCGACATGATGCACAAGATCCTCCACGACGCCCCGGTCGAGACGCAGGAGTTGAACCCGACGGCTCCCGCCGACCTGCGGCGGCTGGTGCGCCGTTGCCTCGCGAAGAGCCCCGACCAGCGCCTTCAGTCGATGAAGGACCTGGCCATCGAGCTGCGGGAGATCGCCGACGGCTACAACTCGCTGTCGAATTCGGCAAGTTCGGGAAGTGGCGCCGGCGCCGTCTTAGCCGTCCCCCGCCCCGCGGGGCGGCGCTCGTGGCTCATCGGCGGGATCGTTGCGGCGGGTTTGTGTATTGCCGGGGTCGTCGCCGGGGGGTACTTCCTGCTGGGCCACCGGGCGTCTACCGGCCCAGGCTCTGGCCCGGCGGCTCCGGACATGAAGATGCGCGTCCTGATGAGCCGGGACGACATCGAGGAATTTGTGCTTTCAAGTGACGGGCGATACCTCGCCTACGTGACGTCCGAGGCGGGGAAGACGAGCTTGAACGTGCGCCAGGTGAGGACGGGTGGGGACGTGAGGATCCTACCCCCGCAGGAATTCGCGATCCGAGGGGTCAGTTTTTCCCCCGACGGCGATTACCTCTACTACCTGAACCAAGATCCCGTGTCAGCGAGCTACAGCGCGCTCTTTCAGGTGCCGTCTTTGGGCGGAACTCCGCGCAAGGTCTTCTTCGACGTGGACACCGCAGCCGGCGTTTCTCCCGACGGCTCCCGCCTCTGCTTCCGCCGCGGCAAGCCGGACGTCAAGTCCGACACGCTCGTCGTCGGGGATCTGCAAACCGGGAAGGACCGGGAGTTGATTCGTATAGCCTTGCCCGAAAACTTCGTGTCCGCGCCCGCCTGGTCCCCGGACGGAAAGCTGGTGGCCGTCGCGGTTCAGACCGTCGCCGGGGGTTTCCGGACACGAATCTCGGTTATCGACGTCGAAAGCGGCAGCCGAGAGACGCTGGGATCCGAGCCGTTCACTTTTGCGGACAGCCCGGCGTGGCTTCCCGATGGAAAGTCGCTGATCGTCTCGGCCTTCCGCGGCCCAGGGCCGGCGTCCCAGATCTATCGTGTGTCGTACCCGGATGGAGGGCTCCGCCGATTGACCAACGACCTGAACGGATATGGCGGGTTGTCCCTCGCGTCGGCCGGCCGATCGATCGCCGCGATGCGCAAGACCGACGTGACCAATGTTTGGGTCTCCCCGGCGGATGCCGGCCAGGAAGCCCACCCAATCACGTTCGCGACCGGATCGGCGGGGTCCGCGGCGGACCCTGCGCCTCTGCCCGGCGGCGACGTCGTTTTCTCGGCCTCGGAGGGAGAAAAGGCCTACCTCTACAGGACAACGGCCGGCGGCTCCGACCGACGGCAGCTCGTCGCGCAAGGCCTCCTGAGCTTCGGACCCCGCTATTCCGAGAAGGCCGGCATCGTGTTCACACAGGTTTCGGAGAAGGAATTCGTCCCTCACGTCTGGCGGGTGGATCCCGACGGCGGAGGCCTCCGGCAGCTCACCGACGGCAAGGGAGAGTTCCTCCAAGACATTTCCCCCGAAGGTGGAATCCTGCTCTTTGCGAAGGTGGACGATGCTGCGTCCGTCTGGTCCCTGAACCCGGTGGCGGGTGGCGAAGCGAAGCGACTGATACCCGACTACGCGAGCGAACGACCTGGGATCTCACCCGACGGAAAACTGATTCGGTATCTGGCCTTCACCACGATCGACGGCCGACTTCATGCGCGGTCCGTCGTGATCCCATCGGGCGGCGGCGAGCCCGTAGCGAAGTTCATTCTTCCCCCTGGGGCCGCGAACTCGAACTGGTCGCACGACAGCAAGTCCGTAACCTACATCGACCGGAACAAGGGATGGAACCTGATGCGACAGGCGATTGCCGGCGGGGAGCCGACTGAGCTGACGCGCTTCACGGAAGGAGTCACCACGCAATTCGCGCCGTCGCCGGACGGCGAACGGATCGCCGTGGTACGCCGGATCGGACAGAGGGTCGCGCTGTGGTCGGTTCAGCCTGGGAAGGGCGAACCGAAATTCCTGGCGGAATTCCGAAGCGGCGCCATCACCGCACCCTGCTTCGCCCCCGACTCGAAGAGCGTCTATTTCGTCTACGGCACGTCGAGCAAGGACGTCGTCCTGATCAGCGACTTTCAGTAGCGCGGCGGCGGAAGACCTCCTCGACGAGGCTCGCGTCGAAAGCGCGGAAGCTGCGGAAACTCTCCCTCCTCTGTATAGGCGCCGTCGGTGACGAGGGCATGCCCATGGGGGTGGAAGTTGGCGGCGTACGAGCCAAACGTCCGGATCGAGACCACGAGATCTGGTGTGACGTCGTGCTCCGCGAACAGCGCCGAGCGCTTCGCCTCGCAGCTCGGGCAGAAGTTGCAGGTCCTCGTTGCCGTGAGCCACTGGAAGAACATATACTCTAATCTATGGTCAAGCAGATCCTCGTTGAACTCGACCCTGAGACCGCCGCGCGCCTCGAACGCGCCGCACCCGCGCGCTCGCGCCGCCGCTCGGAGTTCATCCGCGGGGCCATCCGTCGTGCCCTGTGGGAACTGGAAGAGCGGGAAACCCGAGCAGCGTATCTCCGCGACCCAGACGCGGCGGATGGGGCCTGGCCCGAACCGCCGTGGGAACCCTGGACGATTGCGGAGCCAAAACGCCGGGCGAAAAAACAATGAGACAGTTCGAGTTGCGTTGGGCGAATCTCCCCCGGCCGGCGGGCCGCAGACCGGTGCTTCTGCTCTCCCGCACTCCCGCCTACGAGTACCTGCAAAAGGTGCTCGTTGTGGAGGTCACGACTCGCGTGCGCGGAATTCCGCAGGAGATCGCCTTAGGGAAACGCGAGGGCCTTCCTCGCGCCTGCGTCGCAAATCTCGATACCGTGCGCCCGATCGAGCGAGGCCTCATCGGTGATCGTCTCGGACTCCTCGCCGCGTCACGACATCGCGAGGTGAAGCGAGCCATGGGATACGCGCTCGATTGGGCGGAACTCAAGACTCCGGATTGAGCACGCCTTGAGTCGCCCCGGATTTCCAAGTTCGCAGTCCCCTCAGACGTCGAAGATCTCGCCGACTCCCACCGTGAATCCGGGGATGACCTCCTCCCCGTCGAGCAGGTCGTCTTCCCCACGCACGAGCGGCGACAGAAGCGACGCGTAGACCGACACGGTTTGCGTTTCCGGGTCGACGACCCACACCCGCCGAGTGCCGGCGGCGAGATAGTCGGCGACCTTGGCGTGCATGGCCGCGGGCGTATTGCTCGGCGACAGGACTTCGACGGCCAGATCGGGCGCTCCCGCGAAAGCGCGGACGGTGTCGCCGCTTCGTTCGTGGCGTTCTCTCGAGACGAACGCCACATCGGGGCCACGCACCGTATCCGGTGAATGCGCCAGAATGAATCCTGAGTCACCGGCGAGTACGACACCGAGCCGGCGTTGCCTGACGTGGGCGGACAATCGCTCCGCGACCATCGCCAAGATGCGTCCGTGGCGGTAGCCAGGAAGCGGCTCCGAAACCAATATCCCCGCTTGAAGTTCGTGTTTGTAGCCGTCGTCAGGCATCACGTAGAGGTCTTCGACGGTCATTTCGCGATGACGGATCGGAAGCGGCATGAAGGAAGAGTACGGCGTTGCGCGTCCCTGTGGCAAGTGTTCGGGGTTGCCTGTAGGCAACCGTAGGAGGCGAGGCGGCGAGCCTGCTCACATCCGCCGCAGCTCGTCCGGAACGAAGAACGGCTCCGGCGCTTCGTCATCGAAGCGAAGTCGGCTTCAGTCCGACAGCCTGAGCCCGGGCGCGGCCGCTTTCGAGGCCGCGGACCAGAACTGCTTGAGGTCGGCGAACGCGGCCGGCTCGAACCGCACGGTGGACAGCTCGGCGGTCCAGACACCTCGGATGGCGTCGCCGTCCTTCTGGAACGTGGACTGGACCGACCACCCCGCTCCCGCGATCTTCTGCGCGCTCGGAGGCTCGGACGACTTCGAGGCCCCCGTGACCGCCGTCTCGTAGCGTAGCGTGAGCGGATAGGGGTACACCACCGCGGACGTGCGCTTGCCCAAGGGGATGCGGGCCATGTCGCCCGTCGCGCCGGCGAACATCCAGTACACGTGAGCTTGCAGCGCGGACGCGCCCGCGGGAATCGCGAGAGACACGGTCTCGACGAACGCCCCGTCCGCGTCCTCGGGCGTCACCGTGTAGTCTTTGATCTCGACGCCGGCCCAGACCCTCCGAAGCTCGTTTTCGACGGATTCGCGACGGTCCTTGAACGACACCGCGGTCGCGCGGCGCGCCTGCTCGGCCGGGCCCCCGTACATGCGGGTCACGTGCCGGGCCGTCACCGAGCCGTCGGCGGCAATCGCGACCGTCGCGGTCCGCGCGATGCGGTGCCACGCGGGCTGCGACTCCGGGAGCGTGAGGAGCACGCCGCGCGAGCCAACCACGACGAGGGCCGTCTTACCCGCCAGGTTGTCTGGGAGCGTCCCGGGCCACGCGCGCTCGTCGGTCGGATCGACGATGAGAAGAGTCCCGGCGTCTCCCGCGTCGACCCAGGCTCCGGCCGCTTCGTCGGGAAACGGCGCATCCTTCGGCCAGACGACGCCGATGACGAAGTGATTGAACGAGCCCGGGACCGCGACGTCGGGCGCCACGGTGTACGGATTCGAGGCGTGAACCAGCACGGGATACGCATTGAACCCGGCCACTTGCAGCCCGGCACGCAGCAGCGTTCCCTTGTCCTTGCAATCGCCGTAGAGCTCGGAGAACACCTGCGACGCCGGGCGCGGACGGTAGCCGCCGATTCCGACCTCGCGCGCGAGATAGCGCACGCGATCGCGCACGTAGAGCGTGACGGCGCGAACTCGGTCGAGAGGGGCCGGGCCGGTCTTCGCCAAGAGGTCCATGATCGCGGACTGGAGCTCCGGCGTGGCCGCCTCGCGGCCCTGGGCCAGTTGCTGATACCAGCGGCCCAGGTCGTTCCAATCCGAAAACGCCGGGGTCGTCGTGGCTCCGCCGTCTCCCGGTTGAAGCGCCACCACGAGCCGCGGTCCCAGATCGGAAGGGCTTTCGCCAAAGTCTTCGTCCCGCTGGGGAACCAGGTCCCTCTGCTCGAACGTCCACGTCGTGCCGCTGCGCGACGGCTCCGGTCCCTTACCGGGAAGCCACGCATACTTGAGCGTCCACGACGGCGGCAGCTCGATCGACCATCTGGCGACCGCAACGGGAACGTCGTCGTAGAACGACTCGACGCCGGTCAGCGTGTAGGGATGGCTCTCGGCCTCGAACTCGTAGACGACGAGGCTGCCCTTCTTCACGCCGTCCAACGCCACCACGCGCGCCTTGGCGTCCGTCAGGAAATCGTTCGGGAGGGTCAGGTCCACGGCTCCGCCGACGTTGCGCTGCGCGCGCTCCCCCGGCGGAACATGCCAGCCCTTCGACTTCTTGATCTTCGTGGTGTCGTCGAACGCGAACGAACCGAACGACGAGTCCGCGACCCGGTTGCTCAACACCTGGATCACCTTGTGCCGGCTCACGCGCCAGGTGGCGCCGTCTTGCGACACGACGATCGCGGTCTCGGCGAGGAGGGTGCGCTCCGGCCATTCCGGAACGCCCTCGGGGACAGGAGGCGCCGCCTCCGCAACAGCCTTCGCCCAGGCGGGGAGTCCGGCTGAGGCCGGGTGCGCCCACCCGAGGACACCGACCGCGATCGCGACGGCCCAACGGCTGGAGGTCGACGTCACCGCCCCGCTCCGTCCCGTTCGAACGTCACCGCGACGGCGTCGGCCTTCCGGACGTCGTCGAAGAACTTGCGCAGGGCGCCGTACTCGTCGGGCTTCGCCAGCAGGACCGTCATCGCGAAGGCCCGGTCCACGTGGAACCCCGTGGGCGTCGCCGTGACGACGAGGTGGTACTTGCCGTATTGCGATTCGAGCGCGACCGCGGCCGGCGGATCCTTCGGCTTAAAGCCGTGAGGGGCGGAGACGTCGAAGGCGACGATGTCGGCGCGCGGGAAGTCGAAGATCACCGGGTGCACGCGCGTCGGCGACGGGAACTGCGGAATCTCCGGCGACCACGGTCCGGTGAGCGCGAGGCTGTACGTCGCGATGTCGCTTCCGATGTTCATCTCCGACTGTTCGAGCCCGCACTTGATCTGGAAGGGCGCCGACGGCTTGTCGAGCTCCGGAAGCTCGGCTGCCGTGACCTCGGTGCGCGCCGACGAACCGCACAGCGCGTCGAGCGTTTCCTTCCGCTTGCGCGCGTCGAGATCGCGAAGCCAGCGGCGGTACTCCAATCCCGCGGCGCCTTGGGCCGTCCGCGCCCACGTGACGAGCAGGGCCTGGTTGTCGTCCGTGAACGCGAGGGTCACGTGGGCGTCCGTGCGGTTGACCTTCGGGGACGCCGGCGGGATGACGGCGGACGAACTCCCCGTGGCCCCGCAAATCAGCGCCTGCACGCCCGTCGCCCGCCACGGAACCTGGCCGTAGGGAAGTCCCGACCCCGCGTCCACGAACACGAGGGTGTCGTCTTGCGCGCCGGGACTGCGTACGGCGACGAACGTGAAGGTGAACTGCCCGATCGACTTCAACGGCTTGTTCCAGAAATGACCGGTGCGATCCACCGCCAGGACAATCCGCGCGTCGGCGCCCAACGCGCGGGCCATGCCCGCGAAGAGGAAGTCGAGTTGCTGCGGGGAAGCCTCCTTCGCCTTCAGAACCTGCTTCGCGTTGATGGAGTCGCCCCCGCGATCGTCGTGCGCCTCTTCCTCCTCGGCGCTCAAGAGCGTCGTGTTCGTCACGTTCGCGCCGAGCCAGTCGTACACGATGCGCAGCTTGTCGCCCAAAGGCACGCCCTCGGGAATCGCCAGGATCTCGAGCGTGTCCCGCACGGCGGCGTTGCTCCCCAGGAACTGTTTCAGCTCGGCATCGATGCGCTTGGCGACGTGGTCCCAGTACTCGTCCGCGTTGTCTTTGGTCGAGTAGTAGAACGTCGCTGTCGCGCGCGCCTCGTCGAGCGGCGGCATGTGGGGCTCCCCGGGAACGGGATCGAGATCGCGCGCCGTGACGAGCACCGCCCTGCCGTCGCGCTTGACGTCGATGGCCAATCCTCCGGCCCGCGACAGCGTGTATGCGGCGGGCTCGTACCGATTCGGCGACCACCGATAACGGAAGGAACGGACCGGCCATTCGCGTTGCAGCACGACGCGCGTCGTGCGGTAGAACCCGTCGCGCTCCACGATCCAACCGTAGTCGATGACGCACCCGGGGACGACGCCGGGCAGCGCGCCCTTGTACTCCTGCATCTCGCCGGCGGCGGATTTCGCGACCGATTGCATCTTCAACGCGGACTCGGGGAGGTCGATGACTCTGCCATCCGGAAAGATCGTCCGGCCCCACCATCTGCGAAGGTCCGTTGGACCCCGGTCCACCGGGATCGTGATGTCCGCGAGTCCTCGGCCCTCCTGCGAGAGAATTTTGGCCCGCAGGTGGTAGGCGGTCTGGGACATGGCGCCGCGGTCGTCGTTGCTGTCGGTCTCGTCGATCAAGATGACGCCGTGCTGCGCGCCCCCGGCGACGTTCGCGACGATGGCCTTCTCCTCCGCGCTCATGACCGTCGGACCCGGCTTGACGTCGGTTTCGGCCGCCGCGTCCGCACGGCCGACGGCTGCGAACGCCAACAGCAGCGCAGCGGGAACGGTGGCAATTCGCATGAATCCTCCGGAGTGCCGACGCATGGATACCACGATCGGGCCCGGCACCGCGCAGGATATTGACCCTCGAGCGGAGCGTCGCGCTCCAGATCCTTCCGCCGCAACTGGTCCGCAACAAGGGAGAAGACCTCAAGGACCTATCCCGCGACGGCCGGCTGTTGCGTCACCGGAAATTCACGCCTGTCGAGGGCTGGATCTACGCGCGGACCGTCGTCATCCCGTCGGCCGGTGGCGAGCCCGTGGCGAAGTTCGTGCTTTCGCCTGGAGCGGCACGATCACCGACTTTCAGTAGCGCTCCGCTCAACGCTGAACGGGGCCGACGGGGAATCCGTCCGCGGGGTCGTTGACTGTGCCGGCCGGCGGCGCGGGCGTATAGCGGAGCTTCTGATCGGTCGCGGGGCTGTTGCTTTCGCCGTTGTCGTTGCCGAAGAACGACGTCGCCTGTTTGGGCCCGATGACCGGGCCGTCGCCTACGACGACGTACGCGGGCGGAGGCATTCCGGTTGAGGCGCAGTAGGCGCGCGCGGCTGCCGCCTGAGCCAGAACCGACAGGACATCCGCCTTCGACTGACTGTGCGGAACCACGACCGTCGCGCAGCCGAATCCACGATTCGAGGAGGCGTCGGTGGCCGTCCCGATGATCAGGTACACGCGGCCGTCGCTGTTCCCCTGACGCTCCGCGCGGAGCTGCAGGGTTCCGGGAGCTGCGCGCAACGCATCGGGGGAGAAGTTCCCGTCTCCGGTCTGGAGTTCGTCGTCCTCGTCGCCGTAGACCGCCACGGCGATGGGCGGGTGCGGATCGCAGGTATCGACGGCGGTGGCGACCAACCCAACGTTGATCATGTTGTGGTTCGGAGGCCAAAGGAGCGTGGTCGTTGCCGAAAGGGTCACGACCGGGGGCGCAGCGTCGTTCACCGTCACGTTGAACGAGCAGGACTGCCCGGACTCCGATGAGCAGACGACCGTCGTGGTTCCGGTGGGGAACACCGAGCCCGAGGGCCGGGTGCACGTCACCGCGCCGCAGCAGGGGCCTGCGATGGGCGGTGGGTAGGTGACCGGCGCGTTGCAAGCCCCCGTGTTGGGGACGGTGATGTCCCCCGGACAGGTGAGCGTGCAGTCACCCCTCGGAACGTCGAGGGTCGTGACGTCCATCTCCCAGTCGTCGATCGAGCCGCGGTAACCCGGTGCTTCGACGGAGATCGTCATCGTCCAGCGGCCGTTGGGATTTTCGGAGTTGAATGCCGACAGCGCCTCCTCGGGAACGAGAGCGGGGGCCGGCGGAAACCTCGTGTAGGCGCGGTCGGTCACCAGGCCGCCATTGCTCGCGTAAGGAACAGCGCCGCCGGGGTCGGCTTTGTCGAACCAGTCGGTGTCGTCGAAGACGTCCACGAACGAACCGCCGTTATCGGTCGTCAGGGTCACGACCGTGCCCGCCGGGGATTGCAGCGTGACGTCGAGGTCGTGGCTGACCGGGTAGGCCAGGAACGTGTGCAAGCGCAGGTTTCCGAGGTAGCTCCCGACGCCGGAGACGTCGATCTTCGACGTGGTCACCGACGGACCGTAAGGGATTTCCGTGACGCCGATGTTCCTGAACACTCGAGACACGGAAGCAGGCGTCGCGGACAAGCTCGTCACGTCGATCGACCAACGAGCCAGCGTGCCGCTGTCCGCGGCGCACGTGTCGGCCGGCGGGTTCTCCGTGCACGTGTTTGCGATGGTCAGAGTCCACAGTCCGTTCGGATTTTCGCCGATGAACGCGCCCATCGCCTCCTCGGGAACCAGGGGCGAGGCAACGACACCGTCCGCGTAGGGGTTGTCGGTCGCGAGGCCCGGGTTGAAGTCATACGGGACCTGGCCCCCCGGGTTCGCCTGGTCGTCCCAAACGGTTCCGTTGAAAACACCTGCGAATGATCCTCCGTTGTTACTCGTGAGGGTCGAGATCGTGCCCGAGGGCGACGTCAGCGTGACCTGAAGGTGGCCGTTTCGCGTGTGCGCGATGAAGGTCCGCGCGTTGAGATCGAGAAGGTAAGACCCGGCCCCAGAAACCAGAATCGTGGAGCCGATCGTTCCAGGCGCGGGAATCGGGGCCGCGGTCGTATTCCTGAACGTGGCATTGCTGCCCCCACACGAGGCGGATCTTGCGGGACGCGTCGACAGCGCCGTGCCGGCAAGGCACAACGCCAACCAGAGCATGCGTGAGTTTTTCATTCGGCCTCCATTGCGGAGTTTCAACCGAGCAAGCGTCGTGCCTGGACCGCGAGGACCTTCAACGCGGGAGGCTGTGCTCGTTCGTCTGGCGCCGTACCAACCCGGTCACGGCCGTTTCACAATCGCAAGCACGCGAGTTCCTGGTCGAAAGGACCGGTCTGACCGTACCGAGGCCGCGGAGACGGGCCATCACGTTGAAAATCGATCGAATCGATCGGCCAGCGTCGGGTCATCATGCGGCCACGATTCGAGGGGGGCCTTGCGCCGATGCTTCGGACGATCTTCGGCACAAGGCCCCCCTCGAATCGTGGCCGCATGATGACCCGACGCTGGCCGATCGATTCGATCGATTTTCAACGTGATGGCCCGTCTCCGCGGCCTCGGTACGGTCAGACCGGTCCTTTCGAC
>JANMVW010000370.1:0-26085 GCA_031393555.1 Acidobacteriota bacterium
GCCCGCGCTCGCCCCTGCCTTGCTCAACGTCGCCGCGATCCTCAGCGTGGTGGTCTTGAGCCCGGTCTTGTTCCATTTCGGATGGCCCGCGGGGCTGTCCTTGGCGGTGGGCGCAATGATCGGCGGCGTTCTCCAGTTCGGGGTCCAAGTCCCAGCGTTGCGTGCGCTCGGATTTCGCTTCCGGGTCGATTGGGCGCCTCGGGACCCGGGCCTCGTGCGGATCGCCTGGCTGATGCTTCCCGCCACGCTCGGCCAGGCCGCAACGCAGATCAACTTCCTGGTCGACACCTGGCTCGCCTCCCGCTACGGGGACGGCCCGATCACCTGGTTGAACTTGGCGTTCCGGCTCATCCAACTGCCGATCGGCCTGTTCGGGGTGGCGATCGGGATGGCCAACCTGGCGCGCGTGTCGCGCGATGTCGCCTCGGGCGATACCGTCGCGCTCCGCGCGAACCTCTCGGCCGCGCTTCGCGCGGTGGCTCTCCTGGCGCTCCCGGCCACGGCGGGGCTCGTCGCGTTGCGGGAGCCGATTATCCAGGTCATCTTCGAGCACGGCCGCTTCGATCACGCCTCGACCGAAAATACCGCCGCGGCGTTGCTGTGCTATGCGCTCGGTCTGTACGCCTACGCCGTCACCAAGATCCAGGTGCCGACCTTCTACGCGCTGGGTGACACCCGCGTGCCGGTTGTCGCGTCGACCCTCGCGGTGGTTTGCAAGCTCGCGGCCAACGGCGCGTTCGTGTTCGCTCTCCCCATGCTGGGCGTCAGCCCGTTTCTCGGCCTGGCCTTGTCCACCTCGGTGGCCGCGTGGACCAACTTCGGCATCCTCGCGTGGGGCCTGCGCAAGCGCGCCGGCTCGATCGCCGGGCACGGCGTGTTGCGGGCGACGCTGGCCATGTTGGGAGTGTCGGTCGTCACGGGGCTGTCCTGCGGCGGAACGCACGCCGCGCTCGCCCACTGGGTGTCCGGCGGGGGAATCGCCGGAGACATCGGGCGCCTTTCGGTCGCCGTGGCGGTCGGGATCGCGACGACTGTGGGCGGAGCGCTCGCACTGCGGGTGCCGGAAGCCCACGCGTTCGCCGCCGCCTTGTCTCGCTTGGCGTGGCGAAAACCGCGATGAGGGTCCTGATCCAGCGTGTGTCCCGCGCCACCGTGCGCGTCGGCGGAGCGACCGTGGGGTCGATCGCACGAGGACTTGTCGTCTTCCTCGGCGTCGAGCGGGGCGACGACGAAAACGACGCGGTGTGGAATGCCGCAAAGACAGCCCAGCTCAGGATCTTCCCCGACGCGGCGGGACGGATGAACCTCGACGTTTCGGAGACGTCGGGCGCCGTGCTCGTGGTATCCCAGTTCACCCTGGCCGCCTCGACGCGACGCGGTCGGCGGCCGTCGTTCGAATCCGCGGCCGAGCCCGAGGCGGCCCAGCGCCTGTATGAGCGCTTCGTGGAGGCCTTGCGCGAGCGCGGTCTCGTCGTCGCGACGGGCACGTTCCGCGCGATGATGGAGGTCGAACTGGTCAACGACGGCCCCGTCACCCTGCTTCTGGATCCGCGAGACGCGACCCTCCGATGACCCCCGCGCCGGACCCCATGCTCGAATCGTGGCTCGAACACCTCGCCGCCGAGCGCGGGTTGGCCCGCAACAGCGTGGCCGCCTATCGGCGCGACCTCGAGGCGCTCTTGCGTCAGTGCGAGGGACGGGGCCTTGTCTCCGCCGGGCAAGACGATCTCTTGCTCGCCCTTCGAAGGATGCGCACCGCCGGTCGCTCGCCGCGCTCGGTGGCACGCTGGCTGGTCGCGGTGCGCGGGTTTTTCGGCTGGCTCGCGCAAGAGGGGATGATCGACGAGAATCCCGCCGCCCGTCTCGAACCCCCCAAGGTATGGAAGACTCTTCCGAAGGTTTTGGACGGCTCCGACGTCTCGCGGCTGCTCGCGGCACCCGACCGCGACGAGCCGCGCGGCGCGCGCGACGCGGCGATGCTCGAGGTGCTCTACGCGACCGGACTGCGGGCGAGCGAGTTGGTGGGGTTGCGACTCCGAGACCTCCGTCTCGACGCGGGCTACCTCAGTTGTGTGGGCAAGGGGTCGAAAGAGCGCGTCGTGCCTCTGGGTGCCGAGGCGATCGCCGCATTGACGGCCTACCTCGCCTCGGGCCGCGAGGCGCTGCTTGCCGGGAAGCGCTCGGACTCCGTTTTTGTGGGGCGCGCCGGCGCGCCGTTGACCCGGCAAGGATTCTGGAAATTGATCAAGGCCCACGGCCGCCGGGCGGGGCTACGAGCCTCGCTCTCGCCGCACGTCGTGCGGCACTCGTTCGCGACGCACCTCCTTGAAAACGGAGCCGATTTGAGGGTGGTCCAGATGCTGCTCGGTCACGCCGACATCTCGACCACGCAAATCTACACGCACGTGAATCGAGAGCGGCTCAAGAGGCTTTACCGCGACTTTCATCCGCGCGCTTGACACACCTCCTCACGGTCGACTATTTCTGAGGGGTGGACGAGGACGCCTTCGAAGAACCGATCCTGGAGCTCGAGCGCCGCGTCGAGTCGCTGTCCGGCATGGGGGACGACGTCGCGACGCAGCGTAAGCGTGAACAGCTCGAGGTCGAACTCCACGGCATGCGAGAGCAGGTGTTCTCCTCGCTGACCCCGTGGCAGAAAACGCTCGTCGCCCGCCACCCGCGCCGCCCGTTCACGCTCGACTACATCCGCTACCTGGTGGAGGGGTTCGTCGAGATCCACGGTGACCGCCGTTACGCGGACGACCCGGCGATCGTCGCCGGCTTCGGCTCGTTTCGGGGGCGTCCCGTGCTCGTCATCGGGCACCAGAAGGGGCGGGACACCAAAGAGAAGATTTTCCGCAACTTCGGCATGCCGCGGCCGGAAGGCTATCGCAAGGCGCTCCGCGCCATGCGGCTCGCGGAGAAATACCATCGGCCCATTCTCACGTTCATCGATACGCCGGGGGCGTATCCCGGGATCGGCGCGGAAGAGCGGGGTCAAGCGGAAGCGATCGCTCTCAACCTGCGCGAGATGGCGCGAATCAACGTCCCGATCCTCGTGACCGTCACCGGGGAAGGGGGGAGCGGGGGCGCGCTGGCCATCGGCGTGGGAGACCGGGTCAACATGCTCGAGTTCGCGGTCTACTCGGTGATTTCTCCCGAGGGTTGCGCCGCCATCCTCTGGCGCGACGGGTCCCGATCTCGCGATGCCGCCGCCGCCATGAAGATGACGGCCCCCGATCTTCTCGCTCTCGATGTTGCCGACGAGATCATTCCGGAGGTCGTCGGCGGGGCCCATGTCGACCCCGCCCGCCAGGCGGTCGTCTTGGGAGACGTGCTCGAACGCCAGTTGGCCGAACTCCTGAGCGCGACCCCCGAAGCTCTCGTGGCCTCCCGTTACGTCCGCTTCCGGCGCATCGGCCGTTTCACCGCTCCGCAGCTCGCCGACTAGCTTCCTTCCCCTGCGCGGTCGGTCTTGACTTCGTTCCAGAGACGGTCCATCAGGGCGAGGTCCGCATTTTCGATCGGGACGCGAAGGCGTCGAAGCGCGCCCTCGACGCGCGTAAACCGCCTGTGAAACTTCGCATTCGCGGCGGCCAACGCCTCGTCGGCATCCACATCGAGACGACGCGCCACCATCGCGAGCGTGAACAGCGCGTCCCCGATCTCTTCGCGGACGGCCTCGCGGTCGCCCGAGATGACGGCCTCGCGCAATTCGGTGGTCTCCTCGTCGAGCTTCGCGAGAACGTCGGCATCGGCGCGCCAATCGAAGCCGACGCGGGCCGCTTTCGCACCGAGGCGCTGCGCTTTCACCAGGGCGGGGAGCGCCGGAGGGATCCCGGAGAGCACGGACGCGTCCGCCTCGGATTTCCCGGCGTCTTTCTTCTCGGTCTTTTTGATCTCCTCCCAGCGCACGAGGACCTCCGCCGAACTCGCCGCGGAATCGTTCCCGAAGACGTGGGGGTGGCGGCGGACCATCTTCGCCGCGATCCCTTGGACGACGTCGCCCGCGTCGAACGCACGATCCTCCGCTCCCAGCCGGGACAGGAATACGATTTGAAACAGGAGGTCTCCCAACTCCTCGCAGAGGGCCGGAAGGTCGGCGCGGTCGAGCGCGTCGACCACTTCGTAGCACTCTTCGATCAGATAGCCACGCAGCGTCGCGTAGGTTTGCTCCCGGTCCCAGGGGCAACCACCGGGGTCCCGCAGGCGGTCCATGATCGCCACGAGGTCTTCAAAACTGCTGCGGGAGGCCATCGGCGGTCTCCTTGACTTGACTCGGAGCGGGTTACATCTTTCGCAAGCGACCGGAGCCGGGGTGGCTTGCGGTCCGCCGACTTTCGTTTTGATGACGCCGAAAGTCGAATGGTACCATCGCGCTCGCGCGTGGCGATGTCTGAACCGCCACGCGGGGAGGCGTGTATGGCCGCAGGAGAGAATCCGGAGGAGAAGGGGCAGGACGAACAAAGGCCCAGCATCAAGGTCACCGACAGGCGGCATTTCACGCTGGACGGGGAGCGTCGCACCGAGGTCGACGAAGAGCCCGAGTTGGCCACTCCCGCAGGAGTGCAACCGATTCCAGGGGCGGCGCGGCGACCGGAGAGCGATCCCCAGTTCGAGCACCGTCCGTTGGACGAGCCGGAAGGCGTGGACTTTACGATGTTGATCAACGCCATGGCACAACCGGCGTTGCTCTACCTCGGAGAGATTCCACATCCGGCGACGGGACAGCCGACCTTGGACCTCGAAGGGGCACGGTTGCAGATCGATATGCTCGACCTGCTCCGCGTGAAGTGCCGGGGCAATTTGACTCCCCAGGAAGACAACCTCCTGGAGAGTGTTCTGCACCAACTCAGAATGCGATACGTCGCGCGGTCGGGAAAGACCGGATAGCGTTCGTCGAACCCGCCCTTCGGGATCGCGCGAACACCCGGCGCGCGAGAAGGAGTCGGGGGCCCTGTGAACAGTCGAACCCTACGTACGATGATCGCGGTGATGGTCGTACTTTTCGCATGGGCGGCGACTCCCGTCGCTCAGGCGACGATGGATCGTGGGGTGATCCGGCTGGCACAGCCGACGCCACCGGTGGATCCGGAATCCCCGGCAACCTCCGAACCCGGGCCGCGGTCGGACGCGCGCCACGGATTCGACGCCACGGCCTTCGACGGCCGTTTCGAGAGCCTCTGGTTTCAACGTAAGGCCTACCAGGCCGAGGGTCGCAACGAGGATGCGGCCCGGCAGTCCGACGCGATCCGAGATTTCGTCATCGAAGAAGGCGTGCGGCGCCTCGAAGTACCGGCCGGAGCCCTGGTGATCGAAGCCCGCGACTGGCTGCGGGAGGGCAGTTACGACAAGGCGCTCGCGTCGCTCGCGCTCGCCGAGTCGCTCGATCCCGGACGGCCCCAAATCGCGTTGGCCCGGGCGCATGTGCTCTGGGCGTCCGGAGCCGGATCGTTCGCAGCCGGCTCCGAGTGGCTACGGGCGATGCGCTGTTCGTTTGCGGTGGCGATTCGCGACCTGAGTTTCCTGCACGGATCCGCCCTCGTTGCCCTCGCAGCGGTTCTCGCCGGCATCGGTCTTTTCGCCGTGTTCATGATGTTCCGCTACCAAGTGGCGCTCCGCCACGACGTCGAAGAGTGGCTGATTCGAGAGGACCGGGACTCGTGGGCCAAAGCGGGCGGGTGGGCGGTGCTCTTGCTCCCGTTCGTCCTTTGGGTCGGAGCCGGCTGGGTCGCGATCTACTGGATCGTCGCGGTCTTCCGCTACATGAGGCGCAGCGAGCGCGTTCTGGCCGCGGCGCTGCTCGTAGCAACGGCCCTGGCGCAACCGGCCTACCGTTTCGCCGTCGGGTTCTACGGGCTTGCCGCCGACCCGACGATTCGGACGACGATCGCCGCGGCCAACGGGGGATACGATCCGGACCGGATCGTCAAATTGCGCGAGTTGGTCGACGCCCACCCCGACGACCCGATGTATCGGTTCCTCCTCGCGGGGCTGTACAAGAACGGTCGCTATTTCGAGGATGCGTTTCACGAGTACAAACAAGTCCTCGACGAGGCACCGTCGACCTATCAGGCCAGAATCAACGTCGGGAACATCTACTTCACGCTCGGGCAGTACGGCGAGTCCATCTCGAACTACCGAAAGGCCCTGGACATCAGGCCGAACTCCGCCCTGGCGTACTACAACATGTACCTGGCGCAGTCGGACTCCTTCAAACTCAAGGAAGCGACCGAGTCGCTCGCGTCGGCGCGCAACCTCGACTCGGCGCTGACCACGTCCTGGCTCACCTCGGATAGCCGGGAGGGCCACGGTCCCAAGGCGATCGATGCGGTCATCGACTTCGATTCGATCTGGAGGGCGACCGTCGAAGGGCGGAGCCTGAGGGCTTGGCTCGACGCCGAACCGGAGCAGGATCACTGGACCTCGGCGCTCTCCGGCCTCGCCAAGACCACGAGCCTCCTCGCGCTTTTCGGGCTTCTCGCTTGCGGAATGACGCTCGCGGCGTTTCGCGGACGGTCCCCGGCGCAACGATGCACGCGCTGCGGACAGCCTTTCTGCGCGCACTGCAAGTCGGGACGCGAGGGCCCCGAGTATTGCAGTCAATGCGTGCACCTGTTCGTGCTTTGCGACGGCCTCGCCCCGGAAACCAAGAGCATGAAGCTGTACCAGGTGGAACGGTACGCGACGCGAAGCCGACGAGGTCGTCGCATCGCGTCCGCCCTTCTCCCCGGGGCATCACACCTTCTTTCCGGCCGCGCGTGGCTCGGCTGCGGTTTGCTCATGCTTTGGTTGTTCGCGTGGATCGGCGGATGTCCGCAGGGCTTGGCACCCATCGAACGGCTGCTTGGCATGGACGTACTTCTGGCGGGGCTCCGGCCTGCATCCGTTCCGAACGTGTACGGCCTCGACGCGGTGCTCTTGATCGCGGTTCCCTTGGGGATCGCGGTGTGGCTCGCCGGAAACGTCGGCCTGTCCCGGATGCGGAGGGTCTGAGATGGCCCTCGTGGGGACGATCAAGGACTTCGGGCTCGCCGACATCCTCCAGCTCATCGGCCTGCAACGCAAGACCGGGCTCCTCACGCTCGATTCCGGTTCCGACATGGTGACCGTGAAGTTCCTCGAAGGGGCGGTCGTCGGTGCCGATACCAGCACGCGAAACCTCGAGGACCTCTTGGGCTCCGTCCTGGTTCGTACGGGCCGTATCACGCAAGTCCAGTTGCGAGAGACGCTCCAGATCCAGAAGGCCACGATGCAGCGGCTCGGCTACATTCTCGTCAAGCAGCGCTTCATTTCGAGCGCGGATCTCGAGGAAGCGCTCCGCATCCAGGTGACCCAAATCGTCTATCGCTTGTTCCGCTGGCGCGAGGGTCAGTACCGGTTCGTGCCGATGGATCACATGGAATACGACAACGAGCACTTCCAGCCGTTGTCGGCCGAGACGATCCTGATGGAAGGCGCTCGGATGATCGACGAGTGGCCGATGCTCGAACGGCGCATCAAGTCGCCGGACATGGTCTTCAGGAAGACCGCCGCGGGCGCCGCGCTCGACGTGCCGATCGCATCGCTGCTCGACGCCGACATCGATTTTGGTTTCCAAGACGCCCCAGAGCAGGAGGATCACAGCGCGGGAGAGCTCCGGATTTCCCCCGAAGAGCGCGATGTCTTACGCATGGTGGACGGGAGTGCGACCGTTCAGGACATCGTGGACACAAGCGCCCTGGCCGAGTTCGACGTGTACCGGCTCTTGGTCGAGCTTTTCAATCGCAATCTCCTCGAAGTGGTCGTGGTCGAGGTCGCGGCGGAAGATGCCGCGCGGGGTCGCGATCGCCAGCGGTTCACGTCCGGAGTCCTCCAGGGGTTGGTGATCGCCCTGGCCGCCCTCGGCTTTCTGACCCTCGGCCTCAATCCGCTCACGCCATGGAGGTTGACGGCCCGCGCTCGCGAGAGCGAGCAGTTGAAAACCTACATGGGTAGAAATCGGCTCGAACGAGTGGAACGGTCCATCCAGGCGTTCTACCTCGATCGCGGTTCGATGCCGAAGGACTTGGAGTCCGTCTCGTCGGCGGGTTTTCTCTCGCGGGACGACATGGTGGACCCGTGGGGACAGCGCTACACGTACCGTGTCGGTCCCTCGGGGTACGAGATCGGCAGCCGCCCTCCCGCGGGCCGACCCGGCGACGACATCGTGGTCCGTCACCCCTACAGCGCGTCCCAGCGGATGGTGCTCGAGGGGGGGCCGATCGACCGGGGACGATCGATCCGCCCTTGACAGCCCGCGGCAGGGGTCCTAAAAAGCCGTCCGTTCGCGAAGAGGGGGCTCCTACCCTCCGCGGGAGGGAGCATCCATGAGCAAGATCATCGGAATCGATCTGGGAACGAGCAATTCGGTTGTCGCGATCATGGAGGGCGGCAAGCCCACCGTCATCACGAACGCGGAAGGGAGCCGCCTGACGCCGTCCGTCGTCGCGGTGACGGACAAGGGCGAGCGCCTCGTCGGGCAAGTGGCCAAGCGGCAGGCGATCACCAACCCGTCGAACACCGTCTACTCGATCAAGCGCTTCATGGGGAGGAAGTACGCCGAGGTCCAAGGCGACGCCAGGATGGTCCCGTACCACCTTGACGCCGCGGACAATGGGGACGCGCGCGTTCAGATACAGGACAAGAAATACTCGCCCCCCGAGGTGTCGGCGATGGTGCTTCGGAAGCTCAAAGAGGCCGCCGAGGCGCATCTGGGCGAGACGATCACCCGCGCGGTGATCACCGTCCCCGCGTACTTCAACGACGCCCAGCGGCAGGCGACCAAGGATGCCGGACAGATCGCGGGGCTGAGCGTCGAACGGATTGTCAACGAGCCGACCGCCGCCGCCTTGGCTTACGGACTCGACAAGAAAAAAGACGAGACGATCGCGGTCTTCGACTTTGGCGGAGGGACGTTCGACATCTCCATCCTGGAGGTCGGCGACGGCGTCGTCGAGGTCAAGTCGACCAATGGCGATACGCACCTGGGCGGCGACGACATCGACCACATCTTGATGGACTGGCTGGTCGCCGAGTTCAAGAAGGACCAGGGGATCGACCTTTCGAAAGACAAAATGGCACTCCAACGTCTCAAGGAGGCCGCGGAAAAGGCGAAATGCGATTTGTCTTCGGTGACCGAGACCGAAGTCAATCTTCCCTTCATCACCGCCGACGCGGGCGGGCCCAAGCACCTCCAGCTCAAGCTGAACCGTGCGCGCTTCGAGCAACTCGTCGAGTCGATCCTCAAAAGAACCCTCGGCCCTTGCGAGCGTGCGCTCAAGGACGCGGGAGTCAAGACCGCCGAGATCGATGAGGTCGTGCTGGTCGGCGGATCGACGCGCATTCCCAAAGTTCAGGACATGGTGCGGGAGTTTTTCGGAAGGGAGCCCCACAAGGGGGTCAACCCGGACGAAGTCGTCGCCATCGGCGCCGCGGTCCAAGCGGGCGTGCTCGCTGGGGACGTGAAGGACCTCCTCCTTCTCGACGTCACGCCGCTTTCGCTCGGCATCGAGACCCTCGGAGGGGTGTTCACGCGATTGATCGGACGCAACACGACGATTCCCACGCGCAAGAGCGAGATCTTTTCGACAGCCGCCGACAGCCAGACGAGCGTCGAGGTTCACGTCCAGCAGGGAGAACGCGAGCTCGCGCGCGACAACAAGACGCTCGGGCGCTTCCATCTCGACGGTATCGCAGCGGCACCGCGCGGCGTGCCGCAGATCGAGGTGGCCTTCGACATCGACGCCAACGGCATCGTGCACGTCTCCGCGAAGGACCTCGGGACCGGAAAAGAGCAAAAGATTGCCATCACGGCGTCTTCCGGTTTGTCCAAAGACGACGTCGAGGCCATGGTTCGGGAGGCCGAGGCCCACGCCGCGGAAGACAAACAGCAGCGCGAAGGGATCGACGCTCGAAATCGCGCCGATCAACTCGTCTACCAAACGGAAAAAGAGCTGCGCGACAATGGGGACAAGGTCCAGCCGGGCGAGCAGGCCCCCCTGCGCGAGGCGATCGAAGCCGCCAAAGCCGCGCTCGCCGGAGCCGATGCCGCCCAGATCCGGGCGGCGAGCGAGTCCTTGGAGCGCGAGCGGCTCAAATTCGGCGAGGCCGTGTACCGGGCCGCGAGCGGGCCGGAAGCCGCCACCGGCGCCCCGGACAGCACCGGCGGATCCGGAGGCAAATCGAGCGAGGACGTCATCGACGCCGAAGTCGTCGATGCCGACGCTCGGAAGAACTGAGCCCCACAGGCCCCCGAGACTTGCTAGACTCTTCCGGCGGCTGGTGCGCGACCGGAGGATTTTCCATGGCGCCGACGGATTCGGATCCGCTCAAAGATCTCGTAGGGATCCAAGAGAGGATGAACAAGCTCTTCGAAAGTGCGCTCGCGCGCACCAATTTCGATGCGGAAGGCGGCGTGGGGGCGTGGACCCCGGTCGCCGATGTCTCCGAAGACGCGACGAACGTCCTTTTCTTCCTGGAGCTGCCCGGCCTGGCTCAAGCCGACATCGATGTGCGCCTCGAGGACGACGAGCTCGTTGTCCGTGGAGAACGGCACATGGATCGCGGCGCGCCGGGGGAGCAGTTCCACCGCGTGGAACGCTCCTACGGCAAGTTCGTTCGCCGCTTCCGTTTGCGCTCGCACATCGACCCGACATCGGTCGCCGCCGCGTATCAGGACGGCGTCCTCGCCATCTCGCTCGCCAAGAAAGAAGACGCCGGTAAGAGTCCCATCCGAGTTGTCATCCGCTGACCTGCTCTTGCCACCTGTTATACTCACTCCGCGACCCGGGGAATTGATGGAAGACGAACGAGTACAAGCCCGCGGCGGTGGCTCGGAATCCCTCAAGAAGTATCTCAAGGAGATCTCGCGGCTGAGCCGGATCACGGCCGACGAAGAGCGTGTGCTCGGCCGCAAGATTCAAAAGGGCGATCAAAAGGCCCTCCGCCGCCTGGTCGAGGCCAATCTCCGGTTCGTCGTGTCCTACGCCAAGCGCTATCGCGGATGCGGGATGTCGTTCCTCGACTTGATCAACGAGGGGAACATCGGCCTGATCGAGGCCGCCAAGCGCTACGACGCCAGCAAGAACGTCAAATTCATCACCTACGCGGTCTGGTGGGTCCGGCAGGCGATCATTCATGCGCTGTCCGACCAGAGCGGGGCCTTTCGCCTACCGCAAAAACAGGCGAATCTCCTTTACCGGATCGGAAAGGCGCAGTCGATGCTGCGCAACGAATTGGAGCGTGCGCCCACGGCTCAAGAGGTCGCGACGAGGATCGAGGCCACCCTCGAAGAGGTGACCACGCTTTTGCAGGTCGCCAACGACAACGTCTCGCTTTCGGCCGTGATCGACGAAGAGCACGAGTTCCACCTGTCGGACAAGCTCGAGCAGGACACCATTCCCGCGGCCGATTTCGTCTTTCTCAGGCAGTCCTTGCGTCGCCACGTTCAGCAGGCGCTCGGCGAATTGGTCGAGAAAGAAGAGATGGTGTTGCGGCTGCGGTTCGGCTTGGATGGATCCGATCCGAAAACGCTCAAGGAAATCGGCGAGATGATGAACCTCTCTCGCGAGCGCATCCGCCAGATCGAGGCGCAGGCCCTCGAGAAATTGAACCGTTCACAGAAATGTCAGCAGCTCCGGGGCTACCTCAACTGAGCGACGCTTTTAGGAGCGAGGCCAGCGTCATGAGCGAGCCCTGTCCGCACTGCGGTGGGACCGGATTCCAAGTCAAAGACGGCGTCGAAGGCGTGGCCGTTTCCGTGCGTTGCTCGTGCAGCGTCCGCGAGCGCGCCGACCGGATCCTCCGCGCAGCGCGGATCCCGCGCCGCTACGAGCACTGCTCGTTCGACAACTTCGAGGTGTGGCAGCCGTCCCTGGAGCCCGCTTTGGCCTGGGCCAGGGAATGGTTCGAGCGTTGGCCGCTCCAGGTCGACGTCGGACTGCTCTTCGTGGGCCCCCCGGGAACCGGAAAGACCCACCTGGCCGTCGGCCTGCTGCGCGAACTGGCGTCTCGCAAAGGAGCGAAGATCGTCTTCGCGGAACAGCGTCAGCTCTTGAAGGACCTGCAGTCGACCTTCGACGGGGGCGCCGGTCGCAACGAGACCGACGTGCTCACTCCCATCCTGGAAGCGGAGGTTCTCCTGCTCGACGATCTCGGGGCCGGACGGACGACCGCCTGGGCCCAAGACGTCATGCACGACGTGCTCGCCCACCGTTACAACCGCAAGCTCCCCACGATCATGACCACCAACCGCGCGACCGGGGACGATGACGACGACACCGCGGCATCGCCCGACGCTCCGACGCTTCGCGATCGCCTCGGAGACGCGCTGATGTCTCGGATCTACGAGATGTGCCGCGTGATCCCGGTCACGGGCGAGGACTTCAGGCGTCGCGTCCTCCACGCGCGGCACCGCTTCTGATATCGCGAGGAACGAGAATCGCCATGCCACAAGACGAACCCAACATTCTGTACGTCGTGACCGATCGGGTCGCATGGATCACGGTCAATCGGCAAGAGGCGCTCAATGCCTTGAACCGCGCGACCGTCCTTGCGATTGCGGCGGCCGCGGATCGCGCCGTTTCCGATCCCGGCGTCGGAGTGATCGTCGTGATGGGCGCGGGTGACAAAGCGTTCGTGGCGGGAGCCGACATCACCGAGATGGCGAACCTCGACCCGCGCGGTGCGCAAGCCTTCGCTCACGAGTTGAGCGCCAGTTTCGGAGTGCTCGAGTCCGCGCCCAAACCGGTGATCGCCGCCATCAACGGCTTCGCGTTGGGAGGAGGCTGCGAGCTCGCCTTGGCCTGCCACGTGCGCATCGCTTCCGATACCGCGAAATTCGGACAACCGGAAGTCGGGCTCGGCCTGATCCCGGGGGCCGGGGGCACGCAGAGGCTCCAACGCCTCATCGGCCGGGGCCGGGCGCTGGATCTGATCCTGACCGGGGAGGTGATCGGCGCCGCCGAAGCGTTGCGCATCGGCCTGATCGAGCGCCTGACGCCCGCCGCCGACTTGCAGGGTTTCGTGGCCACCTACGCCGCCAAGCTCCTCACCAAGAGCCCCCTGGCCCAAGCGCGCGCTCTCGAAGCGGTGCATGCGGGAGGCGACATGGCGCTCTCCGAGGCTCTCCGACTCGAAGCGTCTCTGTTCGGCCTCTGCTTCGCGAGCGACGACATGCGCGAGGGGACGAGGGCGTTCATCGAGAAGCGAAAGCCCCGATTCTCCGGCCGATAGGCGCGATGTTCCGTATCCGCCTGTTTCGGATCGTCCTCCCCATCGCACTTGCCGGATTTCTCGCGGTGATCGGGTTTACGCTGCGATCGCGTCCGCAGCGCAGCCTGGCCGTCGCGGATCCATCGGCCGACGAAGCGGCGCGCATGGAGGGTTTTCGCTTCAGTGACTTCGTTGAAGGGCGGCGCCGGCTGCTGGTTCAGGCCAAGGTGGGCCGCGTCGACGACCAAGGCGCGTTCGAGGTGGAGCAGGTCGAGCGGTTCGAGGTCGATCGCGAGGGCCAGGGGCCGCTGCTTTTGACCGCGACGAGGGGGGCAGGTTCCGGAGTGCAGGGAAAGAGGGTCGTGCGACTCGAAGGAGGCGTCACCCTCAAAGACGGCGACGCCGGCCTCGACCTCGAAATTCCGACGGTCGAGATCGACCAAGTCAACGGCGTCGTGCGCTCACTCGGTGCGGTGCGTCTCAAGAATCAGGAGTGGACGGGAACCGCGTCGGCGGTGGTTTACAGCCTGAAGGGCGAGCCCACCGAAGTCTTGAGCCTCGCCCTCGACGGCCCCGACGGGGGTCATCTCGCAGCGGCTCGGAGCCTGATCCCTCCGGGTTCGCGAACTCTGACGCTCACGGGGGAGGTCGACGCTTCGCAGGGAGGGATGGCGCTGCACGCCGACACGGTCGTCCTTCTGAGGCGCACGGACGGACGACTCGACAGCGTGACCGCTTCGCCGGCGGTGACCGGCACCGCATCGGGACTCGGCGGTGGACTCGCGGGATTTGCCGCGCGTGAGGTCCGTGCGGACTGGGACGATCAAGGCAAGGTGGTGAGCGTCCGCTTCTCGGGGGACGCCCGCGTTCGGCACGCGCGCGGAACGATCGCCGCCGACCGCATCCAGGCGACGTCCGTCGGCGCTTCGCAGACCATCGCGTTGCAAGCGCTGGGGCAGGTCTCCGTCGCCGGCCCCACGGCCCACGGCATCGGGCAACTCTCTTGCGATACGCTCAATGCGAGCATCGATGCCAAGGGTGGCGTGCGCGAGGGGCTCGCGACCGGCGACGTCCGGTTCGAGGGCGAGGGTACGGCCGGTGAGGCCGAGGAGGCTCGCGTGACGTCGTTCGCGGCGGACGGGACCGTGACCTTGCACTCGTCCGCGATCCGGCGGGCCCGCCTCGCGAGCGGCAGGACCCGCGTGGTCGCCGACTCGATCGTGAGCGATCTCCGTGGCGTCAAGCTGGTCGCCGAGGGCCGGGTCGAGTCGACATTGCTCCCCGTCAAAGGAACGCAGCCTCGCGGCACGTCCCCCATGTTCACCTCGAGCGAGGCCATCCATTTCGTCTCGGCATCGCTCGAAAGCCAGAACTCCGGAAAGCGCCTGTTCCTGCGCGGCGAGGTTCGAGGATGGCAGGGCGAGCGCACGCTTTCCGCCGACGATCTCGAGTTGGTGGAGGAGGGCGAGGTGCTCAACGCCTCGGGACACGTCGCCACACGCCTGCCGCGCGAAGCGGCGCACTCCGCGACCGAATCCGATTTCGTGCAGATCGGCGCCGACCGTCTCGCCTACCGTGGCAAGGCGCACACCGCTGAGTACGACGGCCATGTCCGCGTGCGGCAGGCCGAGGGGTGGCTGCAGGCGCCGCGCATCGTCGCAACCCTGGCCGAAGGTGGGCCGGGGCTGCGCGAGGTCCAGGCCCTTCTGGGGGTTCGCTTCGAGTACCGGACGCCGAGCGACCGGGGCGTTCCGACCACGGCCACGGGGGACGGCGATCGCGCGATCTACGACACGGTGGCCCGCGTGCTGCGCGTTTTTGGCGACACCGCGCCGGCGACCGTGCGCAGCACCGGTCCCAAAGGCGGAGTCACGGTCGGGCGGGTGTTACGCTACGACGTGGGAACCGGATCTTTGGAAGTGGAATCGGGCGAACGCGACAGGGCGACGATTCGGACCCCGAAAAACTGAGGCGGCGCATGCACGACAACGCGGTGGAGATCCGGCCGGCGGCGACGTCGGGCCTCGTCGGCCTCGCCCTGACCAAAGCCTACGGCGGGCGCAGGGTGGTCGAGGACGTCTCGGTGAGCATCGGCCCGGGCGAAATCGTCGGCCTGCTCGGACCCAATGGGGCGGGGAAGACGACGTCCTTCTATCTCATGCTCGGCCTCGTGCCCGCCGACCGGGGACGCGTGCTTCTCGACGGCCGCGACATCACCGCCTCTCCCATGTACTTGCGCGCGCGCCATGGAATCGGCTACCTGCCTCAAGAGGCGTCCGTTTTCCGGCGGCTCAACGTCGAGGACAACCTGCTTGCCGTCCTCGAATTGATGGGGACCGACGCCGACACCGCGCACGAACGGGCACGAGGGCTGCTCGCGGAATTCGGACTGGAGCACGTCGCGCGCACACCGGGCTACGCGCTCTCCGGCGGCGAGAGGCGCCGCGTCGAGATCGCGCGATCGCTCGCGTTGAATCCGCGATACATGATGCTCGACGAGCCGTTCGCAGGGATCGACCCGATCGCCGTGGGGGAGCTCCAACGCGCCGTCATCGGCCTCAAAACGCGTGGCCTCGGGGTTCTCATCACCGACCACAATGTGCGGGAAACTTTGCAGATCGTTGATCGCGCCTATATTATCAGCCAGGGTCGCATCTTCCGACACGGAACGCCCTCGGAACTAGCCGACGACGCCGAGGTGCGGCGTGTGTACTTGGGCGAAAATTTCCGGTTGAGCTGATGCTCGGCCCCTAGAGCGGAGCGCAGCGGACCCGATGGCCCTCGAGCAAAGACTCAGCGTTCGCATGAGCCAGCGGCTCATCATGACGCCGTCGCTCCAGCAGGCCATCAAACTTCTCCAGATGTCCAAGCTCGAGCTGGTCGACGAGATCCAGCAGGAGCTCAACGAGAACCCGGTTCTCGAGGAGGCCCTCGAGGAAGGGCCCGTCGCCGAGCGGACCGACAACGAGCCGACCCCCGCGGAAGCGGCGGGAAAAACGGAGACCGCGGACGCGGAGACCGCGGATCCTTTCGAGCACATCGACTACGAGTCGTACTTCCAGGACGTCGAAGGAACGTACGTGCCCCGCACGCCGATCGAGACGGGTGAGGCTCTGCCGTCGTTCGAAAATACACTTGCCGAAAAGCAGGACCTCGCGGGGCATCTCATCTGGCAACTCGACATGAGCGCCTCGACCGACCGGGTCAAAGAGATCGGGCGGGCGATCATCGGCAACCTGAACGAGGACGGCTACCTCCGTGCCAGCGTCCCCGAGCTTCAGGAAATGGGCGAGTTTTCTGCCGAAGAGATCCGGTCCACGCTCGAAATGATCCAGGGATTCGATCCCGTCGGCGTCGCCTGCTTCGACCTGATCGAGTGCCTGACCGTTCAACTCCGACATCTCGGCGAGGAAGGCAGTGCCGCGGAGACGATCGTCAGGCTCCACATGGACAAGCTCCAGAACAAGCGTTACAAGGAACTCGCCGAGGTTTTGGGCCTTTCGATGGACGACCTCCACGCCGAGATCGAGATCATCAAGGGGCTCGATCCGCGGCCGGGACAGAAGTACAACATCGAGAGCAGTCGATACGTCGTTCCCGACGTCTACATCGTGAAAATCGACGACGACTATCAGGTCATGCTCAACGAAGAGGGCCTCCCGCGCCTGCGGATCTCACCGGTCTACCGAAAGATGATCGAGCGCGGAGGGGGCGGCAACGCACCGGCCGAAGCCAAAGAGTACGTGCGCAACAAGCTCCGGTCGGCGTTCCGCCTGATCAAGAGCCTCGAGGAACGCCAGCGCACGATTTACAAAGTCGCGGTCTCGATCGTAAAGCACCAGCGCGAATTCCTGGACTACGGGATCGAGCGCATGCGCCCCCTCGTCTTGAAAGACGTCGCCGACGACATCGGCATGCACGAGAGCACGGTGAGCCGGGTCGTTAACAACAAGTACATGCACACGCACCGCGGCCTCTTCGAGCTACGCTTTTTCTTCCACAGCGGCATCGCCTCCGTGCACGGGGGAGACAACGTCTCGTCGCTCACCGTCAAAGAGCGCATCCGGAAGATCGTCTCGGCCGAGGACGGGAATCGCCCCCTCTCGGACGCTGCCATCGTAAAGGTGCTGCTCGGAGAAGGCCTGCAAATAGCGCGGCGCACGGTCGCGAAGTACCGCGAAGAGCTCAAGATCCCGTCGTCCGGCTCTCGCAAAGCCGGGACGTTCTAGGAGGGGACGATGCAAGTTCACATCACGGGCCGACAGGTGGCGATCACACCCGCTCTCCGCAAGTTCACCGAGGAGAAGCTCAAGAAAGTCGAAAAACTCCTCGGTGGTCCCATCGAGGCACACGTGGTCCTCGCCGTCGAGAAGCGACGCCACCACGCCGAAATCCAGGTGAAATCGCGCAACGCGCTGCTTTCCGGGAAGCACGAGACCGAAGACCTCTACGCCTCGATCGGCGACGTGGTGGAAAAGCTCGAGCGGCAGGCGCTCAAGCACAAAGAGAAGCTGACCAATCGCAAGAAGCGGGGGGCCAAGGACATAGCCGCCTCGTTCCCGGTGACCGAACCGCCGGCAAAACCCGTCCGGCCCTCGAAAGCCGGCTCGGCCCCGCGGGCCCCACGGATCCTCCCGAGCGACCGATACCGGCTGAAGCCGCTTTCCGCGGAGGACGCGGCGATGGAATTGGATTCCAGCGGCGGTGAACTGCTGGTCTACCGGGACGATCAGACGTATCGGGTGAACGTGGTCTATCGCACGAAAGACGGGAACTTCCAGCTCGTCGACCCGGAGTTCTGAGGTCACCCGAATTCTTGACCCCTCGCGGGAAGCCTGGTAACTTCAGACGCTGTAACACTTCGGTGGGCTTGAGCGCCAACGGGCGCGCGCGCTGAGCCCTTTGCGGAGATCTCGATGAGCGATGCCGGCAGCCCGAAGGGTGCACCTAGCCGCACCCCCGCCGCGTGGGAGGCAGAAACGCTCGAGCCGACGCTCCGGAAGTTTCCGGAGAGGCCGGTCGCGTTCACGACCGTTTCCGATCTCCCGATCGAACGCCTCTACACCAGCGGGGATCTCGGCGCGGACTGGAATGAGCGCGAGAAGCTCGGCTACCCCGGGGAGTTCCCATACACTCGCGGGATTCACCCGACGATGTATCGCGGCCGCTTCTGGACGATGCGTCAGTTCGCCGGATTCGGTTCGGCCGAGGACACGAACGCGCGGTTCCGCTACCTTCTGGAGCACGGGCAGACGGGACTGTCCACGGCCTTCGACCTGCCGACCCTCATGGGACGGGACAGCGACGACCCGCTCGCCCGGGGTGAAGTCGGACGAGAAGGCGTCGCGATCGACTCGCTCGCGGACATGGAGATCCTCTTCCGCGGTATTCCCCTCGATCGTGTGTCGACCTCCATGACGATCAACGCGCCCGCGGCGGTCCTGTTCGCCATGTACCTCGCCGTGGCCGAAAAACAAAATGTCTCCTTCGCAAAGCTCGAAGGGACGCTGCAAAACGACATTCTCAAGGAGTACATCGCTCAGAAGGAGTGGATCTACCCGCCCCGACCGAGCATGCGCATCATCACCGACCTCATGGCGTTTTGCGCGAGCTCGGTCCCGAAATGGAACACGATTTCGATCTCCGGATATCACATCCGCGAGGCGGGCTCGACCGCGGTCCAAGAACTCGCGTTCACGCTCGCGGACGGGATCGCGTACGTCGAGGCGGGACAGAAGGCGGGACTCGACGTGGACGATTTCGCGCCACGACTCTCGTTTTTCTTCAACTCGCACAATGATTTTTTCGAGGAGATCGCCAAGCTGCGCGCCGCGCGACGCATCTGGGCGCACGTGATGCGTGAGCGGTTCGGCGCCAAGAACCCGCGCTCTGCGATGCTGCGATTCCACACCCAAACGGCGGGCTGCTCACTGACCGCGCAGCAGCCGCTCAACAACGTCGCCCGGGTCACCGTTCAGGCGCTGGCTGCGGTGCTCGGCGGCACGCAGTCGCTGCATACGGACTCCTTCGACGAGGCCTTGGCGTTGCCGACCGAGGCGGCAGTCACCGTCGCCCTGAGGACCCAGCAGATCATCGCTGAGGAGTCCGGGGTCACGAACACGATCGATCCCTTGGGAGGCTCGTATTTTGTCGAAGCGCTGACCGACAAGCTCGAACGCGACGCTCTGTCTTACATCGAGCGCATCGACCAGATGGGCGGGATGATCGAGGCGATCGAGCGCGGGTTCCCGCAGAAAGAGATCGCGGACGCCTCGTACCACTATCAGCGCCAAGTCGATCGCGGCGAGAAAGCGATCGTCGGCGTGAACAAGTACGCCGTCGACGGAGAGCGGCGGACCGAGACCTTGAAGATCGGAGACGACGTCGAACGGGCTCAGCTTGCGCGCCTTCAACAGGTGAAAGCGCAGCGCGACGAAACCACGCTCCGTCGCGATTTGGCCGCTCTCGCCCGCGCCGCCACGACGGGAGACAACCTCATCCCCTTGATGCTGGCTTGCGTCAGGAACTACGGCACCGTGCAAGAGCTCTCGCAGGCTCTGGTTCCCGCGTTCGGCGTCTACCGGGAAGTCTCCGTCTTGTGATGACGACCGCACGCAACGAGGGTCACGTGAGCGAGGAACGCAAGCTCAGGTTGTTGGTCGGCAAGGTCGGCCTCGACGGTCACGATCGCGGAGCGAAGATCATCGCCCGAGCGCTTCGAGACGCTGGCTTCGAGGTCATTTACACCGGACTCCACCAGACGCCGGAAATGGTCGTGGCCACGGCGATCCAGGAAGACGTCGACGCGGTCTCGCTCTCGATTCTTTCGGGTGCGCACAATTATTTGTTTCCCCGGGTCATCGAGCTGCTTCGCGAAAAGGGCGCCGACGACATCGCCGTCTTCGGGGGCGGTATCGTCCCGGACGAGGACATTGCCACGCTGAAACAGGCGGGTGTGAGGGAGATCTTCACGCCCGGGGCCACGACCGAGAGCGTCATCGCGTGGGTCCGGGCGAACATCAGCCCGCGCCCGCTCGGCTGAGCGCGGGAACGGAAGCGACCATGCGGCGGACCATTCTCCTCGCCGACGACAGTGTCACCATTCGCAAGATCGTCGAGCTCACGTTCAGCGAGACCGACATCCGCGTCCAATCGGTGGGCTCGGGGCAAGAGGCGCTCGACCTCCTGAGCGCGTTGCGCCCGGATCTCGTGCTCGCGGACGTCGTCATGCCAGGGCCCTCGGGGTACGAGCTCTGTCGCGCCATCAAGACATCCGACCGGCCGGTCCCGGTTCTGCTGCTGGCGGGCACGTTCGAGCCCTTCGACGCCGGGCAGGCGCGGGAGTGCGGCAGCGACGGCCACGTCACCAAGCCGTTCGATTCCCGACAACTCGTCATGCGCGTGGAGGAGCTCCTGGCGCGGCGCGGAGAGGCGTCGGCTCCAGGCGAGCCCGCCCTCCCCGCCCCGGACGACGATCTGGAAGAGATGTTCGACGACCTCGCGGCGCCCTCGCGGCCGTGGGACGGCGAGCACGACAGCCCGGCACGGTCTTCCGACGCGGACCCCGTCTTGGAACGGAGCACCGCCGCGGCTCCCGCGCCGATGACCCGCGAAACCGCACCCGCACGCCCCGCGCTCTCGCCTGCCGACATCGAAGCGATCGCGCGCCTCGTCGTGGAGCGTTTGTCCGATCGCGTCCTGAGGGAGATCGCCTGGGATGTTGTGCCCGATCTCGCGGAGTTGATCGTCCGCGAGAGGATCCGCGATCTGGAGCGTGACGAGCACGAGCCGAGCTAGTCCGCCGGTCATTTTTCATGATGTGCGGGCGGACGGCCCCACCGAGGTCCCGATGGCCATGGAGAAAGAGTATCGCCCCGAGGCGATCGAGCAACGGTGGTCCCGAGAGTGGGTCGAGCAGGGTCTTTTCCGTGCGGGAGCGGACCCCGCGAAGCGCCCCTTTTGCATGGTGATCCCGCCTCCCAACGTGACGGGCAATCTCCACATGGGACACGTGCTCGTCTACACGCTTCACGACGTCGTCGCGCGGTGGCGACGCATGCAGGGCTGGGATGTGCTGTGGCTTCCCGGCACCGACCACGCCGGCATCGCGACCCAAGCCGTCGTCGAGCGCGAGCTCCTGCGGGAAGGGACCGATCGGCACGCCCTCGGTCGCGAGGCGTTCGTCAAGCGCGTTTGGGAGTGGAAGGCGCTCTACGGATCGCGCATCACCGGCCAACTCAAGCGCCTGGGCTCGTCGTGCGACTGGTCTCGCGAACGATTCACGATGGACGAAGGCCTCTCCCGGGCCGTGCGGGAGGTTTTTGTCCGGCTCTACCGCGAAGGACTGATCTATCGCGATCGTTACATCGTGAACTGGTGCCCGCGATGTCAAACGGCGCTTTCGGACTTAGAGACGGTCCATGAGCAGAAAAAGGGCAAGCTCTACACGATCCGCTACCCGTTCGCCGACGGGAAGGCCGGCGGGATCGACGTCGCCACGACGCGTCCCGAAACCATGCTCGGAGACACCGGCGTCGCCGTCCACCCCGAAGACGACCGCTATCGAAGCGTCGTGGGTCGCGGGCTTTCGCTTCCGCTGACCGGGCGGACGATCCCGGTCGTCGCCGATACCTTCGTCGATCCGGCCTACGGCACCGGGGCGGTGAAAGTGACTCCGGCCCACGACCCGAACGACTTCGCGGCGGGGAGGCGATTGGGCTTGGCCGAAATCGTGGTGATCGACCCCGCCGGGAAGATGACCTCCGAGGCGGGGGAGTTCTCCGGGCTCGACCGCTTCCAGGCGCGTAAGCGTGTGGTGGCTCGACTCGAGGAGCTCGGCCTGCTCGTCGCGGTCAAAGACCATGAGCACGCGGTCGGCCAGTGCCAGCGCTGTGCGACCGTCGTCGAACCCTTGGCCTCGATGCAGTGGTTCGTCAAGGTCGGCCCCATGGCGGCACGCGCCGCCGACGCCGTCGCCGAGGGACGAACGGAGTTCGTGCCCGCGTCGTGGACCAAGGTGTACTTCGAGTGGATGAAGAACATCCACGATTGGTGCATCTCGCGGCAGTTGTGGTGGGGCCACCGCATTCCGGCGTGGTATTGCGACGTCTGCCGGAGCGTCGTGGTGTCCGAGAAGGATCCGTCGGCGTGCGAGAGCTGTCATGGCGCGCTTCGTCAGGACGAGGATGTCCTCGACACCTGGTTCTCCTCGGGTCTCTGGCCGTTCACGACGCTCGGATGGCCCGATCGCACGGACGATCTTGCCCGCTACTACCCGACGACCCTGCTGATCACCGGGTTCGACATCATCTTCTTCTGGATCGCCCGCATGATGATGTTCGGTCTGAAGTTCATGGACGAGGTGCCGTTCCGTCAGGTCTACATCCATGGCCTCGTACGCGATGCCGAAGGCCAGAAGATGTCGAAGTCGAAGGGGAACACGATCGACCCCGACGAGGTGCAGCGCCGGTATGGGACGGACGCGGTACGCCTCACGATGGCGATGTTGGCCGCACCGGGAAACGACATCCCCTTGGCGCCCGAGCGCATGGAGGGGTATCGCGCCTTCGCGAACAAGCTCTGGAACGCCTGTCGCTTCGTGATGATGAAGGTGGGGGATGACGCCGGCACGGCGCCCTACACCGAGACCGATCTCACGCTGGTCGACCGCTGGATCCTCTCGCGCACGCATGCGATCGTCGGCGAGGTGGACCGCGCGCTCGAGCAACACCGTTTCGATCGCGCGGCGGACGTTTTGTACCACTTCGTTTGGCACGAGTTCTGCGATTGGTATATCGAGGTCGTGAAGCCCGACCTCGCGCCCTCCGGCGAACCGGGCAGCGGGCCGGAGGCGGGGCGCGAGGCGGTCGCGCGAACGGTGCTTCTCGAGGTGCTCGACACGATCTTGCGCCTCTTGCATCCGATCATGCCTTTCCTCACGGAAGAGCTGTGGCAGAAGTTCCCCCACACGGGGGATTACCTCGCGACCTCCCATTGGCCCACCGCGCGCCCGGAACGGCTCGACGCCCGCGCCGAGCAGGACATGACGATGCTGCAAGAGCTGGTGGTGAGGATCCGCAACGTGCGCGTGGAGGCCGGCATCGACCCCTCGCGTCGGATCGAGGTCCTCGTCCACGCCCAGAGTCCCGAGAACGGAAGGCTCGTCGCCGACCAGTCGGCCCTCGTCGCCGCCCTGGTGCGCGCCGAACGGGTCGTGGTCGTGGATGCGTTCGCACCGGACTTGGTCTCGGCGCGCGGGGTCGTGCGTGGGTTCGAGATCGCCGTTCCCCTCGTGGGTTTGCTCGATTTCGACGCGGAACGGGCGCGCCTGGTCAAGGAACTCCGCAAGATAGACGCCGAACTCGACGCGCGCAACCGCAAGCTGTCCAACGAGTCGTTCCTGGAGCGCCCGCCGGCCGACGTCGTCGAGAAGGAAAAGGCGATTCAGAAGGAGTTCCTCGAGAAGAAACGGCGCATCGAATCCACGCTGTCGACGCTCGGGGAGAACGGACCGAGCGCGTGATCCCGCGGTCGTACGATGCCGACGCGGCCGCCCGGTGCGTCGCCGCGGCTCTCGCCGAAGACCTCGGCGCGTCCGGAGATGTCACGACGGAAGCGGTCGTTTCCGTCGCCCGGCAGGCGAAAGCCACGCTCGTGGCGCGCGAACCGATGGTGGTTGCGGGCCTTTTGGTGGCGGCGGAAGTCTTCCGCCAACTCGACGCGAGGGTCGTTTTCACGCCGCACACGCAAGACGGCGCGTACGTCCCCGCGGGCTCGGTCGTGGCCACGGCGGAAGGGCAGGCGCGCGCGCTCTTGCAGGGGGAACGCACGGCTCTCAATTTCCTCCAGCGCATGAGCGGCATCGCAACCGCGACGCGAGCCGCGGTTGCGGAAGTTGCCGGAACGAACGCCGTGATCCTGGATACACGCAAGACCGCACCCGGGCTCCGGTCGCTGGACAAGTACGCCGTCGCGGCGGGCGGAGGTGAGAACCACCGCCACGGCCTCTACGACGCGGCGATGATCAAGGACACGCACCTGGGCGCCGTCGCATCGCTTGGCGCCGCAATTCGCGCTTGCCTTGCGGCGGGTCTCTCGCCTGGGGCGATCACGGCCGAGGTGGGCACCGTCGCGGAACTGGACGAGGCGATCGCCGCCGGAGCGGGCCGGGCCCTCTTGGACAACATGAGCTTGTCCTCCCTCGCCGCCTGCGTTCGGCGCGGCAAGGGGAAGATCGTGCTCGAAGCTTCGGGCGGGCTTCGCCCCGGCGGGCTGCGCGCCGTCGCAGAGTCCGGCGTCGACTGCCTCAGCCTCGGCTACTTGACGCACTCGGTCCGCGCTGCCGACCTCGCGATGGACCTCGAGGCGCTGCCCTGAGCGAGGCTCTGCCGCGGCTCGACGCGAATCGTCTTGCCGCGAGCCTGGCGCACGTTTCTTTCGTGCGCCGCATCGTCGTTCTCGAAGCGACCGGATCGACCAACGACGACGCGCGACGGCTCGCAGCCGAAGGGGCGCCGGAGGGGACCGTGGTCCTCGCTGAGCGTCAGTCCGCCGGGCGAGGGCGTCTCGGACGGAGCTGGGACTCGCCCGAGCGGGCGGGGCTGTATCTTTCGGTCTTGCTCCGTCCGACCGAACCGCCGGAAGACATCGGCCGCTACCCGATCGCGGCCGCCGTGGCCGTTTGCAGCGCCTGTCGTGCGTTCGTCGGCGCCGACGCCGTCCTCAAGTGGCCGAACGACGTGCTCGCCCACGGACGCAAACTGGCCGGGATCCTCTCCGAGCTACGCCAGGGGAATTCGGGGACGGAGCTCGTCCTGGGAGTCGGGGTCAACGTGAACCAGACCCGCGAGGACTTCGAGGCCGCATTGCGCGGTACCGCAACCTCCTTGAGAGAGCTCCGTCGCGGCGTCCGGGTGGACCGCGAAGCCTTGGCCGCGGCGTTGCTCGAGGCGCTCGGTGTGGGCCTCACTCTCCTACGCGCCGGTGCTTGGCTTGCGGTCGTGGAACAATTCCTGCGCTACGCTCCTCACGCGACCGGGCAACGCGTCCGGCTCGCCGCGGGCGGGGGCGGAATAACCGACGGCCTCGACGCGTCAGGGGCGTTGCGTGTAGCCACCGCAAACGGAATCGTCCTCGTCCATGCGAGCGAGTCCGTGGCGCTGGCTGAGGAGTGACCATGCTGCTTGCGATCGACACGGGGAATACGCACACGGTGCTCGGACTGTTCGACGGAGATCGCTTGGCGGCGGATTGGCGAATCGCCACACGCAAGGGCGACACCGCGGACGAGCTCGGCGCGCTGTTGCGCGCGTTGTTCGCGGCCGAGGGACTGGAACCTTCGTCGGTCGACGGCGTCATCGTGTCCTCGGTCGTCCCCGATTGGAACGGGATTCTCGCGGCGACCGCGCGACGCGCGTTCGGCCGCGATGCGCTTTTCGTGGCGCCGGGGGTCAAGACCGGCCTACCCATCCTCTACGAAAATCCTCACGAGGTCGGGGCGGACCGCATCGTGAACGCCGTTGCGGCGGTCCACTGTTACGGCGCGCCCGTCATCGTGCTCGATTTCGGCACCGCGACGACGTTCGATGTCGTCAGCGCGAAAGGGGAGTACTTGGGTGGCGTGATCGCCCCCGGCCTCGGGATTTCCGCGGAGGCGTTGTTCCAGCGCGCGGCCCGGCTGATGCGGGTCGACGTCAAGAAGCCGGCCCGAATCATCGGAAGAACCACCGAGGAAAGCGTGCAGTCCGGGTTGTTTCACGGCTATGTCTCGCTGGTTGAAGGTGTCGTCAGTCGGTTGCGCGCGGAACTGGCGGTCGATGCGCCCGTCGTGGCCACCGGAGGCCTGGCGACCGT
>JANMVW010000143.1:0-5375 GCA_031393555.1 Acidobacteriota bacterium
GCTCCGGAAGTTCGTCCGGGAAGAAAAGCCCGGGCGCATCCTCTCCTTCATCGATGCGACCAACGTGCTGGCGCTGATCGCCGCGGCGGGGACCGGGATCCCCGTCGTCGTCTCCGAGCGGGTCGATCCGGCCCACCACGCTATCCCCGTCGCGTGGAGGATCCTGCGGCGCCTCGTCTACCGATGGGCGTTTGCGATCGCGGTCCAGACGCGCTCGAGCGCCGCGTTCTTCCCGGCCGCGTGGCAGGAGCGCATCGCGGTCATCCCGAATCCCGTCCCGGAGCTCGCGCCGGGGGCGGCGGTGGCGCTCGAGCCCGCCCGGGCGCGCCGATCGATCGTGGCGATGGGGCGGCTCGAACGGCAGAAAGGGTTCGACCTGCTCCTTCGCGCCTTCGCATCGATCGCCCCCACGCGACCGGAGTGGGACCTGACGATCCTGGGGGAGGGGAGCGAGCGGGGCGCCCTCGCCGCTGCGATCTCCCGCCTCGGCCTTTCGGGACGAATCGGCCTGCCGGGCCGGGAGCCGGACGCCGTGGGAGCGCTCCGCCGCGCCGACCTGTTCGTCCTGCCGTCCCGTTACGAGGGGTTCCCCAACGCGCTTTGCGAGGCCATGGCGTGCGGCCTTCCCGTGATCGCTTTCGACTGTCCGAGCGGCCCGGCGGACATCGTGCGCGACGGCGTCGACGGACGGCTGGTTCCGGCGGAGGACGTCGACGCCCTCGCCGCGGCGCTGAACGAGCTGACGGGGGACGCGGCGCTGCGGGGAGCGTTCGGTGCGCGCGCGATCGAGGTCGCGACCCGTTTTTCCCTCGAGCGCATCGCGGCGATTTGGGAGCGGGTGCTCGAAGACGGAGCCTCGCCGGCCGCCGTGGCGGACGGGGTTTTGGGATGAGCGGGCACGCGACCGAGGTCGGCCGCGGCGAGCGCTTCGGTTTCGGCGAGAACTGGCGCCGGTTCCTGTCTCAAGTCGACGAACCCCGCATCGAACAGGCCGTGGGCTCGCTCCAGACCTGGCTCGGGGTGGCCGAGCTTCGCGGGCGGCGCTTCCTGGACGCAGGATGCGGGAGCGGCTTGTTCTCGCTGGCGGCGCGACGCCTGGGCGCCGACGTCGTCTCGTTCGACTACGACCCCGCGTCGTGCGCGTGCACGCGCGAGATGCGCGAGCGGTTCGGCAACGGCACGACCGGCTGGGCGTTGAGCGAAGGCTCGGTCCTCGACCCGGCCTTCCTCGAGGGACTCGGGACCTTCGACGTCGTGTACTCGTGGGGTGTGCTGCACCACACGGGCGCGATGTGGCAGGCTCTCGATTTGGTCGCGCGCCGCGTCGGCCCCGAGGGGGTCCTGTTCATCGCGCTCTACAACGATCAGGGGGGGGCGAGCCGTCGATGGCTCAGGGTCAAGCGCGCGTACAACGCGCTGCCCCCTTCGTTGCGCTTCCTCGTGTTGTGGCCTTCGTTCGTCGCCCTCTGGGCCAAGACGCTGGCGATCGAAACCGTGCGCGGTTATCCCGGACGGGGCTGGCGGGAGTACGCTCGGACCAGCCGGGGGATGTCGCCGTGGAGAGACGTCGTCGACTGGGTCGGCGGCCTGCCTTTCGAGGTGTCGCGGCCGGAGCAGGTCTTGGAGTTCCTTCGCGAGCGCGGGTTCACGCTCCTCCGGATGAAAACCTGCGGAGGGGGGCTCGGCTGCAACGAGTTCGTCTTTCGGCGCCGCCCGCCGGAGTGATGGCCCCTCATCGGGGATCAATGTGTCCAAGATCAAGGTGACCCACATCATTACCGGCCTCGATACCGGAGGCGCGGAGACGGCGCTCTACAGACTGCTGTCGGCGACCGATTCCGCGGCCATCAGCTCGGAGGTGATCTCGCTGACCGACATCGGTCCCGTAGGCCGGCGCATCGAGCGGCTGGGCATCCCCGTTCGCGCCCTGGGAATGAAACGCGGGCTCCCCTCGCCCTCGACCTTCCTGAGGCTCGTGTCTTGGTTGAGGCGATCGCGGCCCGATGTGATGCAGAGTTGGATGTACCACGCCGACTTGCTGGGCGGCGTGGCGGCCTTCCTTGCGGGACGGCGCAACATTGTTTGGAACATTCGCATCGCGGAAGTACCCCGGCAGAACAGGTTGACGAGGGTCATCATGCGGATCAACGCGGTGCTGTCCCGCGCGCTGCCCAGAAAGATCGTGTGTGTCGCCGAAGCCGCGAAGCAGACTCACATCGGCTACGGCTACGATCGGACGCGCATGGTGGTGATCCCCAATGGATTCGACGGCGAGGAGTTCACCGCAACGACCGCGGAGATCGCCGCGCTGAGACAACAGTGCGGTTTTTCCGGGGACGATACGGTCATCGGTGGGGTGGGCCGATTCCATCCCGACAAGGGGCAAGAAAATTTCGTCAAAGCCGCGGCGATCGTCGTCGCGAGCCATCCTCGAGTCAAGTTCGTGCTGGTGGGACGCGACTGCGATGCCGGGAACGCCAGGTTGCGGGGCTGGCTTTCGGTCGGCGGCCTCGAACGGCACTTCGTTTTGTTGGGAGAGCGTCAGGACATCCCCGTGTGCCTGGCGGTCCTGGACGTGTTTTGCATGCCCTCCTGCAACGAAGGGTTCCCGAACGCCTTGGCCGAAGCGATGGCGATGGGCTTGCCGTGCGTCGCGACGACCGCCGGCGACGCGGCGAACCTGGCGGGCGACGCCGCCGTATTGGTCGAGCCGCGCGACGAACGCGCCCTCGCGCGTGGATTGATGGACGTGCTGGCCTGGTCCCCCGAAAAGAGGAGCCAGCTGGGGCAGCGTGCGAGAGCGCGGGTCTTGAACGAGTTTTCGATCGCGCGCGCCGAACGGTCCTTCAGGACCCTGTATGAAAACCTCGTGATGGAGTCCCGGGCATGATTCGCGATTTCGTCAAGAAGCGGTTCTGGCTGACCTGCGCTTATTACCTCGTCGGTAACGGGCTGACCCGGTGGCGCGGCTTGACGGGGAACATCGAAACGGACTCGGGCACGGCGCATGCGGGTCGATCCATCGACAGTTCGCTCGCCTACATCGAAGAGGTGTTCAACGACTACAAGCGGTACTCGGGCGTCAGCCGGTTTCACGGGCGAGTCGCCGAAGTGGGTCCGGGCGACAACTGCGGGGTCGGCCTGATGTGCCTTGCCGACGGTTGCACCTCGGTCGACCTCGTGGATCGTTTCTATTCCAAACGCGACGCGAAGCAGCACGCGGCGATCTATCAGGCACTGGTCGAGCGCAATCCCGAACGGTTCGCGAAGCTTCGCGGCTTCGACGTCAACGACGAAGCCTCGTTCCAGGGACTCCTGCGCTTCTACGGCGAATCCGCCGCCGCCGAGAGGTTCTTCACGGAGCCCGATCGCTACAGCTTCATCGTGTCGCGCGCGGTGCTCGAGCATGTGTACGACCCACGGCTCGCCATCGAGAAGATGGTCGCGGCCTTGACGCGCGGCGGCATGCTGCTCCACAAGGTCGACTTCCGCGATCATTCGATGTTCTCCGAACACATGCACGAGCTCAAGTTTTTCGAGGTGCCCGACTTTCTGTATTCTCGAATGACCCGGGATTCGGGCCGACCCAATCGGGTGCTCATCGATACCTACCGACAGGTGCTCGCGGAGGTCATCCCGGACCACCAGATCTTCGTGACGCGCCTGGCCGGCGTCGGCGACATCGAGCCGCACCTCCCGTACGATCAAATCGACAGCGCCCGACGGCAGGCCGCGGTCGCCTACGTCCAGTCGGTTCGTTCGAAGTTCTCCAAGTCGTTGCGCGCGATGTCCGACGAAGACCTGTCGGTCGCTGGAATATTTCTCGTGGCGCGAAAGCCGTGACGTTGCGCAACCACGCCTTGACTCCGGTCGCGATGCGCGCCCTCGCGGGCGTGGTCTGCTTGGCCGCGGCGTCGCTCGTCTTGCTGCCGACCAGTCCGGCGTTTCAGCCCGTCCCGGGCCGGGATTCCGGAGCGTTCCTGGTCGTGGCGCAGGCGATGCTGCACGGCGGCCGTCCGTACGTCGATGCGTGGGATCACAAGGGGCCGGTCCTCTTCCTGCTGAACGCCCTGGGCCTTCTGCTCCCGCTCCCCGGCGTGTGGGGGGTGTGGGTGCTTCGGGTCGGGCTGCTGGCGTTTTCGGTCTGGGCCGTTCACGCGGTGCTGAAGCGAGCCTTCGGCGCCGGGCCTTCGGCCTGCGCGGTCGCCGCGGTCTTCGCGCACGTGGCGCTGTTCGTCGAGGACGGCAACTTCACCGAGGAGTACGCGCTCGCGTTCGGCCTGCTCGCGATCGCGGCGGCGACGTCGGGCCGGTTCGCGGCCATCGGCGCCCTTTCGGCCGCCGCGTTCCTCATGCGCCAGAATCTGATCGGGTCGTTCGCCGTTCTCGTCGCGGTCTTCGCCCTGGAGCGCGCGCGGTCGGTGGGGGCTTCGGCGGCTCGACGCGCCGTGGCGCGCGCCGCGCTCGGAGCTTTGGCCGTCGCCGTTCCGGTGATCGCGGCGCTCTTTTTCTCGGGCGCCCTTCAGGGATGGTGGGAGGCCACGTTCGTCTACAGCCGCGTCTACATGTCGGGGAGCCTCTCCGGGCACGTGACCGACACGGTGCGCCGCGTCCTTTCCGGATCGACCGCCCCGTTCGTTCTTTTGCTTGCGGCCGGTTGGGCGGAAGCCGTGCGCCGCCTCGCTTCCCAAGCGGAAGCGGGCGTGCGGCCGCTCTTGGCGTTCGCCGTCGTCGCCCTTCCGCTCGAGGTCGTCGCGGCGTCACTTTCGGGAAACGCCTACCTCCACTACTACCTGCCGTTCATGATCCCCGCCGTCGTGCTTGTCGCCGCCTTGGCCCAACTCGTGGCGGACGCCCCCGGGCGGCGTTTCGCGGTCTTGGGATACGCCGCGCCGGCAGCGCTGATCGCGGTGTTGTCTTTGGCCTCCTGGGTGGGGATGTTCGCCAACTTGGGAAGCCTTCCGCGGCCGAACTCCGCCGTGCGTTGGCTCTCGGAGCGGACCCGGCCCGACGACCCGGTCGTGATCTGGGGCGCGGAGTCGGGCGTGCTCGTCGCCGCCCGCCGCCGCCCGCCCGGGCCCTACGTGTATGCCTACCCTCTCTTGAAAACCGGCTACGGCCCTTACCGGCACGTCGATCGCTACCTCGCGAACCTCGCGGCGAACCCTCCCCGCGTGATCATCGACACGTCCGCGACGAATGCCGTCATCCCTCCGCTCGACCGCGAGCGCCGGAAGGGGTGGCGCTCGCCGGATCCGGGTTACGCGGCGGGCGCCGAGCTCGAGCCGCTGTTTGCATGGATCGAGGCGCGGTATCGCCCGGAGGTGGCGATCGGCCCGGGGCCGGCCTGGATCGTCTACGTGCCGCTCGAGTCC
>JANMVW010000156.1:0-9721 GCA_031393555.1 Acidobacteriota bacterium
CATCGAATCGGCGGCCGTCAATCCCAACGTTGCGGCGCGCTGGGCCGCCGTAGTGCGTCCGCCGTCCCAGACGTTTTGCCGGAGGATGACCTTCGTGACGGCGTTCGTGTACGGATCGGGAGTGTTCAGCGCGCCGAGCGAGAAGTCCTGCGCGGTGAACCGCTCCTGGCTGAGCTTCGACGCGAACACGGAGACGGGGTTCGTCGAGCGCGTGTAATCCTCGGTCAAATCGAGCCGGGGCAGCCAGCCCGAGCGCGCCAGCGTGCGGTCGGCCTTTGCGCCGTCGGCCTCCCTTGCCGCGGCCCTGACGAGAGGGTGGTGCTCCACGGCGATCGCGGCGGCAGCAGAGGGGGTCAAGAGGGTCTCCGCGATTGCCGGAGACAACGTCGCCGCCGTGAGCGCGAATCCGATCCCGGCGATCCGTACGACGGAGGGGTTGGGGCTGTGAGTCATGCGTTCTCCCGAGGATGTGCCACTCTCGTCGAGTGAGATGCGACCGGATGGAAAAGGTCACCACGTTGAATGCTAACCTTCAGGGCGTGGAAAAAGATCCGGATAGCGCCGAACTTCTCTCCCGAATTCGCGCAGACGCGCCCGGCGCCTTCGACGAGTTCGTCGCCCGCTTCGGAGGACGGATCTACGCCTTTGGGATGAAGTTCTGCGGGGAGAGGGAAGACGCGAAGGATGTCCTCCAGGACACGCTGCTCCAGGCCTACCGGTCCTTGCGCGACCTCGAGCACGCCGCGGCGATGACCTCGTGGCTCTACCGCGTCGCGGCGAACGCGTGCCTGATGAAGCGGCGCAAGGGGAAGTTCGAGCCGGAGCGCGAGATCTCCCTCGAGGAGCTCCTGCCGAGGTCGGGGGAGGGCGCCGGGGCCCAGATCCCCGACCCCGCTGCACTCCCGCACGACAATGCCGTCCGAGCCGAGACCAAAGCGCGCGTTCAGAACGCGATCGGTGACCTTCCGCCCGCGTATCGCATCGTACTGGTCATGAGAGACATGGAGCAGCTTTCGACACAGGAGGTCGCGGACGCGCTCTCACTCGAGATCTCGGCGGTCAAAATGCGTCTCCATCGCGCCCGCCTGATGCTCCGAAAGAGTCTCGAAGAATCGTATGCGACGGATCGTCGCGCGAACGGGCGCCCATGAGCGGCGGCCACGTCCACGGCGGCCCCGAGTGCGTCGCGCTGTTCGCCAAGCTGTCCGAGTACCTGGACGGCGAGCTCGATCCGGGAGCTTGCGCGGACGTCGAAGGCCACCTGGCCGACTGCGAGCGCTGCCAGGAGTTCCTCGAATCCCTCCGGCGAGCGGTCGCGCACGTCGCCTCCATGGAGGCACCCGAGCTTCCCGAGAATCTCAAGAGAGACATTCTGTCCGCTTACGCGCGGACGAAGGGGTCATCATGAACGTCGAGTCGTGGCTTCGGCTGATCGCGCGGGCGAATCTCTTCCAGTCGGCGCTCACCGGCTGGTGTCCGATGATGTCGATTCTCCGCTCCTGCGGGGTCAAGGAGGCGTGACATGGACAGACAACTTCCCAAGCACGACGTCGGAATCGGTCGCACGGTGTCCGGCGCGTTCGACGCGGTCGTCGCCCGCACCGAGGCAGCGCTGAAAGAGCAGGGGTTCGGCGTTCTCACACGGATCGACGTGAAGGCGACGATGAAGGAAAAGCTCGACGTCGATGTCCCGAGCAACGTCATCCTCGGCGCCTGCAACCCGCCGATCGCCCACAGGGCGCTCACGATCGAGCCTCGGATCGGCCTGCTGCTCCCGTGCAACGTCGTCGTTCGCCAGGAGGGGAACGGCGTCCGCGTCGAGGCGATCGAGCCCTACGCCATGGTCGAGATGTTCCCCGACAAGGACTTGAACGCGGTAGCGGCGGAAGCGAGCGACAGGCTGCGGAAAGCGATCGAGGCGATCTGACCGCTAGGCCGTCGCTCCCGCCTCTTCACCGATCTGTTCGACGTGGCCGCACCCCTCTTGCTCGCAGAGCAGGCGATGGCCGTCTTTCTTGGTGATTTTTTCGACGAGGTAGGGGGACTTGCAGTCGGGGCAGGGCTTTGCGACCGGCCTGTTCCAAAGGACGAAGCCGCAGTCGGGGTAACGGTCGCAGCCGAAGAAGAGCTTCCCGCGCTTGCTCTTCCGCTCGACGATCTGCCCCTTGCCGCACTCGGGGCAGGGAACGCCCGTTTCCTTCATCTTGATGTACTTGCACGTCGGGTAGTTCGAGCACGCGGTGAACTCGCCGAATCGCCCTTGCTTGACCGCGAGCGTGCTCGCGCACTTCGGGCACGGTTCGTCGAGAAGAACCTCGGCTTTGGCCTCCGCCTTGCCTTCCTTGCTCATCACGATCTTTCGGGTCGTCTTGCACTCGGGATAGCCCGCGCACGCCAGGAACGCGCCGAACCGGCCGCGCTTCAAGACCATCGGCCGGCCGCACTTCTGGCACGGCTCGGCTTCCGTTTCGATCGGGTCGGGAGCCGCCGCCTTGACCTTCGCCGTTTTCGCGGCGGCGGGCGTCGTGGCGTCGCCCTCGGCCGGCGCCTCGTCGTGCGAAACGCTTCCGATCTCGCGCGTCGTCTTGCACTCGGGGTAGCCGGAGCAGGCGAGGAACTGCCCGAATCGCCCCCACTTCAGCACCATCGGCTTTCCGCACTTGTCGCAGACCTGATCCGTGGGGATCGCCTCGCGCTTGACGTCGCGCATTTCCGTTTTCGCTTTCGCGAGATCCACCTCGAACTTGGTCTGGAACTCGCGCAGCGCGTCGACCCAGTTCAGGCGGCCTTCTTCGATTTCGTCGAGCTCTTCTTCCATGCGCGCCGTGTAGCCCACGTCGACGATGTCGCCGAACGAGCCGACGATCAGGTCGTTGACAAGCAGACCCAGCTCGGTCGGGAAGAAGCGGCTCTTGTCTTTCTCGGCGTAGTTGCGGTCCATGATCGTCGAGATGATGGCGGCGTAAGTCGAAGGCCGGCCGATGCCGTTTTCCTCGAGCTCTTTGACCAGGGTGGCTTCGGAAAAGCGCGGTGGCGGCGAGGTGAAATGCTGTCGGGGAAGGAGCGACTTGAGGTCGAGAGCCTGACCTTCTTTCAGCCGCGGCAGCCGGCGGTCTTCGTCGTCGTCGGCTTCGACGTCGGCGGGGCGCGCGTCGTCGGTGGGCGCGTCCTCGTCCTTGCCTTCGTGGTAGACCGCGAGCCAGCCCGCGAATTTCAAGACGGACCCGGTCGCCCGGAACGAGTAGTCGCCGGCTTCGATGTCGGCGCGCGTCGTGTCGAAGAGCGCCGTTTCCATTTGCGAAGCCACGAAGCGGTTCCAAATCAATTGGTACAGGCGGAACTCGTCGCGGCCGAGATGATCCTTCACGCTGTCGGGAGGGAACTCGAGGAGGGTCGGGCGGATGGCCTCATGCGCTTCTTGCGCGGCCTTGCCGACTTTGAACCGGCGCGCCTCTTTCGGGAGGGACGTTCCGCCGTAGGTGTCCGCGATGTAGGCGCGCACCGCATCGAGCGCCTCGTCGGACGTTCGCGTCGAATCGGTACGCATGTAGGTGATCAAACCCACCGTGCCGGCGTCACCAAGCTCGCGCCCTTCGTACAGACCCTGCGCCAGGCGCATCGTCTTGGCGACGGGGAAGCCGAGCTGCCGCGCCGCATCTTGCTGCAGTTTCGACGTGATGAATGGCGGCGCCGGATTCTTCTTTTTTTCCTGCGACTGGATCTTGGCGACCTTGAACGGCGTCGGGTCGGCGTGCTTTGCTTTGACCTCGAGGATCAACGAGGTCGAATCCTCGCTCGCCGGCTTGGCGGCCGCGACTTCCCAGCCCAGCTCGCCCAGAGCGCCGGTCATCTCGTCGCGCGAGACGACCTCGATCTTCTTCCCGTTCTTTGCGACGAGCTTCGCGCCGAATTGCGGCGCTTCGCCCCCCCACAACTGCGCTGTCAACGACCAGTACTCTCTCGGGATGAACGCCTTTACCGCGCGTTCGCGCTCGACGATGATCCGGAGGGCGACACTTTGAACGCGCCCGGCGGACAGGCCGCGGCGCACCTTGTCCCAGAGCAACGGGCTGATCTTGTAGCCGACGAGTCGGTCGAGGATTCGGCGCGTCTGCTGGGCGTCGACTTTATGGGCGTCGATTTCGCGCGGGCTTTCAAACGCGGCGAGGATCGCCTTCTTCGTGATCTCGTTGAACAGAACGCGCTTGAAAACAACGTCGGTGTCTTTCGACAGCTCTTCCTTGAGGTGCCAGCAGATCGCCTCTCCCTCGCGGTCGGGGTCGGCGGCGAGGAAGATCGCGTCGGCGTCCTTTGCAGCCTTCCGGAGCTCCGTCAGGGTTTTCTTCTTCTCCGGGAGGGCCGTGTAGGTCGGCGTGAAGTCTTTCTCGTCGACTCCCAGCGTCTTTTTGGGAAGATCGCGCACGTGGCCCATGGAGGCTTTCACGACGAATCCCTTTCCCAAGAACTTGTTGATCGTCTTGGCTTTGGCGGGGGACTCGACGATGACGAGCGATCGTGCCATGCGTCCTTCCTTCTCTTGACCCTTAACTCTGAGCTGTTAGCTGTGGCCGCCCCAAGCCCCGGAGGCCCCGGTTCGAGGGCGGGCAACATAGTACCCACCCGCCAATGGATCAATACACCCGCGCAGCGCCAGACCGAACAACGCCGTCTGAAGCCGCGCCACTCCGAACGTAGCATTCTCGGCAAGCCGGTCGACGTGGACGGGCCGTGGATCGTCGAAAAGGGCCAGAACGGCGGTCTCATCCGGGGTGAGGGCCTGCGCCGGGCCATCCGCAGGAACCGGGCTGGAGGGGCCGGGACTGGACCGGGGGGCTCCCCGGGCCAGCGCGTCCCGGTACATCGGCGACAGCTCGGAGAGAACGTCCTCGACGGTTTGAACCAGTTTTGCTCCCTGTTGGATCAGCCGGTGGCAGCCACGAGACTGCTCGGACGTGACGGGGCCGGGGACCGCCATCACCTCGCGGCCCTGTTCGAGCGCGTGTCCGGCCGTGATGAGCGAGCCGGATTTGTCGGTGGCTTCGACGACGATCGTCCCGGCGGAAAGAGCGCTGATGAGCCGGTTCCGTCGTGGGAAGTTTTCTGCCAGCGGCGAGGTTTCGATCGGAAACTCGCTCACGATCGCCCCGGAGGCGGCGATCGCCTCGAAGAGGTCTTTGTTTTCGGGTGGGTACGTGTGAGCGAAGCCGCACCCGAGCACCGCGACGGTGCGCCCCCCCGTCTCGAGGGCGCCGCGGTGCGCCCAGGTGTCGATCCCACGTGCTCCACCCGAGACGATCTCGACCCCTAGCGCGGCGAGGTCCGCTGCGAGTTCTCGGGCGAACTGGCGGCCGTAGGCGGTGGCGCGTCGCGATCCGACCAACGCAAGCCGCACGCGCCCGTCGGGCAGGTCCCCCTTGATGTAGAGCACCACGGGGGCGTCGGGGAGGGCGGCAATCATCGAGGGGTACTCCGGATCGTCTCTCGCTACGATGCGAAGGTTCTTTCGGACGGCCGCGTCCCATTCCGCCTCAACCCGCCGCATCAGCGCAGGGCGAGCCGCGACGATCTCCCGTGCGGTGGACGCGTCGATTCCGGGGAACTCCCGCCACGCGGCCGCCGGTAACCGGAATGCGACCTCGCGAGGATCGCCGTGGAGATCGAGGGCGCGGCGCGCGGTCAGAGGTCCGACCCCGGGGAGAAGATGAATCGCAATCCAGGCTGTCAATCGCTCCGGTGGCACCGAATCCGACCTCCGGAGGAGGCCAAAGAACTATCGGACAGGTTTCCACGGGGCGCTAGCGGTCCGGGGCCCGGAGGGGTTGCGTTTGCGCGACTCCTCCAGAGATCTATATTCGTTCTGACTCATCGGGCGGGGAGAAGTGTGAGCATGGCGACGATTTTTACGGTTGGGGGCTAGAATGAGCGTCGCGAAGCGCATCCTCGTCGCGGAGGACGACCCGGTGACGCGCCGGTTCGTCGTTTCGCTCCTCGAGGAGAAAGGCTACGAGGTCCTTGTCGCGGAAGACGGCGAGCACGCGATAGCGACCGCGGCGACCGCGCAGCCCGATCTGATCGTCAGCGATCTCGTCATGCCCTACCGCGACGGTTACGAGGTCCTTCGCGCGATCCGGACCGACGAGCGCCTGAAAAAGATCCCCGTTCTCATCCTCTCGATGCGCGACCACGAGGAGGACATCGTCCGCGGATTCGAGCAGGGAGCCGACGAGTACGTCGTGAAACCGTTCAACGCGCGCGAGTTCATCTCCCGCGTGCGCAAACTGCTCGAGCCGAGGACGGCATGATGCAAAGCGCTCTCATCGTCACGGTGCTGTCCATCGCGGCAGTCTTCCTGGCGTTGACGATCCTGATCGTCGCCGGGAAGGCGTGGCGCGAGGTCCGTGACGGTTGGCGCCGCGCGCGCCGTCGGGCGCTCGAGCCGGTCATTCTGAAGTACGCGCATGGCAGCGACGCCTCGGTCCTCCCCGCGCTGGGCGGCGCGATCGCCCGCCGCGACCGCGTGATCGTCGAGATGATCTTGCTCGACCATGTGTCCCGCGTGCGCGGCATCGAGCACGAACGGCTCTGCCGCGCCTTGGACGAACTGGGGTTCGTCGATCGATTCCTCGCGAACCTGCGGGGTTCCCGGTGGTGGGGGCGCGCGCAGGCTGCCGAGAGCCTCGGGTTGGCCGGAGCGAAGCGCGCGACATCCCAGCTTGCCGCGGCGCTCACGGACGAGGTTCCCGAAGTGCGGCTGCGCGCCGCGAAAGCTCTCGGTCTGGTGGGCGGACGCGCCGCCGTGCTTCCGCTCGTCAACGCGTTGACCGAGCCCAACCGGTGGTCGACCATCCGCATCGCCGACATCCTGACCCGCATGGGAGGCGAAGTCGTCAAGGAGTTGATGGACGCTTTCCCCAAGCTGAACTCCCACGCGAAACTCGCCGCCCTCGACATCCTCGGGCGCATCCACGCCCTGGAGGCGGTGCCGTGGCTGCTTTCGCGCCTCGGCGATCCGGAGAGCAACGTGCGCGCCCGCGCGGCACACGCCCTAGGGGCGATCGGCGTCGTCGATGCCGCACCGGAGTTGCGCAAGGCGCTCAACGACCCCGCTTGGCCAGTGCGCGCGATGGCGGCGAAGGCGCTCGGCCGCGCGCACGACCTCGAGGCGATCCCGGCGCTGTGCGCCGCGCTCCGCGATAGCGAGTGGTGGGTGCGCGCGAACGCCGCCGAGGCTCTCAAACTCGCCGGGCCGCCGGGGATCGAAGCCCTCGAGTGGATGCTCCAGGATGCGGATCGCTACGCGACGCATCAGGCGTGTCTGATGCTCCAAGACGCGGGAGTCTTGGACCGCCGCGTGGCGGAGCTTGCCGGAACCGTCGAGCAGCGCTCCGCCGCCGAGTCGGTCGTGTCGCGGTTCGTCCAAGCCGGACAGATCAGCCGCCTGCGCGAGCTCGCGACGACCCACGGCGAACCGGTGGTGCGCGAGGCCCTCCTCCGCCTCCTGCCGCAAGAGCCGGCCGCGGGAGTCGCGCGATGAGCGTGGCCGCGATGCTTCAGGACGCCGTCATCGGATTCAACGTCTTCGTCCTTTTCTACTTCCTCGTGCTGAATTCGATCTACCTTCTCCTGTTCTTGATTTCCCTCGCCGAAGTGCTCAAGTTCGTCCGCAGGACGTTTTTCTCCGACTACCGCCAAATCATGCAGTCCGACATGACCTGGCCGATTTCGGTCCTGATCCCCGCGCACGACGAGGAAAAGACGATCGTCGAGACCGTCCGCTCGATGCTGATGATCAATTACGGCGAGTTCGAGATCATCGTGATCAACGATGGCTCGAGCGACGGCACGCTCGGCAGGCTGATCGACGTTTACGAGCTCAGGCGGAGCGACCGCCCCTGCAAGTACTCGCTCACGACCGGACAGGTGCGCGCCGTGTACGGCTCGCTGGCGTATCCGAATCTGACCGTGATCGACAAGGAAAAGGGCGGCAAGGCGGACGCGTTGAACGCAGGCATCAACCTCGCACGGTATCCGCTGTTCTGCTCGATCGACGGCGATTCGATCATCGAGGATAACGCTCTCTTGCGCGTCGTGAAGCCGTTCATGGAAAAACCGATCGAGACCGTTGCGGCGGGCGGCATCGTCCGCATCGTCAACGGCTGCGACGTGAAAGACGGCCGGGTGACGCGCATTGCGCTCTCCGACCGCGCGCTGCCGATCCTCCAAGTCGTCGAGTACCTCCGGGCGTTTCTTACGGGGCGCGTCGGCTGGTCGAATCTCCAGTCGCTCCTGATCATCTCGGGGGCCTTCGGCATCTACAAGAAGCAGGAAGTCATCGAAATCGGCGGCTACACGCACGGCACCGACACGGAGGACCTGGAACTGGTCGTGCGATTACACGCCCACATGCGACGCAAAAAACAGCCGTATCGCGTCGTCTTCGTCCCCGACCCCGTATGTTGGACCGAGGCGCCCGAGACGTTTTCCGTGCTCGCCCGCCAGAGGAACCGCTGGCACCGCGGCCTCTTGCAGACCCTCTGGCAGCACAAACGGATGCTGTTCAACCCCAAGTACGGGAACGTCGGCATGTTCGCCTTTCCGTACTTCGTTCTGTTTGAGCTGCTCGGCCCGTTCATCGAGACGTTCGGCTACGTGGCCGTGATCGCGTCGTACCTTCTCGGCATCCTCGACGTGCAGTTTTTCATGATGTTCCTCGCGGTGGCGATCCTCTATGGGATGTTCCTCTCGATCGCGGCGATCCTGCTTGAGGAGATCTCGTTCCGGCGCTACCCGGGCTGGGTCGACTTGACGAAACTGCTCGCCTACAGCGTCATCGAGAACTTCGGCTACCGGCAGTTTCTTTCCGCGATGAAGGTCAAGGCCTTCTGGGACACGATTCGCCGTCGCCGCGCCTGGGGTCAAATGGAGCGCCGCGGTTTCCACCAGGAAACCCGCCGGGGTCAGGTCTCCCATTGATTCATTGTTGAAGCTCGGTACGCTGAGCCCGTCCCCCCTCTCCTCGGAACGGTCGCGACAATGGCGCGCCCCCTACGTCTTCAGCTTGCGGGAGAGTTCTTCCATGTTCTGACGCGAGGCAACGCTCGCCAGCCGGTCTTCCTCGATGACTTCGATCGCAACGCCTTCCTGGACATCCTCCAAGCGGTCGTGGTTCGTTGGGGCTTTCGCTGTCACGCCTACTGCCTCATGGGGAATCACTACCATCTGCTCCTCCAACCTCAAGAGCCCAACATCTCCGGTGGACTCCGACAGTTGAACGGCGTTTACGGTCAAGCGTTCAACCGAAGGCATGGACGCGTGGGGCACGTCTTTGCGGGTCGATTCAAGAGCCTGCTGGTCGATCGCGACAATTATCTCTTGCAGATCACTCGGTACCTCGCGCTCAATCCGGTCCGCGCCGGTCTCGTTTCGACAGCCGAGGCGTGGCCGTGGAGTCATCATCGGGCGATGGCAGGGATTGCACCGATGGCCCCGTGTCTGACGTGTGACGAGATCTTGAAATGCTTCGATGCGCACAGTCGCACCGCGGCGCAGGCGGCTTATCGACAATTCGTGGAGTCCAACGGAGAAGATGACGAGTCTCTCCGCATCGCCGTGGAGCGTGGTGGCATTCTGGGGGGCCAGGCGTTGCTGACGCGCCTGGCCCCAGCCATCGACGTCTTCAGCGCCGAGTTGGAAATTCCCCAACGCGAACGGCTCATTCATC
>JANMVW010000194.1:0-19642 GCA_031393555.1 Acidobacteriota bacterium
TCGGCGAAATAGAGCGGGATGATGGGGATGCTCTCGCGCTCGATGTACTCCCAGACGTCGAGCTCGGTCCAGTGGAGCAACGGGTGCACGCGGATATGCGTCCCGCTCTCGAATTCCGTCTTGAACTGATCCCAAAGCTCGGGCGGCTGGTCGGAGACGTCCCATTCCATGTGCTTGTCGCGGGGGCTGAAATAGCGCTCCTTGGCCCTTGTGGGGTCTTCGTCGCGGCGGACGCCGACGATGACACCGGTGTAGCCGTGCTCGTCGAGCACGGCCTGAAGCGCGTCCGTCTTGAGCCGGCCGCAGCACGCGACGCGCGTGGCGTTTCCGTCGGGGAACGTGCGCCGCTCCCGTAGGGCGGCCTCGTTCTTGCCGACGACGAGCTTGAGGTTCCACTCGCGGCACAGCTGGTCGCGGTACTCGATCATGCTCGGGATCTTGTAGCTCGTGTCCACGTGAACTAGCGGGAAAGGGACGTGCCCGAAGAACGCCTTGCGCGTGAGCCACAGCAGGACGGTTGAGTCCTTGCCGATGCTCCAGAGCATCGCGAGGCGGTCGAGCTTGTTGTACGCCTCACGCAAGACGTAGATCGATTGGTTCTCGAGGGCGGAAAGAGTGTCCATGATGCGCCCGCCTACCGGGCTTCCGGCGGTTCGTTCCAGACGGTGCGCGCGCACCAGTCTCCGAATCGCTCGTCGCCGTGGCGCTCCGCGGCATAGCGGGCGAAAAGAGGCCGCAACGTGCCGACGATGTCCGCGTCCTTGACCGTCTCCTTGTAAATCCGATTGAGGCGCGTGCCCGTGTCGTTGCCGCCGAGCCAGATCTCGTAAAGTCCCAGCGACCGGCCGATGAAGCCGATCTCCGCCGTGTACGGGCGCGCGCAGCCGTTCGGGCAGCCGGTCATGCGGATGAGGAACTCTTGGCCGGAGAGCCCCAGCTCGCAGAGCACGGCCTCGATGCGTCCGATGAGGGACGGCAGGTAGCGCTCGGATTCCGCCACCGCAAGACCGCACGTTGGAAGGGCCACGCACGCCATCGAGCCGCGGCGCAGGAGGGTGCCCTGGCCGCCGATCGTCACGCCATGGCCGGCGAAAAGCCGGGTGATGTCGTCCTTCTGCGCCGGCTCGATGTCGGCGAGGAGGACGTTGTTCCCCGGAGTCAGTCGAATTTCGGGCCCGTACCGCTCGATCACCTCCCGCAGCGCCGTCTTGAGGCGGGTGCGCTCCCCGTCCCTTATGCGTCCGGTCTCGACAAAGAGGCCGAGAAAGAGACGGCCATCCGCTTGCGGGTGCCAGTCCACCGGGTCGCCAGAGGCTTGGAAGCGGAACGGAGGCGGGTCGGACATCGCAAAGCCGACGCGCCGCTCGAGCTCGTCGCGGAACCAGCGAGGGCCGCGGTCCTCGAGCACGTATTTCAGGCGGGCGTGCTTTCGGTTCGCGCGATCCCCGAAGTCGCGGTGGATGGTGAGCACGCCCGTCGCCACGTCGACCACCCTCTCTTTGGGCAGGAAGCCGATCGAGTCCGCGAGGCGCGGGAAGGTCGCCCCGTTGGCGTGGCTACGGCCCATCCCGCCGCCGGCGGTCAGGACGTATCCCGCGAGCGCACCCGACGGGTCCGCGATGGCGACGAACCCGCAGCAGTTCGTGAGGATGTCCACGTCGTTTCGCGGCGGGATCACGAACGCCAGCTTGAACTTCCTCGGAAGATACGTCTTGCCGTAGAGCGGGTCGATGGAAGGCGCCTCGGGCGGATCGTCGAGTTCGAGCGGAACGCCGTCCACCCAGATCGCGTGGTACGCGCCGGTCCTGGGCGAAAGAGCCGCTGCAACCTCTCTCGCGTGCGCCCGGACCTGCTCTCCCAAGGCGTCCTGCGGAGGAGTCGCCGGGGCCATGACGTTTCGGTTCACGTCGCCGCACGCCGAGAGTGTCGTGAGCAGGGAGCCGTGGATCGCCTTCACCAGGGGGCCGAGTCGTGTTTTTACCACCCCGTGAAACTGCAAGCCTTGGCGCGAGGTCACCCGAAGTGTCGCGTTTCCGTAGCGCGTGGCGAGGTCGTCACACGCCAGGTATTGCTCCGGCCGGAGCACGCCGCCGGGAATGCGGCATCGCACCATGAAGCTGAATTCCTTGCCGGACTTGCGCAGATCGCGGTCATCCTGTTGGTAGATTCCGTGAAACTTTAGAAAGTAGGAGTCGTCCGCGGAAAAGCGGTCCGCGGACGCATCGCCCAGGGTTGCTGCAATCGTTCCCGCGAGCGTCGGGTCGGATTCCTTGAGACGCTCGTTGGCGGACGGCTTTGGGTGCGTGTTCGTCGTGGGTATCATCGAGTTTCTCCTTCGCGTCGGTTCACGTGGATTCCGCATTCCCTGTGCTCTGGCAGCTCCCACCACCACCGGCCGGCGCGAATGTCCTCGCCGGGGCCCACGGCGCGAGTGCAGGGAGCGCATCCGATCGACGGGAAGCCGCGGTCGTGGAGTGCGTTGTAGGGGAGATCGTTCGCCCGGATGTAGTCCCAGACCCGCTCCTCGCTCCAATCCGCGATCGGATTGAGCTTGAGCACGCTGAATTCCTCGTCCCACTCGAGCTTGGGGACCCCGACGCGCGTCACCGCCTGGCCGCGCCGAAGCCCCGTGATCCACAGGTCGAGGCCGGCAAGCGCTCTCCGGAGCGGCGCGACCTTTCGGATCTCGCAGCACTCCTTCCGGTGGGAGACGCTCTCCCGGAACGAGAACGGCCCCTTCTCGGAGAGGAGCCTCTCGACGGCGTCCCGATCCGGAAAGAACGTCTCGATCGCGATGCCGTAGCGCTCGCGGATCCGCAGGGCGACCTCGTGGGTTTCCTCATTGAGGCGGCCGGTATCGAGTGTGAAGATTCGCGCATCCGTGCGCGCGCGGAGCAACAGGTCCGTCACCACGACGTCCTCGGCACCGAAGCTCGACGCGAAGGCGGCGCGGGGATGGAAGTGGTCAACGGCCCAGCGGATCGCATCCTCCGCGCTCCACCCCTCGGCGGCCTCGACGAGACGCGGAAGGTCGATGCCCGCCCTATCCATGGGAGCTCACTCCAAGGGCCGGACGGCTCCCAGCCCGCCGCGGCCGCGCGGCAGCGCGCAGCCGGTCGCCGAGCGCGACCGAGCGTCCGACCACGACGAGCACGGGGCCGCCCGCGCGGGACGCCAGATGCGATGAGAGGTCCGCGAGCGTGCCACGCAGGACGCGCTCCTCGGGGAGCGTCCCGCTCTCGATGACCGCCGCGGGAGTGTCCTCGGGGAGGCCGGCGTCGAGCAGGACGCGGCGCACCTCCGCGAGCTCGGTGCCCGCCATGAAAATCACGACCGTGTCCGCGGCCCGCGCGAGTTGGGACAGCCGGGCGCGCACCAAGGTGCCCGCCGCACCGTCGCCGAGGTCGTGGGCCGTCACGAACGCGACGGAGCTGCTGATGCCGCGGTGGGTCAGAGGAATCCCCGCCGCGGCCGGGACCGCGATCCCGGAGGTGACGCCGGGGACGACCTCGAATGCCACACCGCTTTCGAGTAGTGCTAACGCCTCCTCGCCGCCGCGGCCGAAGACGAACGGGTCGCCTCCCTTGAGGCGAACGACGGCGAGCCCGCGTTTCGCGTCGCGGACGAGGGCCTGCACGATTCCTTCCTGCGACAACGTGACCGAGCCGCGTCTCTTGCCCACCGGCACAAGGCGCGCGCCCGGGCGACACAGCTCGAGGATGGCCTCCGACACGAGTGCGTCGTGGTAAACGACGTCTGCTTCGCCGAGCCGACGCGCCGCCTTGACGGTGAGAAGCCCCGGATCGCCCGGGCCGGCGCCGACGAGGCTCACCACACCCCTGGGGAGAGGGGCACACGCGCGCAGGAGCCTCCCCAGCCGTAAGAGGGCCGGGGAAGTCGCCTTCAGGCTCGAGCGGAAAGTTCCGTTTTCCATAATTCCCAATGGGCCTCGAATTCGCTGAGGTGTCCCGCCAAGATCCACTCCAGCGCTCGCGACGACAGAAGCTTCCGGAGTGCCGCAACGCGCTCGTCCCGATCGTCCGGGAACCGCGCGCACGCGAGGTCCCGACCTTCGCCGAGAAGCTCGAGCGCGGGCCCCACCGCTTCACCAAGAGCGGCCGCGAACCGGTCCCGGATCGCGACGGCGAGGAGCGGGAACTTCCCGTCCGTCGCGACGGAAATCGTCATCGCTCCGCGGCGGAGAACGGCGGGGGCGTAAAAGGTGCATAAGTGGTTGACGTCCACGACGTTGCAGGGGATACCGCGTGCGGCGGCCGATCGCGCCACCGCTTTTTGGATCCGCGGGTCGTCGATTGCTGCCACGACGAGGTGCACGCCGTCGAGATCGGAGGGCGTAAAGGCGGAAGCGACTGCGTGGACGATCGCGCCGCAATCGATCAACTCTTCGGTCTTCCGGCGCGCAGTTTCTCCCGAGCCGACGACCAGACAACGCCTTCCCCCAACCTTGAGGCCGATCGGGTAAAGGCGCGATCGGCTCGACGTGGTGTTTCCTCTCGGCATTTCCGACCCCCAAAAAGAAAAACGGCCCAGCACTCGTTGGTGCATGGGCCGCTTTCGATCGCCGCTCGCTGTGTTTCGGTTAGTGCCTTACGTTACGTTGGCTCCGAACACATGCTCCGGGCGAAGGCCGCAGCCCTTTCCCAGACAACATGTGCAACAGCCTTGAAGAGTGATGGTATGCATCGGGCGGGAATCTACGGAGAACTCCCGAGGGCGTCAAGCGAATATTGCGATGAGGGAGAGAATCCCCTAGGAGCGCGTGAGCTTGCGGTACTTGAGGCGGTGGGGCTGGACGGCCTCGGCGCCGAGGCGGCGATGGCGGTCGGCCTCGTACTCCTGGTAGTTCCCCTCGAACCACACAACCTGGGAGTCCCCCTCGAACGCGAGGATGTGGGTCGCGATCCGGTCCAGAAACCACCGGTCGTGGCTGATGACGACGACGCAGCCGGCGAAATTGAGGATCGCCTCCTCGAGCGTCCGCAGCGTATCGACGTCGAGGTCGTTGGTCGGCTCGTCGAGCAGCAAAACGTTGCCGCCGCTTTTGAACATGCGCGCCATGTGAACGCGGTTGCGCTCGCCGCCCGAGAGGTCCTTGACGAGTTTTTGCTGATCGGACCCCTTGAAATTGAACCACGACACGTACGCCCTGCTCGGAACCTCGCGCTTCCCGAGCGCGATGATGTCGAGACCCTGAGAGATCGCCTGCCAGACGTTTTGGTCGCCGTCCAATACGTCGCGGCTCTGATCGACGTAGGACAGGACGACCGTGTCGCCGACGCGCAAGGATCCGCTGTCCGGCGTTTCCTGACCGACGATCATGCGGAAGAGGGTGGTTTTGCCCGCGCCGTTCGGTCCGATCACACCCACGATGCCGCCCGGCGGAAGATGGAACGAGAGGTCTTCCATGAGGAGGTTGTCGCCGTACCCCTTGCGGACACCCTTGGCTTCGACGACGAGATCGCCCAGGCGCGGCCCGGCCGGTAGATACAGTTCCTCGAGTTGCTCCATGCGTTTTTCCGAGTCCTGGCGGAGCAGGTCCTCGTAGGCCGTGATGCGCGCCTTGCTCTTCGCGTGCCGCGCGCGAGGCGCCATGCGCACCCACTCCAGCTCGTGCTCCAGAGTCTTCTGCCGGGCCGAGCTGGCTTTTTCTTCTTGGGCCATGCGGCGCGACTTCTGATCGAGCCACGACGAGTAGTTCCCCTCCCACGGGATCCCCGCGCCGCGGTCCAGCTCGAGGATCCACCCGGCGACGTTGTCGAGGAAGTAGCGGTCGTGAGTGATGGCGACGACCGTACCCTCGTACTCTTTCAGGTAACGCTCGAGCCACGCGACGGATTCAGCGTCCAAGTGGTTCGTCGGCTCGTCGAGCAGCAGGAGGTCGGGTTTCTGGAGGAGCAGACGGCACAGCGCCACGCGGCGCCGCTCGCCTCCGGAGAGCTTGGTCACGTCGGCGTCGCCCGGTGGGCAGCGCAGCGCGTCCATCGCGATTTCCAGATGCGTGTCGAGGTCCCACAGGTTCTGGTGGTCGATTTGATCCTGGAGCTTCGCGGCTTCGTCGGCGGTGTCGTCCGAGTAGTTTTCCATTAAGGCGTTGTAACGGTCGACGATCGCTTTTTGCTTCGCGACGCCCTCTTCGACGTTTCCCAGCACGGTTTTGGCCGGATCGAGCTTGGGCTCTTGGGCCAGGAACCCGACGGTCGAACCCTTCGCAGGGAACGCCTCGCCGGTGAACTGATCGTCCTGGCCCGCCATGACGCGCAGCAGGGACGACTTGCCGGCGCCGTTGTGGCCGAGCACGCCGATCTTCGCGCCGTAGTAAAACGACAACCAGATCCCCTTCAAGATCTCCCGCTTCGGCGGGACGGTCTTACGAAGGTCCTTCATCGTGAAAATAAATTCAGGCATCGCTAGGCCCTCTCTTCGGTTCAAGCCACCGGTCGAACCGAGGAGGTTAGCACGCGCACTCGGGGGATTGTGCTGGAGTCTCTAGGCGATCCCCAGATAGGCCTTCTTGACCTCGTCGCTTGCGGCCAACTGCTTGGCGTCCCCTTGCATGGCGACGGATCCGACTTCGAGGACGTAGGCGCGGTGGGCTACCCGGAGCGCCATGTGGGCGTTCTGCTCGACGAGGAAGATCGTCGTCCCCGAGGCGTTGATCTCCCGGATGATCTTGAAAATCGTCTGCACGAGCTGTGGGGCGAGGCCGAGCGACGGCTCGTCCAGGAGCAGGAGGCGCGGGCGGGCGAGGAGCGCGCGGCCGATGGCGAGCATCTGCTGCTCGCCGCCCGAGAGCGTCCCGGCACGCTGATCGAGACGCTCCTTCAAGCGAGGGAACAGCGCGAACACGCGGTCGCGATCGCCCCCGATGTTCTTGCGGTCCGTGCGCGCGAAGGCGCCCAAGTCGAGGTTTTCGTCGACGGTGAGATTGGGAAAGATGCCGCGCCCCTCGGGGACCTGCGCCAGGCCGAGGCGCAGGATCTTGTGCGGCGCCCATCCCGCGAGGTTCTTGCCGTTGAACGTGATCGTTCCGCCGGAGGGCTTCACCAGTCCACTCACCGCGCGCAGCGTCGTCGACTTACCGGCGCCGTTGGCTCCGATCAGCGTGACGATCTCGCCCGGCTCGACGGATATCGAAACGCCGTGAAGGGCCCGGATCGCGCCGTAGTGGACGGAGAGGTTCTCGATCGTGAGGAGCGCCATCCCTACGCTCCCGCTTCCATCGGCTCGCCGAGATAGGCTTCGATGACCTTCGGGTTCTTTTGAACGTCGTCCGGCGCGCCGGACGCGATCGTCACGCCGTAGTCGAGCACGGTGATCCGGTCGCAGATATCCATCACGAGCGCCATGTCGTGCTCGATGAGGAGGATCGTCACGGCGAACTCGTCGCGGAGGCGGCGGATCAACTTGGCCAGCGCATGGGTTTCTTTCGGGTTCATCCCCGCCGCCGGCTCGTCGAGCAGAACGACCTTCGGATCGGTCGCCAACGCGCGGGCGATCTCGAGCCGGCGCTGGTCGCCGTAGGGGAGAGACGAGGCTACTTCGTCGCGACGGTCGTGAAGCTCGAACAACGTCAGCAAACGCAAGGAGCGATCGAGGATCGATTTTTCTTGGGCCTGCTGCTTCGGGAAGCGCAGAACCGTCGGGATGAGCGCGTGCTCGCCCCGCAGGTGGCAGGCGATCCTCACGTTGTCCAGCACCGAGAGGTTGGGGAAGAGGCGGATGTTCTGAAACGTGCGGGACATCCCGGCCTTCGCGATTTGATGGGGCTTGAGCCCGAGGAGGTCGCTCCCGTCGAGCTGGATCGTGCCGGCGTCGGGCCGGTAGACTCCGGTCAACAGGTTGAATACGGTCGTCTTCCCCGCGCCGTTGGGGCCGATCAGACCATGGAGCGTACCGTTGGGGATCTCGAGGTTGAAATCCTGGACCGCCTTCAGTCCGCCGAAGGCGATCGCGATGCCCTTGACGTCAAGGAGCGCGCTCATCGCGCTTTACCCGTACGCAACTCCCAGATCTCCTTGAGTCCCAAGATCCCTTGGGGGCGGAGGATCATCATCAAGATGAGCGCCAGCGCATAGATCGGCATCCGGAACTCGGAAAACCCGCGAAGCGCCTCGGGAAGCAGCGTCAGTACGATCGCCGCGAGGACGGCGCCCGACACCGAGCCCATGCCTCCGAGCACCACCATGATCACGATGTCGAATGATTTCTGGAATCCCAACTCGCGCGGGTTCAGCGACGTCCCGACTTCATGGGCAAAAAGGCCGCCCGCGATCCCCGCGAACGCCGCCGCCAGCACGAAGGCGCGGACCTTCAGCTTGGTCGTGTTGATCCCGACGGCCTCGGCTGCGATTTCGTTTTCACGGATGGAGAGGAACGCGCGGCCGTAGCTCGAGAATTTCAGATGCAGCGCGACGACGACCGTGATCGTCACGAACAGGTAAACCCAGAAGAGGTCGGTGTAGTAGGGGAGCCCCGAAAATCCCAGGGATCCGCCCACGCTCGTCGCAAGGGTCGAGAAGGAGGCCTTCTTGACCTCGTCCACCGAGGTGATCACATCGCCGGTGCGCTGCAGCGTCACGCGCAAGATCTCGCCGAAACCCAAGGTGACGATGGCGAGATAGTCGCCGCGCAGGCGAAGGGACGGGAGACCGACGATGTAGCCGGTGCCGGCCGCGACCAGGGCGCCGGCGAGGCATCCGCCGACGAACAAAACGTCGCCGCCGGATAGCCAGCCGAGTTGAACCTGAGGCCCGCCCCAGAGCAAGAACGATCCGTAGTAGGTGATGGCGCCGGCGACGTAGCCTCCGACAGCCATGAATCCGGCGTGGCCGATCGAGAATTGTCCGGTGAAGCCGTTCACCAGATTCAAAGAGACCGCGAGGATGACGTTGATGCCGATGTCCATCAGCAGCTTGACCGCGAACGGTCCGGCGAAAGGACCGATCACCAACTGCAACGCGATGGCCAGCGCGAATCCGATGGCCAACGGCAACGCCCCTCTCATCTATCGCCTCGCCACGAAATAGGGGACAGTCCCCTTTTTCTTACAAATTTCACGGAATATCGACTTGATAAGAAATAGGGGACAGTCCCCTATTTCGGGGCGGAGCATTAGACTTTCTCCGCGACGGTCTTGCCGAGGATGCCGGAGGGGCGCACGAGAAGGACGAAGATGAGGATCGAAAAGACGTAGATGTCGCGCAGGTGGGGCGACAGATACGCCGCGCCGAACAGCTCGATGAAACCGATGAGGATGCCGCCCAACATGGCTCCGCGAATGTTGCCGATACCGCCGATGACCGCGGCGACGAAAGCCTTGAGCCCCAAAAGGACCCAGGTGGCGTGCGCGGGCTGGTTCAGACCGGGGTACTTCATCGCATAGAGGAATCCGGCCGCCGCAGCCAGGGACGAGCCCAACACGAACGTGAACGAGATCACCGAATCGACGTTGATCCCCATCAAGGCGGCGACGTTGGTGTCGTGGGAGACGGCCCGCATCGCCCGACCCAGACGCGTCCTGAATATCAGCCAGTCCAGGACGAGCATGAGCGCCAGCGCCGTCACCACGCCGATGAGATCGACCAGATGGATCTGCACGCCGGCCACGATGCCCAGGACGCGGTCTTCGAGCACCGACGGCATGCGTTGGGGCTGCGTGCCGAAGACCCATTTCAACTGCCCGACGTTTTGGAGGAACAGCGAAACGCCGATGGCGGTGATGAGAACATTCAGACGGGGCGCTTTTCGCAACGGGCGGTAGGCGAGCCGCTCGATCGTGAATCCCGCCGCCCCGCACGTCGCCATGGCGGCGAGCATGATCAGTATGCCGGCGTACAGCGGCGGATGCGTCCCCGCCAGCGCGTACCCCATCGTGACGGCGATCGTGTACGAGACCCACGCCCCGAGGACGAAGATGTCGCTGTGCGCGAAATTGATGAACTGGAGCGTGCCGTAGACCATCGTGTAGCCCAACGCGATGAGCGCGTACAGGCTTCCGACGGCCATGCCGTCCATCAGGGTTTGGAAGAACTTCGTCACGAGGGAGTCGGCGGTACCGCGCGGCTTACTGCGATGGCGCGATGGTCGTGACGTACACCGGCACGCCGCCCTTCATCTGGACCACGACCGCGGATTTCGACGCGTTGCGGTTGGCGTCCATCGTGATCAGGCCCGTCACGCCCTTGAAATCCTTCGTCGCGGCGATCGCCGCGGCGAGGTCTTTTCCGCCGAGGGAAGGCGCGCGGCCCATCGCGTCGAACAGCAGCCGTGCGGCGTCGTAGCCCAACGCGGCGAGGCCGTCGGGGATCTGCCCGTAGTCCGCCGTGTACTTCGTCACGAAGTTCTTCACCTCGGGGCGGTCTTCCTGGAAGGAGTAGTGATTCGAGAAGTAGCTCCCCTCGATCGCGTCCTTGCCGATCGCGGCGAGTTGCGTGGAATCCCACCCGTCGCCACCTAACATCGGGACGGTGATGCCGAGCTTGCGCACCTGGATCGAGACGTTTCCGGCGTCGGTGTAGTAGCCGGGAAGGAACACGAGGTCGGGGTTCGTCTCGCGGATCGTGGTGAGCTGCGCGGAGAAGTCCTGGTCGCCGCCCGTGTACGCCTGCACGGTCGTGACCGTCCCGCCCATCTGCTCGAACGCGGCCTTGAAGTAGTCCTTGAGTCCCTTCGAATACGCCTGACCCTGATCGTAGAGGATCGCCGCCTTCTGGGCTTTCAGACTCTCACGGGCGAACTTCGCTTCCACCCAGCCCTGAAACGGATCGAGGAAGCAGACCCTGAACACCATGTCTCCGATCTCCGTGACCGCCGGATTTGTCGACGACGGGGAGATCATCGGAACGCCGTACTGCTGGGCCACGCGGCCTCCCGCAATCGACAGCGACGAGGCGACTTCACCGAGCACCGCGACGACCTTGTCGCTGGTGATGAGCCGTGTGACCGCGGTGCCCGCTTCCTGCGTTTTCCCTTGGTCGTCGTACGTCTTCAGCTCGATCTTCCGTCCTTTGACTCCGCCGGCTTCGTTGATCTCCTTGACGGCGAGACGGACGCCGTTGTCGGTGGACTGGCCGAACGTCGCCTCGGAGCCCGTCATCGAGCCGAAGTGGCCGATGAGGATCGTCTCTCCTGCGGGGGCCTGCGCGCCGCCGCCGGCGGGCTTGTCGCCGCCGCCGCAGCCGGCGAGGCCGCCGCACAGCAGAAAGACCGCGAAGGCGGATGAAAGGCGTGTGCTGGGTACGATCAGGCTCATGGGTCCTCGCTTTCGGGCCGGGATTATCGGTTGCAGCCGCCCCTGGGTCAACCGAGAGGGTGTTCTTCCCGGCGTCACACGCCAGCTGAGACCACCGCCGCGGCGCGGCCCACGCTTCCGGGCTCGTGGGAAGCGAGGCGCTCGCGAAAGCGCACGTGCCTGTAACGGGTCCACGCGATGAGCGGGCGCCAGACGCGGCCGGTCAGGCGGAATCGGATCAGGGGATACCAGAAGCGGTTCGATCGCTTGTACAGGTACGACATCGCGAGGTAGGGGAGCACGGCGGCGCGCTCTTCAGGTCGGCGCCGCCAGATCGACCGGTGCGAGAACAGGCGCTGGTAGCTCCAGGCGTAGCCCTCGGCGAGCTGCTCGGCCGTCATGTGCCTCGGCCGGAAAACGACGTGCGCGGTGTCGTAGAGGTCCCAGTCCTCGTGAAGCAAGCGTCCCTCGCGCTTCATTTGGGCGTGAAGGGGCGTTCCCGGATACGGCGTCAAGACGTGAAAAGTCGCGCACTCGAGTCGCTGCGACTCGATCCAATCGCAAGTCCGCTCGAAGACGTCGGGCCGGTCGTGATCGAAACCGAAGACGAAGCTCCCGTTGACTTGGATCCCGTGGTCGTGGAGGAGTTCCACGCGGCGCGCGTACTCGCCGGGACGCGGACTCTTCTTGCGCGCGTCCACGATGTTGTCCGGGTGGAGCGACTCGAACCCGACGAATACCCCCGTGCATCCGGCCAGCGCCATTTCGCGGATCAGCTCAGGCCGGTCGGTGACGTCGATCGAGACCGCGGCGCTCCAGATCTTGCGGAGCGGAGCCAACTCGCGGCAAAGGCGCAGCAAATAGTCGGGACGGGAGCCGAGGTTGTTGTCGACGAAGACGGCGTACGGCTGGCCGTCCGCCTCGAACTCTCGGGCCACCTGCGCCGGCTCGCGCATCTGGTACGGCATGGAGAGCCCGTCGGTCGCGAGATAGCAAAACCCGCAACGATTGTGGCAGCCGCGCGTCGCGATCAGGCTCGTCGTGGTCAAGAACTGACCGCGGGGGAGGAGGTCGCGGCGCGGGGCGGGATCGTCGCGATACGGCGGCTCTCGGTAGCTCGCCTCGTACCGAGGCTTCAGCCGGCCCGCCTGCGCGTCGCGCAGGATCTGTCCCCAGAGCTGGACCCCTTCGCCGATCGCGAGCGCGTCGGCGTGAGGCGCGCAGGCCTCCGGGCACGACAGGACGTGAAGCCCGCCCAGGACGACCGCCGCGCCGCGTTCGCGGTACCAGCGCGCGAGGGCGAACGCCCGCCGCGCAAAGGTGAGGTGGACCGTGATTCCCACAACTTGCGGAAACGGGTCGACGGGCGGCGGTCCCTGGAGGAGGTTCTCGTCCCAGTACGCCACGGTCCAATCGGGAGGGGTCGATGCCGCGATGCTCGTCAGCGCGAGCGTCGGTGTGAGGACGTGCTTCCCGAAACTCGCGTGCTGGTCCTTGGGGTAGAACGGGTTGATCAGCAGGGCGTGCCGAAGACGCATGGAGCCGGCGCGCAGCGCGGGGTCGAGCCGGGGGGCGACACGCATCGCCCGTGGGACCGTCGGTTGCGCCATCAACGGGAGTGTAGACCGATCCCTGGCGCGGGAAGTCCACAATGATTTCGTCGGACTTTCGTCGATTCCGGGCCTCCAGGAACCCGGACGGGGGCCCGATCGGCGATCCTGGGCGATCCTGCGAGGCCGTTTTTCGCGCAAAACCGCTCGTGGGGGGCTCAAAACACCCGCCGCCCCGAAAAAACATGACGAATTCGAGGTTTCACCGGGCGACGAGCGTCGTCTCGGCGGTTTTCGTCTCCCCGCCGCGCTGGTAGGTCACGGTGACCTTCTCACCTGGGGCGAGCGCCTTCAAGGCCTCGGAGAAATCGCGCATCGACGCGATGGGCTTGTCGCCGAGTTTGAGGATCACGTCGCCGGCCTGAAGTCCGGCCTTCTCGGCGGGAGACCCCGGCATCGTTCCGGTGACGCGCACGCCGGGGCCGGGGAAGGCGTAATCGGGGATCGATCCCAAAGACACCCGTCGCTCACGAGCGTCAGGTGCCGCCGCCGCGTTCGGCGCGCCGGAGATCTTCGAGGTCAGTGCCGTTGGCCGCTCGGCGAGGTAGGCGATGAGCTCGCGCGTCACCGCGGCGACTTTCACCAGGCCGCCGCCGTCGATCTTGTCCGCCGTATCCCCCGCCTGGTGGTAGTCGGCATGGGCTCCCGTGAAAAGCTGCACCGCGGGGACGCCGATTTCGATGAAGCTCTTCTGATCGCTGCCGCCCGGATCGTTCATCACCGCTTCGACGGGTGCCCCGGTGACGTAGCCGGCTCCGTTGACGATGTGAATCCACTCGTCCGCCGAGCTCGATCCCAATACGAGGATTTTTCCAGCGAAGAGGCGCCCGACGGTGTCGAGGTTCACCATGCCGATTGCTTTCGATGCGGGCCAGGGCGAGGTTGCGGCGGCGTAGCGCTTCGAACCCAGAAGCCCCGTCTCTTCGCCCGTGAACGCGACGAAGATCACCGTGCGCTCTTGAGCTCCGGATCCAGCCAGCTGTTTCGCAAGCTCGAGAAGGACCGCGACCCCCGACGCATTGTCGTCGGCGCCGGGATGCGTTGTGCCCTCGGCGTTCGTCCCGAGGTGATCGTAGTGCGCGCCCACGACGACGCTTTGTTCCGACCACTCGGGTTTCGTCCCGCGCAAGACGCCGACGACGTTGCGCATGACCGGGTCCGAGGGCAGGACCTCGATCCCGGCGTCTTTCATCGCCGCGACGATTCTGTCCGCGGCGCGATCGAGCTCCGGTGTCCCGAGGCCTCGCCCCTTCAATGCGGCGGCCGACAACGCGCGCACCGTCGCCATCATCCGTTCTTCGGAGAACGCGGGGGGGAGTTCCGCCAGCGGTTCGCGCGCGGCGAGCTTCGCCATCGCCGGCGTGCCGTCGAGGAACGCGGTCAGGGGGGAGCCTTGCACCGGCCACCGGCCCTTGTCGATGTTGACCGGCTCGTCTCCTTCGAAGGTCAGATACGAATACTTGTGGTAGTGCGGGAGCTTACGCGCGAGCCCCGGCACCTGCGCCGCGCGATCCGCGGCGACGAAAGCGATCACGGGCGCCTGTCCCGCCTTCCGGCGAGCCACGAGCACCCGGGCACGCGCGCCAACGCGCTCGGCCTTCGCGCCGTAAGGGATGAGGGCGTCCGTACCTGCTTCGGCGAAGCGATTCTCGAAGCCCACGAGGAACAGCGATCCGTCTTTCGGGAGCACCGTCAACGCCTCGTCGGTGACGATCGTCATCGGCGACGTCTTCCCGGTGTTCCACTCGGTGGCCATCGCGCGGTACGCGACGAGCAGCTCGGGGTCCGCCTTCGCGGGGAGGACCATCGTGCACGTGTCGGCGCCGAACGCCGAGGACAGCGCGGGAGGGGCTTCCTCGACGTCGAGCCTGCGGAACAGGTCGAACTCGGGATCGACGTCGAGCCGCAGGGGACGCGCCGTGACGGTGAGCTCGAAGGCGGTCTCCTTCGAGCTGGAACGCACGATCGTTTGCGAGGCGGCGTCGCGGCCTTCCATCGTGACGGCGACGGGGACGGCGAGCGCGTAGGGCGCGGCATCTTGCGTCTGGTCGATCGTCCCCGTGACCCGCCACGACGCTCCATCGCCTGCGACCGCCTTGACGTCCTGCAAGCGCAAGCGCGGGGCTCCGGTGCGCACCACCCAGGGAGTGAATGATGCCGCGAAGTCGCGACCGGACGCTGTCTCGAAGGCGCGGCGGACGTCGTCGAAGCTCGCGCGCTGGAATTTCTTGCCGGCGTAGAGCGCACGCAGGCCCTTCACGAAGAGGTCGTCCCCGAGCTCGCGCCTCGTCATGTGGAAGAGCATCAGCGCCTTCCCGTAGCCGATCGCCTCGGTCGACGGGCTGTGGCGCTCGCGGAACCCGGAGAGCGGAAAATCCTTCGCGCGGGAGGCGTAGTCGGCGTACTTCTGCAGCGTTTCCTGCCGGTAGGCGGTGCCTCCGCCTTTCTGTTCCGCGAAGAGGTGATCCGCGAGGTAGGCGGTCAACCCCTCGCTCCAGTTGCCGCTCTCGCGGGCGACGTAGACGCCGTTCCCCCACCAATTGTGGAGAATCTCGTGCGGGTAGGACGACGTGAGAATGAAGGGGAGGCGCAGGACCTTTCCGCCCAAAAGCGTGAACGACGGCATGCCGTAGCCGGTCTCCCAGAAGTTCTCAACGAGCGCGAACTTCGTGTACGGGTAGGCGCCGAGCAATTTCGAGTACATCGACACGTAGGGGCCCGTCGCGTCGAGGTACTTCGCCGCCAGCGCATCGTCTCGCTCTCGAAGGAGTGCCATGGCCTCGATGCCGTCGACGGACTGTTTCGTCTCGATCCACGGGCCGGCGACGAGCCAGATCTCTTCCTGCGGGTCGTTGGCCACGAAGTGAAGCCGGGTGCCGGCCGACCCGCGCTCTTGCACCTCGCGGCTTCCCTGGCTGATCGCGTCCCACCCGGCGGGGAGCGTGACCGTCAGATCGAACGTGACGAGTGCGTCGCCCGAAGTCGGGTACCAGCCCGAAGCGCCCGACAGGAAGACGCCCTCCGGCTGGATCGTCCCAACGGTTTCCGCGAAGCCGCGCGCGTAATCCTCGCCCTCTTTTGAGATCGGATGGTCGATCGTTTTCGCGAGGGACACGGGCGATTCTCGCCCGGTGGCGTCGCGCACAGTGCCTGCGACGGTGATCCGGTGCGCGGCAGGGTCGAGCTCGACCCGCAGTGTGTAGTGGGTGACGGATGGGGTGGACGGGGCGGCGGCGAGCGCCGCAAGGACGAGTAGTGAGGTGAAACTCATGGTGGAAGAATCCTAACAGCCCGCGCCCCCGTATACTCCGCGCTATGCCACAACTCGCGATCGAAAACGTCGTCAAGGCCTACGATTCAAAGCTCGCCGTCGACCAGGTATCGTTCGAAGTCAACGGCGGCGAGGTCTTCGGCCTCCTCGGCCCCAACGGGGCGGGGAAGAGCACGCTCATCCGGATGACCATGGACATCCTCCGGCCCGACTCGGGGCGCATCCTGGTCAACGGGCGGCCATCGATCGACGCCGACCACGACCGCGTCGGCTATCTGCCGGAAGAGCGCGGGCTCTATCGCAAGCAGAAGGTGATCGACGTCCTCGACTACTTCGGCCGCCTGAAGGGGATGAACGGGCGCGACGTGCGGTCCAAGGCGCAGGCGGCGCTCGACCGGGTGGGTCTTGGCGAGTGGGCCAAAAAAAGGGTGGACGCGCTCTCGAAGGGGATGCAGCAGAAGGTACAGATCGTCGGGACGCTGCTCCACGAGCCGGAGGTCGTCATCCTCGACGAGCCGTTTGCGGGCCTCGATCCCGTGAACGCGCGGATGGTGAAAGACATCATCCTCGACCTGAAGCGCGAGGGAAGACTGGTCGTCCTGTCCACCCACCAGATGGACCAGGCCGAAGAGCTTTGCGACCGCATCGTGATGATCGACCGTGGCCGGCGCGTGCTGTACGGCACGCTGCGCGAAATCAAGAAGCGCTACGCCGAAGAGCTTCAAGGCAAGGCCGGGCGCGAAAACGTCGTGCTCGTGGACGGTGAGGGGGAGTTCGCCTCGCTCCCGGGCGTGTTGACGGCCTCGCACGTCGGGGCCGAACTGAAGCTGACGCTCGCCCCCGAACTGAAGCCCGAGCGATTCCTCGAGTCGGCGATCGGCGCCGGAATGACGATCGCGCGTTTCGAGGCCGCCCCGACGCCCCTCGAGGAGATCTTCGTGCACGTCGTCAAGTCGAATGCGGGGAGGGCGGCATGAAGGGGAAAACCTCGATCGTCGTCCGGCGCGAGTTCCTGGGAACGATCAAGCGCCCCGGCTGGCTCATCGGGACGTTCGGCATGCCGATCTTCGTCGGGCTCTACGCCGGCCTGATCTTTCTGATCGGCACGACGGCGGCCAAGATGGACAAGCCGACCGGAAAAGCCGGCGTCGTGGACCAGGCGGGGATCGTGCGATTCGAGAAGGGACCGATCGGCCTCGGCGAACTCCCTCCCGACGCGCAAAAGGCGGTGAACGACGCCCTCGGGATGGCCGGATCGTCCGCGGGGCCCGCGTCCGGGATCGTGAAGACGCTGCTGTCGGGAACCGAGTTTCTCCCGTTTCCCGACGAGAAGGCGGCTCTTACCGCCCTCGACAAAAAAGAGATCGGCGCCGTCTTCGTGATCCCGGCCGACTACGTGGCCGCTGGGAAGATCACAGCGTACAACCCGAGCGAGTCCATCTTTTCCGAGGGGAAGCTCTCGCAGGTGCCGCTCCGAAGGTTGATGGTGAGAAGTCTCGCGGCCGATGCGGTCGCTCCCGAGGTGATCGCGCGGATCCTGAGTCCGGTCGACATCAAGACCCTGATCAAGTCGAAGGACGGGACGTGGATCGAGCGCGGGCTCGCCGAGATCGTCCGCCGTATCGGCGTGCCGATCGCTTTCACCTTCTTGCTCCTGATCTCGATCCTCACCAGCGCGGGAACTCTGATCCAGGGGGTGAGCGAGGAAAAAGAAAACCGGGTCATCGAGGTGATCCTGTCGTCGATCGACGCGCGTTCGCTGCTCTTGGGCAAGCTGCTCGGCCTCGGGGCGGCGGGGTTGCTGCAGCTTGCGATCTGGTTGACCATGGCGCTCCTGCCCGCGGTCTTGTTGATCGCCGGCTTGGCGCTCTCGCCGGTGATCGTCATCCTGTGCCTCGCCTACTTCGTGCTGGCGTTCTTGCTCTACGGAACACTGATCACCGGGACCGGCGTGATCGGCACGAACGCCAAGGACATGCAGCAGTACGGGATGTTCTGGTCGATCGGGAGCGCGATCCCGATGTTGTTTCTGGAGGTGCTGATCCGCGATCCCAACGGCACGACGGCGCGCATCCTCTCGTATTTCCCGTTGACCTCGGCGGTGACGATGATGATCCGCATCGGGAGCGGTGGTTATTCGTGGTGGGAGATCCCGCTCACCCTGGGGATCCTCGCGGGCTCCGTCTGGATCACCCTGCGGTTCGCCGCGCGAATTTTCAGGACCGCGCTCTTGATGTACGGCAAGCGCCCGACCTTCGTGGAAATCTTCCGTTGGATGCGGCAGGCCTAAGGGGACGTTCCCCTCTAGGCCTGCCGCTAACCGCCCAGGTGTTCCCGGATGACGTCGGCGATGCGGTTGGCGGTGCTCCGCACGAGGGCGTCGTCGTCGGCCTCGACCATGACGCGCGCGAGGCTCTCCGTTCCGGAATAGCGCAGCACGACGCGCCCGCGCCCTTCGAGCTCGTGTTCGGTGGCGAGGACCACGGGGCCGATCGCCGGGTGCGCGCGCAAGTCGGGCTTCTCGCTGACGCGAATGTTGATCAACAGTTGAGGAAACGCGACGATGCCGTCGAGCGTCGTTTCGACGGGGACGGCATCGTCGAGCACGGCATCGACGAGGAGGAGGCCCGTCAGGATCCCGTCCCCGGTCGTGCCTCGATCGCGGAAGATCACGTGCCCCGATTGCTCGCCGCCCAACACGACGTTCTCGGCGACCATCCTCTCGAGCACGTACTTGTCGCCTACCGGCGCGCGGTGGAGGCCAATGCCCAGGTCGCCGAGCCGCTTTTCGAGCCAGTAGTTGCTCATGATCGTCGCCACGATCGCATTGCCGGGGAGCGCGCCGCGGCGTTTCAAACGTCGTCCGCACAGGAACAAAATGTGGTCGCCGTCGATGACGCGTCCGCGCCGATCGACCGCGAGGCACCGGTCCGCGTCACCGTCGAACGCCAGGCCCAAATCGAAGCCGCCGTCTCTCACGCGAGCGGCCAGTCCGTCCAGGTGCAAGGACCCGCACCCGAGGTTGATGTTCCGCCCGTTCGGCCGGTCGCCCAGCGTCTCGACCGTGGCGCCCAGGTCGCCAAAAACCGCCGGAGCGATCGCCGAGGCCGAACCGTTCGCGCAGTCGAGGACGATGCGCAGGCCGTTCAAACGGCCCGGCGGCAAGATCCCTTCGAGAACGGCAACGTAGCGACCGACGAGCGTGGGGTCGAGCACGGCGCGGCCGGCGCCCTCGGGCGGCGACGCGATCGTTTCGTCGAGGATGATCGTCTCGATGCTCGATTCCATCGCGTCCTCGAGCTTCGCCCCGTCGCGTGAGAACACCTTCAGGCCGTTGTCCTCGAACGGATTGTGGCTGGCCGAGATCATCACGCCGGCGTCGAAGCCCGAGGCGGTCGTCGCGTACGCGAGCCCCGGGGTGGTGATGACCCCCGCGTCCGTCACGGTGCCGCCGCGGGCGGCGAGGCCGTCGGCCACCGCATCGCGCAGCCAAGGTCCGGACTCGCGCGT
>JANMVW010000198.1:0-6828 GCA_031393555.1 Acidobacteriota bacterium
GGGTGCACAAGGCAACGTGGCTGGCTAACATGGCCGTGAAGCTGTCGGTCCACGCTGTCACGGGTCGCGACTGTGCGAATTCCTGGTTCGGACGTATATTCTCCGACACCTAATTGGGTCGGAGTACAGATGACTTTTCGAGTTGAGGTCGAACAGGAAACCGACGGCCGCTGGATTGCCGAGGTAATCGAGCTTTCCGGTGCCTTGGCGTACGGCGCCACGCGCGAGGAAGCCGTCTCGAAAGTCCAGGCTCTCGCCCTGCGCGTAGTCGCTGACCGACTCGATCACGGTGAAGAAGGTCCCAGCCTCCTGAACATTGCATTCAAGGCAGCATGAGCAATTGGCCGAGCAGCCGGGCTCGGCGGGTACTTGCAGCGCTTCAGAGGGTCGGATGGGTGATCAAGCGACAATCCGGCTCGCATCGCACGATGTCTCGCGATGGGTGGCCCGACTTCGTGTTTGCGTTCCCCGACGATGAAGAAATCGGGCCCCGAATGCTGGCTCGGCATCGCGAAGCGCACAGGTCTGCGTCCCGAAGACCTCTGAGCCGCCAGGCTCGCTGTCCAACAACCGCGTCAACGCGACGGTTCGTCCGGTCACGCCGCTTGCTGTCGCAAGCGTCGCGCCCGCTCGCCCCTCGCGTTACGTAGCGCGTCAGGCGGCTCCATCCGCGCCGAGGTAGCAGCTGAGCACCACGCCACACCATGTGCTTGGCGCCGTCGCAATAGGTGTGGGCGCCAGTCTCCTCATGGACGCCTGGAATCTCTTCTTGAAGGGGCCGTTCGGCGTTCCCTCGCTCAACTACTGCCTGCTCGGCCGCTGGTTTCTTCACATGCCGGAGGGCACCTTCTTCCATTCGAGCATCGCGGCCGCGCCACCAAGACGCTTAGAGTGTGCCGCAGGCTGGGTCGCCCATTACACGATAGGCGTCGTGCTCGCGCGAGTGTTCCTAGCTCTCGCGCCCGGCGACTGGCTTGCACGGCCAACCGTTCTGCCTGCCCTCCTGTATGGCATCGGTACGATGGTGTTTCCGCTCTTCGTCCTGCAGCCTTCTCTCGGTCTCGGGATCGCTTCTTCAAAGACGCCCAAGCCGGCGCAGGCCAGGCTCAAGAGCCTCGCAACACATGCCGTGTTCGGAGTCGGGCTGTATCTATGCGCAGTGGCCTTGAGCCATCTACCGGTCGCCGCTTGACAACCGGTTGCAGCGGACGGTCCGCTGCGCGGCCCGCCGCTGAACGGGGGCGTTCGACCGACATTGACGCATCCGGGAGACTCCCGTCTCGACTGCTCAGCGCCACGAAAGGAGCCAAAATGAACATTCGCGGACTCACCAGCTTCGTCGTCGGCCTCGCGCTCGCCGCCACCCTGGCTGTCCGAGCCGACGAGGTCACCAGCGTGACGGATGTGCTCGGACCCGAAGGGCCGCTGTTTGTGGACGGGAACCTTTATTACGTGGCCTGGACATCCGGCACGCTGTCGAAGTGGGACGGAGAGCACACGATCGTTCTGAACACCCTGCCGGGCTGCAGCCACAACGGCTTGGCCCTCACGAAGCAGAAGACTTTTCTGGTGGCGTGCGCCGACGAGCATGGCGCAATCCTCGAACTCGACATGGCCGGCAAGCAGTTGCACCGATGGGTCGCCGACGACAAGGGTCGCAAATTCTCCGGCGGCATCAACGATGTCGTGGTCACGCGCAATGGGGGCGCCTACGCGACGATGTTCGGTCCGTATCAGGGCCTGCCGACCGCCATCGTTGGGAAGGTCCTCTATCTTGCGCCGGGCAGTCGAAAATGGATCGAGGTTGCCAATGACCTCAACTACGCCAATGGGATCGGCATCTCCCCCGACCAGAAAACGCTCTACGTCAGCGAGACTGTCGGGAACAGTATCTTGAAGTTCCGGGTCAACAACGATGGTTCGCTGAGTGACCGCGCGAACTTCGCCCTGCTGAACCTCCTGACGCCTAACAAGAACGACAGCTGGTGGCTGGGACCGGACAGCATGAAGATTGACGGCAAGGGCAACCTGTACGTGGCCCAGTGGTTCGGCGGGAAGATCCTGAAGATCTCCCCGGACGGCAGGCTGCTGCACGAGTTCCGGATCGCGGCCGGCGATGGCACCACCAACGTGGCGTTCGGTCCAGACGGGAACGAGCTGTACGTCACGGTCGTGACAGATCCGAACGACCCGAAGGCCAAGGGCAGCATCGTGAAGATCCCCAACGTCGAGTAACCCTCGGAGCTGGTTTGCGAACGGGAGAGCCGGCCAACGGCCCAGTCATGACGCCGGAGAGCGTAAGATCGCCGAGTTCGGAGGCCCAACAACGGCCAGAGCCGATTGCGTTTGACGTGCAACTCGAGGGAAAAAGCAGATGACCGCCAAAGACATCGTCGCCGAGCTCAAGAAGCTCGGCAACGCACGAAGCAAGCAGATGTGGATGAACCACGGCGCTCAGGAGCCGTGCCTCGGCGTCAAGGTCGAGGACATGAAGAAGATTCAGAAGCGCGTCAAGATGGACTACCAGCTCGCTCTGGATCTCTACGACACCGGTATCGCCGACGCGATGTACCTCGCCGGACTGATCGCGGACGACGCGAAGATGACCAAGAAGGACCTGCAAAAGTGGGTCCGGGGCGCCACCTCGGACTGGGTCGCCGAGTACACGGTCCCGTGGGTGGCGTCCTCGGGCCCGCACGGTCGAGAGATGGCCTTGAAGTGGATCGAATCCAAGGACGCATCCATCGCCTCGGCCGGCTGGCAGACTTACAGCAGCCTGGTCGCCATCACGCAGGACGCGGACCTCGACCTTGCCGAGATCAAGTCGCTCCTTCAGCGCGTGGCGAAGTCGATCCACCAGCAGCCCAGTCGCGTCAAATGCGTGATGAACGGTTTCGTGATCGCCGTCGCATGCCACGTCAAACCGCTCCACAAGCTCGCGGTCGATGCGGCCGGCGCGATCGGTAAGATCGCCGTCGACCTGGCCGGTGCGTGCACGATTCCGTTCGCGCCCGATCACATTAAGAAATTCGAAGCGCGAAGCGTGATCGGCAAGAAACGCAAATCGCCGAAGTGTTGATCGGATCCGCGAAAATGAGACGCGCGGGCGCAAGCCAAGGCCAGTCGGCATCGAAACTCATCTCGAACAGAATCGCCGAACTCGGGGACTGGCGCGGACACATCCTCGGCAGGGTGCGCAAGCTCATCAAGGAAGCCGACCCGGACGTCGTCGAGGAGTGGAAGTGGATGGGCACTCCGGTCTGGTCGCACGACGGCATCATCTGCACCGGCGAGTCCTACAAGTCGGTCGTCAAGCTGACGTTCGCCAAGGGCGCGTCCCTGAAGGACCCGGCCCGTCTCTTCAACGCGAGCCTCGACGGAAACGTACGGCGCGCGATCGACATCCACGAAGGAGAGGACGTCGACGCGTCCGCCTTCAAGGCGCTCGTCCGCCAAGCGGCAGCCCTGAACCGTTCCGGCAAGCCGAAACCTTCGAAGACAGCGAAGTCCTGAGGGTTTCCGCAGAGGGACCGAGCCGATGAAAACAATCGAGACGAAGTTCCGCCGCACGAAACCGTGACGATCCGGGTGGTTCAACTCGGTACGCCTCGAGCTCGGGGCGAAGGCCTGCGCCTCGGCACGGTGCGACGTCCGCCGCGCGGGGTGCCCAAGGCCGAATACGGGTCGCGAGATTTCTACGACGTCTGGTTGCCGGAGCTGGCCCCATCGGAGGCACTCGTCAAGGTGACGCTCGGCGCAACGGATGCGCGGACGTGGCAGGGCTTCGTCAAGCGCTACCGGGCCGAGATGAAGCGTCCTTCCGCAACGAGGCTACTCAGGCTCTTGGCCGCCTTGTCTCAGACCACGCCCTTGTCCGTGGGGTGCTATTGCCCCGACGAGCACCGGTGCCACCGGTCCGTCCTCGAAGCCCTGCTTCGGGAGCACGGAGCCCTCATCGAATAGCCCGGTCAGGGCCTCCCCGGTCGCGGCTCGTTCGCGTTATCATGAGGCCATGGACACCAAAACAAGAACACTGCGCTTCGCCTGGACGTCGATCATTGTGCTCGCGGCCGCCGTGGGTGGGGCTTCGGCCGACGCGCCGCCGCCGCTGCCGGAGTACGGATTTCGGGGCCTGAAACGCGTCGAGATCATCTTCGTAAACGTCGGCCGGACCGGGATGACGGGCGGCGCCGCGGCCGAGAAGGGCTCGGCCCCAGCCGAGCTTCCGGCGGACGACCTGGCAAGCCACGATCTCGCCAAAGAGCCGGACTGCCAGGCGATCGGAAAGACGCTTTCCAATGCCGGGCTCGAGATCGTCGAACGATGCAAGCCCGACGATTTGGCCTGCGCCCAGCTCTACCTGAGGGTCGAAAACCACTCGAGCGACGGCAGCGCGGATCGGATCTACTTGGTTTCAGCCTTGCTGAGCCAGCGCATCAACCTCGCGCGCGACAAGAAGGTCGAGCTGTCCATGCCGTCGACCTGGCTCGCGCATCGCGTTACGGTCGTGCCGGCCAACCATTCGGCGACCAGCGCATCCTGTATGGACCTTCGCGGCCTGGCGACCTGGTTCGGTTCGAGCTGGAGAATATCCAACAAGTGAGCTCGGCGACCGTCACGATTTTCGTTCCGGGACCGCTGCGCGAGTATTGCGCCGGCGCGCGCCAGCTGAACAGTTCCGCATCGACCGTCGGGGAAGCGCTTTCGGCGCTCGAGCACAATCACCCGTCGTTGTACCGCAACGTCTGCGATGAGACGGGCGCCGTGCGCCGCCACATCAACATCTTCGTGAACGCGTCGCACATGCGAGACCGCGAGGGGCTCGCGACGGCGTTGGTGCCAGGAGACGAGGTCATCATTCTTCCCGCGGTGTCAGGGGGGTGAACATGCGGGAACGCGTGATCCTTACGATCGGAACCAGAAAGGGCCTTTTCGTCGCGGAATCGACGAAGTCCAGGAGAGGCTTCGCGCTGCGAGGTCCGTTCGGGTCAGGCGTAGCCGTTTACGCCGCGCTGATCGATGACCGCGGCGCGCCTCGCATCTACGCCTCGAGCTGCAATCCATTTTTCGGCATGAAGGTCCTCCGGTCGACCGACCTCGGGAAGACGTTCAAGGAAACGAAGTCGGCTCCCGAGTTCCCGAAAGACGATGGCCGCGCGCTCGCCAACATCTGGTCGCTCGAAACGGGGGCCGGAAAAAAAGAACTGTGGTGCGGCGTCGAGCCGGCCTCGCTGTTTCGAAGCGGCGATGGCGGCGATTCCTGGGAACTGGTTCCGGGCATCAGCAATCACCCGCACTCCCGCAAGTGGCAACCGGGGGCCGGAGGGCTCTGCCTGCACACGATCCTCCGCGACGGGAATCGCGTGCACGTGGGCATCTCGACCGGCGGTCACTACGTCAGCGAGAACGACGGCACGACCTTTGCGCCGCAAAACAACGGGATCGGCGCCGGCTTCACGCCGGACCCGTATCCCGAGTTCGGCCAGTGCGTGCACAAGATCGCGCGCCACAAGGACGCCCCCGGCCGCCTGTACATTCAAAACCACGGCGGCTGGGCCGAGTGGGACGGGCCGGGCGGACGGCGTCCGGGCATCGGCGTGCTGCGCAGCGACGACCACGGCCGCACGTGGCGCTCGATCGCGAAGGGATTGCCGTCTGATTTCGGCTTCCCGATCGTCGTTCACCCGCACGATCCCGACGTCGTTTACGTCTTGCCGCTCGAGCCGGCGACGCGCACCTGCCCGGGCGGGTCGCCCGCGATCTGGCGCAGCGAAGACGGCGGCGATTCGTGGAACAAGCTCACGCGCGGCCTCCCCAAGAAATCGAGCTTTTTCACCGTGCAGCGTGACGCGATGGCCATCGACGCGTTCAAATCGCCCGCGCTCTACTTCGGAACCACGACGGGACAGCTCTGGATCGGACGCGAGGGGGGCGAACAGTGGGACTGCCTGTTCGAATCGCTCCCCCCGATTCACTGCGTGAAGGTCGGCACCGTATGAAACCAGCATCTTTCTTCGTGGCGATCCTGCTCGACATCATTGCCGTCGTTCATCTCTTGCGACTCGTCTTCCGCACCGAGGTGATCATCGGCGGCTGGGTCCTGCCGATGTGGGTGAGCGTCGCCGGCTGCGTCGCGGCCGCGGTGCTCTCCGTGCTGGTGTTTCGTGAGGCCAGGCCTGCCCGGGAGACCTAGTGCACGATGCGACGCTCGGCCTGGTCACGCTCTTTTTTTTCGGATCCGAATTGGCCCTGGCGCTTTTTCGCCGATCCCGGCACACCGACGGCGCGAAAGCGGCGGACCGGGGCTCGATCCGGCTGCTGTGGATCGTGATCACGCTGGCGATCACGCTGGCGGTTTCGTTTTCCGGCTACGGCCCGGGACGCTTTCCGTTTCCGCCCTCCGTCGTCCGCGCGACGGCCCTGGCGTTTCTCGTCGGCGGGCTCGCGTTGCGCTGGTGGGCCGTGTTCACGCTCGGCAGGTTCTTTACCGTGGACGTCGCGATGCACGACGATCACGCCCTCGTCGACACCGGACCGTTTCGGTTCGTGCGGCACCCGTCGTACACGGGATCGCTCCTGGCGTTTTTCGGCTTCGGGCTGTCTCTCGCGAACGCGCTGAGCCTGATCGTGTTGATGGTCCCGATCGTCGCCGTTTTTTGGTACCGCATGCTGGTCGAAGAAGCGGCGCTGCGGCAGGCGCTGGGCACGACCTACGTCGCCTACTGCGCGCGGACCAAACGCCTGATCCCCGGCATCGTCTAGAAGATCCCGTGAACGACCGCTCCCCCGCCTCGCGCGCCGCGCTCGCGTTCATCTTCGTGACCGTCG
>JANMVW010000209.1:0-4091 GCA_031393555.1 Acidobacteriota bacterium
ACGAGCCTCCCCCCCGTCAGCTTCTCGAAGGTCTCGGCAACCTCGAGAGGGAGGGGGGCGGCGCCGGACCGGCACAACTTGATGCTCCCGAGCGCGAATTTTTTGACGTCGGGGTGGTTGTTGATCGCGGTGTAGAGCGTGGGGACGCCGGGGAAAATCGAGGCGCGCGTTTTCTGAATGACCTTCATGACGAGGTCCACGGGGCGCGGGCGCGGGACCATGACGATCTCCGCGCCGATGTACAGGCCGAAGATCATGCAGACCGTCATCCCGTAGACGTGGAAGAACGGGACCGCCGCCATCACGACCTCTTTTCCCTTCTCCGCCTTGGCGAACCACGCGGACATCTGCAGCGTGTTGGCGACGAGGTTCCCGTGCGTCAGCATCGCGCCCTTCGGTGTCCCGGTGGTGCCCCCGGTGTACTGCAACAGCGCGACGTCGTCTTTCCCGATGTCGACGCGGGGAGGCGAGGGCGGGTGTTTTTTCAGAAGCCTCGGGAGGAAGAAGATGTCGCTCTGGGGGCGCACCTCCACGTGCTCTCCGTGTTTTTTCTGCGCGAAGTGGACGATGGCGCTCCAGGGGAAGCCCAGCGTCTCGGCGATATCCACGACGATGACGCGTTTGATCTTGGTCTCTTCGCGGATCTCGCGTAGGCGGGTGAAAAACGTGTTCAAGAGGATCACCGTTTCCGCGCCGGAGTCGTTGAACTGCTCTTTCATCTCACGGGCGACGTAGAGCGGGTTCGTGTTCACGGCGATCGCTCCCAGGCGGAGCAAGCCGAAGAATACGACGGGGAACTGGGGGCAATTCGGGAGCATGATGGCCACGCGGTCGCCTTTGCGGACGCCCAACTGGTAGAGCGCGGTCGCGAAGCGAAGCGTCGCGTCCTTGAGTTGCCCGTAGGTCATGCGCGAGGGGGGAAGCTTGGGGTCGGCGTAAAACGTCAGAGCGGTCTTGTTCGGATACTCCCGAGAGATCGAATCCAGGAGCTCCGGGAGCGTCCAGGGGGGATAGTGGATGGTTTTCGGAACACCTTCTTCGTAAAACGCGATCCACGGTGCGTCCATCGAGCCCTCCTCGCGGATTGTGGCGGGGCGATGCTACACGGAAAGCGCATCGCGAAAGGACCGTCATGAGATTGGCCTTGCCGGGATTGGCCCTCATTCCTCTTGCGACCCTGGTTCACGGATGCGCGGGCGGGCCGCGCCTCGACGCGGTCGCCGCATCCTACGTGAAGCTCGTGCTGGCCGTGGGGCGGCACGATGCGCTCTACGTGGACGCCTATTACGGTCCGCCTGCGTGGCCCACCGAGGCCGCCCGCGGCGAGCCGATTCCCCTTCCCGGCCTCCTCGCGACAACCCGCGCGCTGCGTCGTGATCTCGAAGAGGCCGAAGGACCCGCCGACCGCAAACAGTACCTCGACAAGCAACTCGTCGCGGTCGAGGCCCATCTGCGCCGCCTCTCCGGAGAGCGCATGACGCTGACGGAAGAGTGTCGCGCTCTCTACGACGCCGATCCGCCGCACCACGACATCGCCGAGTTCCAGGCGGCGCACGACGCCCTCGAACGCCTCGTCCCGGGGACCGGCCCCTTGGGGCGCCGCATCGAGGCCTTACGCCGGGCGGTGTACCTCCCGACGGACCGGATCGCGAGCACGCTGCACCGAGCGCTCGACCTCGCGAGAAACGCGAACGCGCCTTTCGTAAAGCTCCCCGCCGGCGAGAGCTTCGAGGCGGTTTTGGTCACCGGTAAGCCCTGGGGCGCCTACAACTGGTACCTCGGGGATTTCAAGAGCCGGATCGAATTGAACACCGATCTCCCGACCGAGTTGAACAATCTACTCGGCACGATGTGCCACGAGGGTTACCCGGGCCACCACCTCTTCAACGTTCTCCTCGAAGAGAAGCTGGTGAAGGGGCGGGGGTGGGTGGAGTACACCGTCTACCCGCTCTACTCGCCGCAGTCGCTGCTGGCGGAAGGAACCGCGAACGTCGGCATCGACATCGTGTTTTCGGACGACGAGCGCCGCAAGGCTCTGACGGAGGTCCTCGCTCCCGTCGCCGGCCTGCCGCGTGAGGCCATCCTCGCGCTCGACCGGATCCGCGAGGCCGCCAAGCCGCTCAAGTACGTCGGCGGCGAAGCGGCACGCATGCTTCTCGACGAAGGCCGGCCGGAGGCGGAGGTGGCCGCTTTCATCTCGAAGTGGGGCCTCACCACCCCAGAGAAGGCGGAGAAATCGGTGCAGTTCGCGAAGACGTACCGCTCGTACGTGTTCAATTACTCGCTCGGCGAGGACATCGTCCGCGAGTGGATCGGGACAGGCCGGGACCGCCGCGAGCGGTTCTACGCGTTGCTCGATCGCCCGGTGGTGCCGTCCGAACTCGTGCACCACTGATCGGGCTCGAGGACGACGGGACGGCGCGTCCTCAGGCGTGATCAGCGCCCCGTCCGTTGCGCACGAGCATCACGAGAGCGGTGCCGATCAGGAGCACGCCGAAACAGCATACGATCGTGGGCCCGGTCGGAAGGTCGAACGTCTCGAGCTTGACCGACAACAGCAGGCCCGAGACCCCCGCGATGAGCGCGACGATCCAGCCGATGATCAGTCTCGTGCGGATGTCGGCGGAAAGCAGCGCGCCGCAGACCGCCGGCACGATGAGGTACGAGAAGACGAGGTACACGCCGGTGATCTGGACGAAGCTGACGACCGTGAGACCGAACGTCGCGTAGAAGAGGAAGTCCCAGAGACGCAGCGCGATCCCCTTCGCCTTGGCCTGGTCTTCGTGAAACGTGACCATCAGGAACTTCTGGCGCAACAGCACGTGCACGATCCCGATCACCGCGAAGAGCCCGAACGTGAAAAGCACTTCTTTCTTCGTGACCAGGAGCACGTTGCCGACCAGGAGGTTCTTGAGCGCCTCGTCCCCTTCCGCGGAATGGCTGAGCACGAGCGTCGCGGCAGCCGCGGAGACGACGTAGATGATGCCGATGATCGATTCTTGCGGGACTCGCGGATGATTGAATCGCGTCCAGGCGAACAGTCCGGCGCCCAGCAGCGTGAACACCACCGACAGAACGTACGGCAGCGCGTCGTGGCCGGGATGCGCGCCCAGCGCGATCGCAACGCAGATCCCGAGCGCGGCGATCTGGGCCAACGCCAGGTCCACGAAGATGATCCCGCGTTCGACGACGTGGAGCCCGAAGTAGACGAGCAGCCCCGGCAGGAGGATCAACGCCAGGAGCGGCCACAGCCAGAGCGTGAAGATCTCCATCGCGTCTCCTACTTCTTCGCCGCGAGGCCGGCGACGATCGCTTTGACGTCGGCGTCGATGAGGGCGATGTAGTCGTTCGCGGTCCCCGGCAAACCGCCGGGGAACTGGCAAACATCCACGACCGTCGCCCCGGTGCGATCCGCCACGGCCTCGGCGGTCTTGCGGGACTGGAACGGCTCGACCAGCACGACGCGGATCTTCCCTTCGTTCATCTTCTTCATCACCTCCGCGAGGTGCGGCGGGGACGGCGGGATGCCGGGCTTCGGCTCGAGGTAGAGATCCGAAACGAGCCCGAAGCGCGCGGCGAAGTACTTCCAGGTCGGATGGTAGGTGACGATCGGGGTCCCCTTGAACGGGGCCAGCGCCGCGGCCCAGTCCGCGATCTTGCCGTCGAGTTTGGCCGTGAACGCCTGGAGGTTGGCCTTGTACGTCGGGCAGGAAGGCATATCCATCGCGCAAAGCACCTTCGTGATGTGCCCCGCGACGATCCCGGCGTTGGTGGGATCCATCATGAAATGCGGGTTGCCTGCGGCGTGCACGTCGCCCTGAGAGCGGTCGAGCACCGAGGGGACGTCCAGCAGTTGAATCCCCTCCGAGGCCCGGAGGTGTGCCGGAGCCCCCAAGGCGATGCTCGCATTGCGCGCCCCGTCCAAGAGCGGGGGGAGCCACCCCGCTTCGAGGTCGGCGCCCCCTTCAATCTCGAGATCGGCGTGATTGAGGGTGACGATGTGGCTCGGCTTGGCGTCGACGAAGTGAGGGTCTTCCGTCGCCTTGGCGAGGTTGGTGACGATGACCCGGTCACCGCCTATGACGGAGGCG
>JANMVW010000253.1:0-6540 GCA_031393555.1 Acidobacteriota bacterium
CCGGCGTGCCGCCGACGCCGCCGAAGGCGCGTACAGGGCTGTTCACCCCGCCCGGCCTCAATTGCTTGGCCTCGTCGAAGAGGCGTTCCATGTTGCGGCTCATCGAGCGATCTCCCTATTGCGGGGGGGGGCGCCCGCGGGCCCGCTACCCGAGCAGGCGCGCGGCCTCCCGCGCGTGGTAGGTCAGCAGGATCGAAGCGCCCGCGCGCTTGATCGCGGTCAGCGTCTCTAGAATCGCCCGCTCGCGGTCGATCCAGCCGCGTTGGGCTGCCGCCAGGAGCATCGAGTACTCGCCGCTGACGTTGTAGGCGGCGACGGTCACGCCGAACGTGTCCTTCACGCGGCGGATGACGTCGAGGTACGCCAGCGCCGGCTTGACCATGACGAGGTCGGCGCCTTCCTCGAGGTCGAGAGCCACCTCGCGAATCGCCTCTTCGACGTTTCCGGGATCCATCTGATACGAGCGCCGGTCGCCGAACTGCGGAGCCGAGCCGGCCGCCTCGCGGAAGGGCCCGTAGAAGGCCGAGGCGTACTTGGCCGCATACGAGAGGATGGCGATGTCGTCGAATCCCTCGCCGTCGAGCGCCCCGCGAATGGCGCCGACCCGGCCGTCCATCATGTCGGAGGGCGCGACGAGATCGGCGCCGGCGCGCGCGTGCGACACCGCGGTCTGCGCGAGCAGTTCGAGCGTGGGGTCGTTTAACACCTTGCCGTCGTGGACGACGCCGCAGTGACCGTGGCTCGTGTACTCGCAAAGGCAAATGTCGGTGATCACCAAGACGTCGGGGAAGGCTTTTTTCAGCGCGCGCACCCCGGTCTGCACGGCGGCTCCGTCGTCCCAAGCCTCGGAGCCTCGCTCGTCCTTGGCCTCGGGGATCCCGAACAGCAACACCGCGCGCACGCCCTCCTCGCGCGCGGCGCCCACCTCGTCGACGAGCGTGTCGGGCGAAAGGTGGAACTGCTCCGGCATCGACCCGATCTCGGTCCGGACCCCCTTCCCATGCCTGACGAAAAGAGGGTAGACGAGGTCCGTGGGGGCGAGGCGCGTCTCGCGCACCATCTCTCGCAGGGCGGCGGAGCGGCGGAGGCGGCGGGGACGCGTGACGGGGAACACCGGCGTACTAGTCTTCGTCGGCGAAGAAGAAATAATCAGCGCAGTGCTTGTCGCAGAAAATACGGCCGCTGTAGTTGAAAGCGTCTTCCGGGCAAACGTACTTGAAGCAGATGGGGCACTTGTGGAGTGTCACCTCGGATTCGGTCTTTTCGCACTTCAGGCAAACGTTTGCTTCCGGCACGGCGTCCTCCGAGGGCGCGGATTATAACCCCGGTCCGCAACCGAAGCCCGTTGAGAGTTTCCCCACCCTCCTGCTAAAGTGCCGCCGCTCGTCCGGACCGGCGTAGCTCAGGGGTAGAGCGAAGGTCTCATAATCCTTAGGTCCGTGGTTCAAATCCACGCGCCGGTACCATCCGCCGTCGAACGGCGGGATCGCGATCACGATCGACCGAAGGCTAGTGGATCCGGCCGAGCAGCTGGCGCAGGCGCGGGAACATGTCCGCGATTTCGTCCATCGAGACAGCCCCGACCGACAGGCGGAACCAGCCGGTCTCTTCGATCAGTCCGAAGGCCTGGAACGGGACGACGGCCAACCCCGCGTGCTCCAGGATCGCCTTCCGAATCGTCTCGTTGCTGTCCAACACGGTCCCGTCGAGCGAGCGGGAGACGATATTGAGTTGCAGCGAGAGGTAGATCGCTCCCTGCGGTTGGATGCACTCCACGGGGAAGCCGTCGGCTTTCATCGCGCGGAACCCGGCGTGAAGGGCCTCGAGCCGCTCGTGCACGGCGCCGTTCATCTGCTTCCGGAACGCCTCGACCGCCGGCTCGTTCTGGAGGAATTTCGCCGTCGCCACCTGCTCCGGGCGAGGGGCCCAGGCGCCGACGTGGCCGATGAGGTCGCGCATGCGGGAGGTGATCTCCGGAGCGGCCAGCATCCAACCGACGCGCAAACCCGTCGCCGCGAGCCCCTTCGAGATCCCATCCACGGTGATCAGCCACGGGGCGATCTCGGGAACCAGCGCGGCCGGGTGATCGTGCTTGATCGATCCGAAAACCAATGAGCCGTACACCTGGTCGAACAGCAGGAAGACATGACGGCGCCCCGCCTTCGCGCGCTTCGTGTTTTCGTCCACGATCGCCTGCGCGATGGCGCGGAGGTGTTCGGACTTCATGACGGTGCCGGAGGGGTTGAGCGGCGTGTTGAGCGCGACCAGCTGTGCGGTGGACAGATGCGGCGCGAGCTGCTCGAGCGTCAGCTGGAAGCCGTCCTCGTAGCGTGTCGCGAGGTCGATCCCCTTCGCCTGGGTCAGGTTCACGTAGTGGTTGTTGTTCCACGACGGCGCGGGGTAGACGACCACGTCCCCCGGATTCACGATGCATCGGTAGGCGCCGTAGAGCAGCGGACGCGAGCCGCTGGCGATCAGCGTCGATTCGACCGGATAGCGCACGCCGTACTCGCGCGCCGTGAAGTCGGCGACCGCCTGGCGAAGGATGGGCATGCCGTCCGAGGGCGGGTAGTTGGTCTCGCCCGCCTCGAGCGCCTTGTGGATCTCCTCCATGAGCACCGCCGGGATCGGGAAGTACTTCGGGTTGAAGTCCCCCACCGTCAAGTTGCAGACGGTTTTTCCCGCCGCGACCATGACGCGGATCTGCGAGGCGATCTTGAGAATCTCGGAGCCGAGGAGGTTGTGCGCGCTCTTGGAAAGCGAGGCGTCGACAAACCCGGTCGGACCGAACGACAAGGCGACCATCGTTTTGTTGGGCATGGCGGGATTCTAGCAGCAGGGCACGGCAAAAATCGGACCGTCCCGGTCACGCTTCGCCCGTCGCTCCGCCTCCCCCCGATCGCCCTCCCCCGCCCTCGAAAGGCGCCTGCGGAGCGACTTGGGGACCGGGCGACAGGGCCACCAGCGTGGCCGCCGCCTGGGCCGTTTCGAGCATGCGCCGATGCTCGAACAACGGCTCCGCGGTCAGCCCCCAGCGCTCGCGCCCGGGGCCGGCGTCGAGCCAACGGCGCAACGTGACGGCCAGTGCGAGGCATGCCGCGCCGCCCAGGGCCAGAAAGAGCCACCACGGCCCGAGGGGATGGTAGTGACGAAGCGTGGCCAACGAGGCGGCCGTGAAGAGCGCCCCGGCGGTCAAGAGTGATCGATCGCGGAAGCGCACCCCGAGACCGAGAACGATCTGCGGCATGAGGATCGTCCCGACGGCCGCCGCACGGCGGGCCCAGGCGCCCGCCGCGGCGCCCCCGCCTTGCCAGAAGGCTTCAACCCAGCGGGAATCGAGACTGTAGAGATTGGTCGCGAGGTAGGCGCCCGCAAGGAAGACCAGCCCCGCGGCGGCCAAACACCTCCGTTGCGCCGGCGGCCAGCGCGGCGAGCGTCGGGAGAGGAGGATCAGCGGCAACGCGACGCATCCGAGGGTCAGCCAGACCCCGCGGCTGAGTTCCCCCTGGGAGAACGCGAGCAGTACGGACAGAGCGGCCCAAGCCGCCAGGAGCGCGTACCCCCAGCGCCACGCGGCGGGAGCGAAAACGACGGCGAACGCCACGGAGGTTTGGACGAGGGACGGCCGGTCGAACAAGGAGATCAACGCCAAGCTCGCGCTCGCCGAGGCCAGGATCGCGGTGGCGTATTCGGCGCCGGCTTGCGCCCGGCGCAGGCGGCCGAGCTGGACTTCGGTGACCGCGGTGAACAGCACCGCGAGGACGATCATCAGGAGGGTCCACGCGGAATCGAAAGCCAGCGTGCTCATCCCGATCAGCGAGGCCAGCGCCTGGCCGCCGACGAACCCTGCGATGCCGACCAGAATCCGGAAACCCAGCCTCAACCGGGCTCGATCGTCCGGATAGGCCGAAACGATCTTGGCGAGCGTCGCCTCGTCGATGACTCCGGCGCGCCGCCATCCGTCCGCCGCGGCCCGCACGGCGTGAGCACGATCGGCGCGCGCGGCGTCCGCTCTCAAGACGAGGTCCCCAGCGCGCGATGCGCCCGCAGCACGAGGACGATGACCGCAAAGGCCAGCAGCGCGACCACGGTCAGCATCATTTTCTCGCCGCCGCCGATGCGGTCGATCCCCTCCGCGGCCCTGGCGCCAACCCCGAGGGCCGCGGCGCCGAGCCCCAACGCGTATCGCCCGAGGCTGCGCTCGTCCCAGGAAAACCAGGCGAGAACGGCGCCGCAGCCCACCAGGGCTGCGGCGGGGATCACGAGACCTTCGTCGGTGACGAGCCGCATCGCAAGAGCGCCGACGATGAGGATCCACCCCAGCCACGCCGCGACCGGTTCGAATGGGGCCCTGACCCGGACGCGCTCCAGGACTTTTCCGAGCAGGAGGAAGGCCACGCCGCAGCCCAGCGCTTCGAGAAAGAGCCGATTGCTGTCGGCGACGCCGCCCCAAGGCACCGCGACGCCGACGAGCGACACCCCGCGCCATGCGGCAAACGAGGTCAACGCCAGAGAGAACAGGGTCTTGGAATCGAAGCGAAACGCGAGCCACGCATAAGCCGCCGCCACGATCAGGAAGTGCCGGGGCCAGTGGGCGCCCAGCGGGGTGAATTTGACCTCGATGAACGCGAGGTCGGCGGCGGCCAACAGGGCGCCAAGGAGCAGCACACTGTCGAAGGCGAAGCTCCGTGAGGGCGCGCGCCGCCAAGCCCAGCCCAGGCAGGCGAACGCCGCGACGCCGATGCCGATCGCGATCGCCAAGGGCCCGATCCGGTCGACGTTTTGCCGAACGAGGAGCCCGGCGCCGCTCGTGATCAAGAGCACCCCGGCCCAAAGCAGAACGCGCAGCTCATCGCGCACGGAGACGAGCGATCCCGAGGCGGCGCGGCGTAGCGTCACCGCGCCGCGGCGATCGATAACGCCCCGCTCGACCAACGCGTCGACGGCGGCGACGACGTCCGGGTTCACCGCGCACCGCAGGAAAAGGGAGCGTCTCCTTTGCTCATCGATGCCTCCGCAGGAGGGGGAGCAGGATCAGGGCGATGCCGCCGAACGTAATGGCCATGTCGGCGGCGTTGAAAATGCCGGTGCGCAGCGGGCCGATCCCGATGTTCAGGAAATCGCGCACCGCGCCGAGCTGCACGCGGTCGACGAGGTTCCCGAGGCCGCCGCCGACGATCGCGGCGACGGCGGCGACTTCGGGCGTGCGAAAACGCGTGTCTTTCAAGGTGAGGCCCAAGAGCAAAGCGAGGACGCCGCCCACCCCGACGACGAACAGCCAGAACCTCGTCTGAGGCCCCAACGCGTGGCCCAGGCTCAAGAAGACGCCGGTGTTGCGGACGAAACCGACGCGCACCGTGTCGCCCAAAAGGCTCAACGCGGGCTGGCCGGCATACGCGCGCTCGAACACCGCCTTCGTCCAGAGATCGACGGCGACCACAAATGTCGCGAGCGAGAGGATGAGCGCGACCTTGCGCCCGAGCGGCATGCCGTCCGCGGCGTTCGAGGTCATGATTTGCGGTTCGCCGCCTGCTTGGCCTTTTCCTCGTCGACCAGTACCCGGCGCAGCACCTTGCCGACCATCGACTTCGGCAGCTCCGCGCGGAACTCGATCTGGGTCGGTACCTTGAACGACGCCAGGTGGAGCTTGCAAAACGCCGTGAGCTCTTCGACCGTGGGGCGAGCCCCCTCCTTCGGCACCACGAACGCCTTGACGGTCTCGCCGCGGTACGGATCCGGGATGCCGGCGACGACGGCTTCCAACACCTTGGGATGGAGGAATAACACTTCCTCGACTTCGCGGGGCAGGATCTTGAGCCCCGAGGCCGAGATCATGTCCTTCTTGCGATCGACGATATAAAAGAACCCGTCCGCGTCCATCTTCGCGATGTCGCCGGTGAAGAGCCAACCGTCCTTCACGGTGTCTAACGTCTCATCGGGCCGCTGCCAGTAGCCGAGCATCACCTGGGGCCCCTTGATCGCCAGTTCCCCCTCGTGTCCGACGCCGAGCGTCGCCCCGGTTTCCAGGTCGACGATCTTGGCGTCGGTGTCCGACACCGGGAGCCCGATGCTGCCCGCGCGCCGCGTCCCGAACAGCGGGTTGGCGATCGCCACCGGCGAGCACTCGGTCATCCCGAACCCCTCGACGAGCCTCCCGCCCGTCAGCTTCTCGAAGGTCTCGGCAACCTCGAGAGGGAGGGGCGCGGCGCCGGACAGGCACAACTTGATGCTCCCGAGCGCGAATTTTTTCACGTCGGGGTGGTTGTTGATCGCGGTGTAGAGCGTGGGGACGCCGGGGAAGATCGACGCACGCGACTTTTGAATGACCCTCATGACGACATCCACGGGGCGCGGGCGCGGGACCATGACGATTTCCGCGCCGATGTACAGGCCGAAGATCATGCAGACCGTCATCCCGTACACGTGGAAGAACGGGACCGCCGCCATCACGACCTCTTTTCCCTTCTCCGCCTTGGCGAACCACGCGGACATCTGCAGCGTGTTGGCGACGAGGTTCCCGTGCGTCAGCATCGCGCCCTT
>JANMVW010000278.1:0-2551 GCA_031393555.1 Acidobacteriota bacterium
GCTTCAGCTGGTTCTCGATCGCGGCGCGGACCTCGTCGTCCGTTGGGGCGACGGCGCTGCGTCGCGGGATCGCGAGGAACGCGTCGAGGTCGAAAGGCTTGCCGGTTTTCGCGATATCGTCGCGCCAGATGGCGAGCGCGGGATTGGGTGAGAACCAGCGCCCCTCGAGGCGCTCGAACGCCGACCAGATCGAAAACACAGGGATTTGCAGCGGGGACTTGAGGTCGCCGGGGTACCCCTCGCGCTCCACGATCTCGCCGGGGACCGTCACGCGCATCGGGGCGGGAAAAGGGTCGTAGACCAGGCGCGAGATCTCGTCGATCGTATAAGGCTCGCCCGGCGCGGGGTCGAGAACAACGCCAATGGCGGAGATCGCATCGTCAACGTCCTTCTCGAGCGCCGACTCCTCGTCGGTCAGCTTCTCCTGTTCGGTTTTCACCGAGAAGAGCTTGCCGAGGCAGGCGCGCGCGCGGTCGGGATGCGTCTCGAGATAGGCGTACAGCTCCTTGGTTGCCGCGGCGTAGGTCGCGAGGCTCGCGCAGAACGCCGACAGTTGGACGTCGAGCTTCTGACGCTGCGCCGCCGTTGCACGGCCGCTGCGTCCCGACGTCAGCGTCAGCTCGGCCCATCCTTCGCCGTCGGCGTAGACGACGCCGATGCCGGTGTCGCGAAAGAACTCGCGGAGGTCAGCCGGCTCCTTGAGGAGAGCGTTCCGGACGACGCGCCGCAACCGGCTTTCCTCGCGGACGACGACGTCCCTCTGGCGTTCGGGCTCGACGCTGCGCAATCGCGCGCTCCACGGGTCGCTCCCCACTTCGATCTCGCGTGCGACGGACTCGAGACGTTGCTGCACCCGCGGCGACTTGTCGTAGTCGGACGGGTTGCGTAGGACAACGCCGATCGAGACGACCGACGCTCCGTGTTGGAGCACGTGCACGTCGAGCGACTCGGACACCGGGGGCTCCAGGCAGCCCGCCAACAGCACCGCGATCGGGATGACGGCGAATCGGCGATCGATCATGACGACCTCCCTCGTGCCGGTTTCGAAAAGAGCTTACACGGCTGTTGCGTTTCTAGAAGAAAAAGGGGACTGTCCCCTATTATGCGAACGCCGTCTGACCTGACGCCGACCGCATGGGGGCGCGCGCGCGCGGCGCGAGGGGCGGTCCCTTACGACTTGACGATCAGCAACCCGACACTCTGCGGGTTCACGTATCCGCACGGCCTGCTGGATCCTCTCAGCGATCCTGCCGCATTGCGGTACAGGCCAGACCCCAAGGGCCTGCTTAGCGCCCGCGAGGCGGTGGCGCGCGAGTATGCGACGCGAGGCGTCGCGGTCGACCCCGAACACATCGTGTTGACCGCCTCGTCGAGCGAGGCGTACGGCTTTCTCTTCAAGCTTTTGTGCGAACCCGGCGACAGGGTTCTCGTGCCCACGCCATCGTACCCGCTGTTCGAACACCTGGCCTCGCTCGAGGGGGTCCGCGTCGCCCGATTCGCGCTCGATCCGGAGAACGAGTGGCAGCCAGGTCTTGTCGAAGACACTCTCGCGAAGGACGTGCGAGCGGCCATCCTGGTCCACCCGAACAACCCTACCGGCTCGTGGGTCGATCCCGCGGCCGCGGAGCGGCTCGCCCGCTGCGCGGGAAGCGCTTCTATCCCCCTCATCGTCGACGAAGTGTTCCTCGACTTTCCGCTCGCCCTGCACGAGCACGCGAAGACGTTCGCCGCGCGCTCGACGGGGCTGACCTTTACGCTCGGCGGCCTCTCAAAGACCCGGGGCCTCCCGCAGTTGAAGCTCTCGTGGATCGTCGTCAGCGGACCCGACGCGGAAGTCGCCGCGGCGCTCGCCGCGCTCGAGTTCATCGGGGACAGCTACCTCTCGGTCGGCACGCCGATTCAAGTCGCGCTCCCCGAGATCCTGGAGCGCGCGGCCCCGGTGCGCGATGCGATTCTCGCCCGCTGCCGCGAGAACCTCGCCCTCGCGCGCGGAATCGTCCAGAGAGTCCCCGCGGTAGAGTTGCTCGAGCCCGGCGGTGGCTGGAGCGCCGTCTTACGCTTCCCTCGCGTCGTCACCGAAGAGGCGTTGGTGCTCGAGCTCCTCGAGCGGCACGGCGTCGCCGTTCACCCGGGCTACTTCTTCGACTTCCCGACGGATGGTTACCTCGTCCTCAGCCTGCTCGCCGAGGCGACCACGTTCGAGGTCGGCCTCGAGCTGACGCTCGCCGCGTTCACCTCCCGCTTGTGAATCGGGGACTGTTCCCCATTTTCAACTGAGCAGAAATCGCAGGAGCTGTGGGAGCCGGTCGGCCCAGGCGGCCTCGTTGTGTACGGCGCCCTCTTCCTCGACGTACAGGAGGTCGGGTCCCTCGCGGTAGCCCTTCCGCACCAGCAGATCCCGCGCGTTGCGCACCATCCCCACGTACTCTCTCGGCTTCTCGCGCAGATGGAGCGGATCGCGAGCGCGGGGGCGGCCTTCGTGGGTGCCGACGTCCAGGTAGATCCGCCCGCCGACGAATCGCGCGCGCTCGAGGTAGTCCATCAGAGCGCC
>JANMVW010000279.1:0-18400 GCA_031393555.1 Acidobacteriota bacterium
GGGTGATTCCGAAGTCCTCAGCGACCTTTTCCTGAGTCATGCCACCCGCGAGCTTTCCGACGATCGTCTCGACGGGGACACGAGTCCCCTTGATCACGGGCTTGCCGAAATGGATCGACTCGTCGACGACGATCCTGGGTGCGATTTCCGTCATGGCATCCTCCCGTCAGCTCCGCTTCGCCTCGAGCTCCGCCCAACGCGCGTAGAGCCGGTCCGCGGCGTGTTGCGCGTCGTCCAACTCTTTGAGGCGGTGCTGCAGCGCCGCGGCGTCGCTGGCGATCGACGGATCTTCCGCGCGCGTTCGCGCCTCCTCGAGGCGCGCCTCGGCGGTGAGCACGTTCGACTCCATGCCGTCCCACTCGCGCTGCTCGTTGTACGAAAACTTCTTGCTCTTGGCCGGCGCCGACTTCGGGCCGGAAGCGCGCGGGGACTCTTTCTTGGGAGGCGCGGGCGTGCCTCCGTCGGCTTCCCATTGGCCGTAGTCGGCGAAGCGCTCGGCGCCGCCGCTTCCGTCGAGGGCGAGGATGGCCGTTGAGACGCGATCGATCAGGTGACGGTCGTGCGTGACGAGAACGAGCGCGCCCGGGAATTCGAGGAGCGAGTCTTCCAGGACCTCGAGCGTGGGGATGTCGAGGTCGTTCGTCGGCTCGTCCAACACGAGCAGGTCTGCGGGCTGCAGCATCAAGCGCGCGAGGACGATGCGGGCGCGCTCGCCGCCCGACAACCGCGACACCTGGGTGTCGAGCTGCTCGGTGCGGAACAAGAAGCGCTTGGCCCACGACACGACGTGAACGGAGCGATCGCGATAGATCACGGTGTCGCCGTCGGGGGCGAGCGAACGCTTGAGGGAGAGCGAGGGATCGAGCGTGGCCCGGTTCTGGTCGAAGTAGACGACGCGCAGCGCCTCAGCGGGGACGATCGTTCCGGCGTCCGGCGGAAGCTCGCCGACGATCATTCTCAGAAGTGTCGTCTTGCCGGAACCGTTGGGGCCGAGCACGCCTAAGCGCATGCCGGGGGTCAGGAGCAGCTCGAGCCCTTCGACGATCGTGCGCTCGCCGTAGCTTTTCTTCAGGCCGAAACCGTGCCAGAGGCGCTTCGTTCGTCGTCCCGAACCTTGAAGCTCGATGCCCGCGGATTCGACGACGCTCCGCTCGCGGCTTTCCCTCAGCTCGTCGATCCCCTTGTGGGCGGCGCCGATGCGGGCCTTGGACTTGCGGGTGCGCGCCTTGGCGCCCCGGCGCAGCCACGCGATCTCGCGGCGCACGCGGTTGTGCAGCGACTCTTCGTAGCTGGCTTGGTTGGACAGGATCTCGTCGCGCTTTTCGAGCAGATCCGCGTACGAGCCGTCGACGGCGATCAACCCTTCGGCGTAGACGCGATCGATCTCGAACATCCGGCGTCCGACGTTTTGAAGGAAGTAGCGGTCGTGGCTGACGACGACGAACGCTTCCGATTCGGATTCGAGCAGCGACTCGAGCCACAGCCGCGATTCGAGGTCGAGGTGGTTGGTCGGTTCGTCCAGCAGCAAAAGCTCGGGATCGGCCACGAGGGCCCGCGCGATCGCTAGCCGGGTGCGCCAGCCTCCGGAGAGCGTGTCGGCGGCGAGCCCGGGATCGACGAAGCCGACCTTGCCGAGCGCGACCGCGACGCGGTGCTCTTTCTCGTGCGGGTCGAGCCGCGCGACCCCCGCGATCGACTCGGCCAAGATCGCGCCGACGGTCAACCCGGTGGCGAAGGTGGGATGTTGCGGCACGTAACCCACTCGAAGGTTCTTGCGCCGCGTGCAGAGCCCGGAGTCGGGGACCTCGGCGTTGGCCAGGATCTTGAGGAGCGTCGACTTCCCCGCCCCGTTGGGCCCGACGAGGCCGATGTGATCGCCCTCATGAACGGCGAACGTCAACCCGTCGAAGAGCGGACGGATGCCGAACGACTTCGAGATGCTCTGGCAGCTGAGGAGGATCGGTGCGGCCATCAGTCGAGTCCATGCCGGCGTAACAGCGCCGGATCCGAGAGAAGCTCACCGGTTAGCCCCTGGGCCACGATGACCCCGCGGTCCATGAGGACCGCTCGCGTGCAAAGCCGGGAGACGAAATCGAGGTCGTGGGACGCGATCACTTGCGTCGCCGCGAGGCCGGAAAGTAGCACGTTCAACTCCCGACGGCCCCGCGGGTCGAGACCGGACGAGGGTTCGTCGAGGAGCAGCAGGCCCGGCCGGGAGGCCAGCACGCCGGCGAGGCAGACCCGCCGCTTCTCGCCGGCCGAGAGGTGATGGGGCAGGCGCGATTCGAATCCCGAAAGCCCGACGGCCGCAAGCGCCTCGGTCACGGCCTGGCTCACTTCGGCTGCCGGCCACTTCCGGGCAACCGGCCCATAGGCGACGTCCTCGGCGACCGTCAGGCCGATGAGCTGGTCGTCGGGGTCCTGAAACACGATGCCCACGCGTTCGCGCACGAGGCCCACCGTCTTTGAAGAGACGACGACGCCGTCGATCGTCACGCTCGGGGCGCCCTCGTGCCGGTGGGGACGGTGGTCGTGGGCGTGACGGTGAAGGTAACGCTGGCGCTCCGGAAGCAGCGCCGCGAGGTGGAGCAGCAGCGTCGTTTTGCCGGCCCCGTTTTGTCCCAGGATCGCGACGCGCTCGCCCGCCGCGACGGCGAGACGGAGCTCGGCGAGCGCCGCCACGCCGTCGGGGTAGTGATACCCGGGAGCCGTGAGTTCGACCGCCACCGGACGGATGTCCGGCCTCACCATCCCCCCGCCCCGCGCGCGCGCCGCGCCCGCTCGAGCGACTCCGCGCGTTCGAGCGAGCGCAAGAGCAGCGCCGCCGTGGTCCGGCCGAAGCCGCGCGACGTTTCAACCGGCGCCGACACCAGGTCAGACCACGGGGCGTGACCGGTCCCACGCGCGGTCCGGGCCCGCAGCATCTCCGTCACCTGGCGCACGATCGCCGCCAGGCCGACCAGCATCGCGTGGACGACATCGACGAAGCGCCCGGGGAGCCTCAAAGCGCGCAGGCCGGCGATGAGCTCGACCGGCCCGAGGTAGGTGACGGTCGCCAACCCCGCGGCCGCCGTGGCGACGGAGCGCGCGAGAAGCGCCAAGCCTACGGCCACGCCGCCCGAAGCGGCGGCGAACAACACCGCAGGCAGGGTGAGCATCAACACTGTGGGAAGGAGCAGCGCGAGCTGGCGCGCCGCGACCATGAGCCCTCCGCGTTTCGCTCGCAGCAAGGCGACCGAGGCGGCCGGCACCACGCTCCAGACGATCCAACTCGAAAGGGGTACCGGGCGTCCGTGAAGGCCGGCGGGCGCCGTCGCGGCCAGCACGACCACCGCGAGCCCCGCGGCGAGGACGAAACCCGGATTAACGGTGCGCATCGTCGTCCACGGGCTCGAGCTTTCGTCCCACGGTGAAGGCGAGCGCGGCCGCCGCGACCGTTCCGATGACGCCCGCGACGGCCGGGGCGACGTCGGACAGCCCCGGCAACAACGTGCGGGCGCGGGACGCAAAGCCCAAGGTCTCGGCGGTTTTCTCGAGCCCGTCGGGAAGCGCCGACGCGAACGGCGCGAGAAAAGCCGCCACCGTGAGCGCGGCGCCGAGCAGGCCCAACGCGAGGACCGTAGGCCGCCGTCTCACCTCGGAGGCGTCGAGACCGGCGACCAGATCGGGACGCCATCGCAGCAGCGGGACCAGGATGGCCCCGGTCAACGCGGCCTCGAGTAACCCGATCGCCGCGTGCGTCACGAGCATCACCGGGAGGATCCCGGACAGCGGATAGAGACGAGAGAGGCCCAGCCTGTTCGAAACGCCGACGGCGCCCGAGACCGTCGCGGCGAACGCCCCCACGACCGCGCCGGCCGCGATCCCTCGCGGGCCCGAGACCAAGCGGCCGGCGACGCGGGCGATGGCGTATCCCACGAAGCAGCCCGAAAATCCCATATCGATGAGGTTGGCGCCGTACGCCACGATCCCGCCGTCCTGGAACAACAACGCCTGCACCGAGAGCACGGCGGCGACGGCGAGCAACGCGCGCCAGGGTCCAAGGAGCACCGCGGCCAGAGTGGCGCCGACGAGGTGACCGCTCGTGCCGGCGGCGACGGGCACGTTGACCAGCTGGACCGCGAACAGGAAAGCGGCCACTGAACCCAGGATCCCCGCGGGCATCGGCGCCGCCTCCCGGCGCTCGGCGCGCAACGCCGACGCCACGCCGGTCGCGGCGACGGCCCACCCCGTCGCGGCGACGCTCGGACTGAGGAATCCATCCGGAATGTGCATCGCTTCCCCCGCGCCGCGTACGCGAAGGCCCGACGGCCGAGCTAGCGGACGACGACGCTCGTTCCGGAGGAGCGGACCGTCAGGACTTCGCCTGTGGTCCCCCACGCCTTGGCCTGCCCCACGGAAACCGCGGTCGTCCCCGCGCGCACTCCGCGGAAGCGGACCCGGCAGAGCAATCCGGAGCCGCTCGCCCCCTGCTCGCGAGAGACCCGTCCCGCGGCGATCGCCACATCGCCCGGACGGCTTTGCCCGTCCGCGAGAAAAACGACGCTGCTCCCGCCTTGCGTCAAGAAATCCCCGATCGCGGCATCGACGAATGCGAGGACCTGGGGATCGAAGCTCAGGTGCAAAGGGGCATCCACGACCGCCGCGCTCGACGAAGCCATCACGTCGACGGTCACGAGCTCTTCGGCTGCAACCTGGTTCGCTGACGCGACCACGAGGAGCTGAAGCTCGCCTGCGGGAAGAGCCGGCGCGGCGTCCTTCGCCGGCGCCGGCGTGCCGTCCGGAGTCGCGGACTTCGTCGGCGCGGGAGCCGCCGAAACCGCTTGCTGCGGCGGGTAGACGTACGTCGAAGCCGTCGCCGGGGGCGCCCCGCCCGCCGGGGCCTTGCCCGCAGCCGCCGGAGGAGCAGCAGGAGGAGGAACGGACGTGGCCACCGCTGCCTTTCGATCCTGGCTTCCGGTTCCCGTCGCCGGCGGCGCCGGGGCCGCCGGTTTCGGCTTAGGGGGTGGCGGCGGCGTGCTCTGGGGAACCGCCGTGGGCGTCACGTCCGCCGGCTGGACCCCCATGCGCCCCGCGCATCCCGTGCAGACCAGAACCAGGGCGAGGCCGACCGGAAGCAGACCCTTGATCATTAGTGGTACTCCAGCGTGAGGGCGCTTACGAAGGTGATGGTCGTCGAGGCGGTGGTGGCCTGCGCGCGCTCGAACGTCAACGGGGTCGGGTCGAACGTGGCCGCCGCCACGCGACGGAAGGAGAGGCTGATGACCAGGTGCTCGCCCGTCGCGATACCGACGTCGGGTAAATCTCCCGGCTGCTGAATCGCCGCCACGAGGCGACCCTGTTGCCCGTTGGCCAACGCCACCAAGATCAGCGCGTTCGGAAACAAAGGGCTCGCGGGATTCGCGGCCGGCACGAACTCGAGCTTCAACGGATCGTAGGTCACGTCGAAGTTGAGCCCACGCAAGGTCGTGGTCGCCGACGCCGGGCCCAAGATCACGACGTCGACGCGTTCCGTCGTCGCGTTGATCAGCCCCCCGCAGCTCATGGCGACCGTATTGGCTGCCGCCGCGCCCCCTTCGCTGCAAACCAGCGCCGGCAGGATCGGTCCCCCACCGCCGTTGTCGCTGCCGCCGCCGCATCCGAAAGACGAAAGCAACGCCGTCACGAAGCCGGCGACCCACAGAGTCCGAACCGTCATGGATTTTTTCTTCATGGCGGCAGATGGTACTCGCAGTGCGCCGCCGGCGACCAGGGTCGTCCGACCAGGTGCGCCTGCGGCTTCGTCGGGAAGGCGGCGCGTTGAGGGCGGTGGCCGCGAACGCGCCCTGCGGGTAACCTGCGTTGCCGTCCCGGCGAAGGAGAATCCCCATGAGCCTCACCGAAGAGCAGATGCTCGCGAACATCAAGGACACCATCGCGAAGAACAAGATCGCGGTTTTCATGAAAGGCACCCCCGCGCAACCCAAGTGCGGCTTTTCGGCCACCGTCGTGGACATCTTCAACCGGATGAACGTCCCCTACGTGGGCGTCGACGCGATCGAAGACCCGAGGTTTAGGCACGTGCTCTCCGCCCACTCCCAGTGGCCGACGCTTCCGCAGGTGTTCGTCGACGGCAAGCTGATCGGCGGCTGCGACATCGTCCGCGAGATGAAGGCGACGGGAGAGCTCGACAAGGTCGTCGCGGCGGCGATCGGGTAGATGGCAGACCTCGCGGAGATCAAGCGCCTCGTCGAGGACGCCCTCCCAGGCGCACGCGTCGAGGTATCCGACCTGACGGGTGGCGGCGACCATCTTTCCATCGTGGTCACCGCCCCTCAGTTCGAAGGCCTCGGGCTCATCGACCAGCACCGGATGATCCACGCCGCGCTGGCGCCCAAGATGGCGCCGGCCAGCGGCGAGATCCACGCGCTTCAGATCAAGACGCTGATCCCGTGACTCTCAACGCATAGCTTTGACGCCGACTCGTCCAGGCTAATATGCAGGTTATGAACAAAGGTCTTCCCGGTGGGGTCGTCCCCCGCCTCATCGCGGTCCTGGTCGGTGTCGCGGTGTCCGCCCTCGCCGCCGCTTCCGACGACCGCGAGGCGGAAAAGCTCGTGTTCCTCCTGCACCACGTCGAACAGGACTATGGGCGTGCCGTGCGTGAAGGCCTCGTCGTGAACCGTGCCGAATACGACGAGGTGCTGGCCCTGGTCGGGTCCGCTCGCGCGCGGTACCTCGAGTCGGAAGGCGGCGGGGCGGGAACGAAGCTCGGCACGGGCCTCGGTCAGCTCGAAGCCGGTATTCGAGATCGCGCCCCGGCGGAACAGGTGAACGCCCTGATCGCGACGGTGGCCGATGCGGCGACCGAGAAAGGCGAAGGGCCGGCCTCCCCGAAAGCGACGCCGGACCCGGCGCGGGGGCGAGAGCTGTACCTCCGCGATTGCGCCGTGTGTCATGGCACGAGCGGGGCCGGCGACGGCCGGGTGGCGCCCGGCATGAAACCGGCGCCTGGCTCTCTCGATGACCCCGCGACCGCGAACGCCCTCTCCCTGAGGCACGTGCGGGGCGCGATCGAATTCGGGATCGAAGGGACCGCGATGCCGTCGTACGAGGACGCCTACGCGGCCGGCGAGGCCTGGGACGTCGCCGCTTTCGTCCTGACCTTGAAGGACAGGGTCGAACGCCGGTCCGACGGCGATCTCGACCTCGACACCGCCCGGCGGCTCGAGCGCACGTTCACCCGCGTCGCCGAACGCGTGCTCCCGAGCGTGGTGGGCATCTCGCTCTTTCGCCGGCAGGCGGCGTTGGCGCAAAAGAACGCGGACCACGGTCCCGGATGGCAACGGGACGGGCTCGATGACCTTTACCCGGGGTATGTCAGGGTCCGCTCGCGCAGCGGCGTGTTGGCGAGCGATGACGGTTACGTGCTCACGTGCGGTCACCTCTTCGAGGCGTCCGACGCGCCGCCCGCGGACACGATCGTCGACATCGAGGTGAACGGAGGCCAGCATTTCAGAGCCTGGATCGTCGGGATCGAGCCGACGGTCGACTTCGCCGTGCTGAAAGTCGAAGCGCCGATCGGCCTACCGCCGGCAACCCTCGGAGACAGCGACGGCGTCCAGACCGGCCGCTTTGCGATCGCGGTCGGCGATCCGCCGGGACCGGAGCTGACGTTCGCGGTCGGGACGATCGCCGCCCGGGCCAAGGAAGAGTGCTACCAGGACGACAGGACCTCGACGCTCTTGCAAGGGTCCGCGCGCATCGGCGCGGAGAGCTTCGGCGGCCCGCTGGTCGACCTCGATGGCCGCGTCCTCGGAATCACCGTACCGTCCGGCACCGACCTCCCGCACGGCGAGCGCTACGAGGGCGCGGCCTACGCGTTGCCGATCAAGCTGGCGAATACCCTCTTCGAAGCGCTGAAGATCAAGCAGAGCACCCGATCGCCGTGGCTCGGGTTTGCGGTGCGTCCGCTCGATTGGGAGCAGCGCCGCACGATGCGCGCGCCGCAGTTCGGCGGGATCGCGATCGTCAACGTGTTCGATCCGAGCCCCGCCTCGCGGGCCGGCATCCGGATGGGTGACCTCCTGATGGAGCTCGACGGCAACCGCATCAATGCCGTGCATGATTTCCAGTACTGGCTGTACCTTTCGGGAATCGAAAAGACGGTCACGCTGAAGCTGTTCCGCGACGGTGCCTTCCGGGAGGTCCGGACGAAGATCGAGTTGCGGCCGCTCTCCGCCGTCCCTCGCTAGTTCGAAGAGAATCCGTCGAAGCTGAAGTTGAACAGCTCGGTGCGAGGCGGGGAACCTGCGGCGGCCGGGAAGGTGATCCAGACGGTGAGCTCCACCGGGAAGCCTTTGACGGGGAGATCGCGGAACGACAGCGTCCCATCGTTGGGATCGTGGAGCAGCTCGAGCTTTTGCGCTTCTTGGAGGCCGTCCACCTGCATCACCGCCTCGAACCCCTTCGCCGGGATCGGACCGGGTGTAATCGTCATAGAGATAGACCTTGAACGTCCCTGCGGGGAGCAGGACCCCCTCGAGATGGTGGGTCCGATCGGGAGCCATGAAAAAGACGCCGCCATGCTTGGGCTGGTGGTCCATGTGAGGCGCCGTCGTTCCGTGGGACGAGGCCCAAACAGCTCCGCCCAGGATCAAGCAGGCACCCCAGACAACACCCGTCGCCGTCCGATCTCGCATCCGAGGGAATATGGATGCGCGCGCGGGATCGTCAAGGCGTCGTGCGGGCCCTAGGGACAGCCGGCGACCGGCGTACGCGGCGCCCCCAGCGAGTTCGTCCCGTAAGATCCCGAGCCGCAGCCGCTCTGGGCCCGGATCAGGTAGTAGTAGCCGTCGGCGGCCGCCGGATCGCGTCGACCGTCGACGGTCCCCGCCCCCGGAACATTGTTCGCCAAGCAGGGCGCCGTCCCCGTTCCGTTCGCCCTCAGGTCGGCCAAGGTGGAGGACGCGACGTCGTAGGTCACCGCCCCGGGGAGCGCGGTCCAGGTCACGCTCGTGCTCGCGTGGCCGTCCACCTGAACTCCGGCCACCTCGGCGGGAGGCTGCCCCCCGCACGTGTCCGGAACGCAGGCGTTCGGCAGGCGAATGTTGGTGACCGCGAGGTCGTCGAGGTAGAAACCCGCGAACTCCGCGCCCGGGTCGGACGAGAAGCGCCAGCGGAACTGGATCGTGTCGCCCGGCGCCAGGCCGGTGATCGGGTGGCACCGGTGCGCGTAGGGGGTGACGGTCCCGCTCGTGGCAAAATCGGTGCAGGTGGTGCCGCCGCCGAAGGGGCCGTTGAAAGCGTTCTTCGTGGTCTCATAACCGCAGGCGTTGATGGGAGGAGCCTGCGTGCAGCTCAACGTCTCCCAGCCGGTTGCGTCGTCCGACGCCGAGCAGCCGGCGGCCACGCTGTTGCTGGGCGCCGGGACGTCCGTGAAGGCCCCGCCGTTTTTGGAGTACTCCACCGCGATCGCGTCCCAGTGATATTCGAGCTGGTGGCGTTCCCAGTACTGCAAGTTGACCGTCGTCGCGTCGACCGTGAGAGGCGGCGCTTGGAGCTCGGCGCAGACGTTGGGCGCGTAGGTATTGCCGGCCGAGGGGCCGGCGTTGCGGTACGCGTAAGCCCCGCCGGGAGTGTGATTGGCGCCGGGGTCATTCGCCGTCTTGACGTAGCGCCACACCTGATCGTTGGTGTCACCCGGCCCCGCGACGTTCAATCGCAAGAAAGCCGAGCCGTCGCCCCCCCCATCCGTCCAGGTCCCGGGGCTGGCCTGCGTACCGGCCCCATACGCGGTCCCCGAGACCACGACACCGTTCGATTCCTCGTTGCCGCCCCCGCACTCTCCGCCGTTACCTTGGCTGACGTCCTCCGCGCGGACGACGTAGTAATAGCTGGCGCCGCTCGTGAGCGTCGCGGTATCGAGGTAAGAACTCGGACCGACGACACAGGTCGCGATCCGGTTGGCGATCGACGGAACGAAATCGGGCACCGAGCCGCGGAAAATGTTGTAGCGCAGGCCGGGGGTGAGCGGGCAGCTCGACGCGGCCGGTGTCCAGTCGAGCAGCACGCCGCAGAAGCTCTGCTGGCTGCTCGAGGCATGGGCGGCGCCCGCGAAGCTCGGCTTGAGGCTGCACGTGCCGGTCGCCGTGGCGCTGACGCAATCGCTCACGATCGGCGCCTGGCACTTGCCGCCTGCATTGGTGGCGGCGATCACCCGGTAGGAATAGTCGAGGCCGCCCGAGACGGTCGTGTCGGTGAAGCTGTTGGCGGTGCCGCTCGTCGCGGCAAGCGGCCGGTAGAGTCCTTCACTGCCGCAGACGCCGTCCGCGCGTTCGATGGCATAGGAGCCCGGCTGGGGCGCGATCCCCGTCCAGCTCACGGTGATCTGGTTGTCGCCGGGGACCGTCGCGGCGCCGATGGCCGGCGCGGAAACGGGACGGGACGTGCAGCTCGCGGGAAGGCACTGCCCCCCTCCTCCACCGGCCGGGAACGCGACCGAGGCGATCTTCGTCCCCCAGAGGCTCGTCGACGTGGGGATGTACTGGGCGACGTACCAGAACGTGCAATCGTCGAACGGATCGACGCTCATGCTGCTGTAATCGCCCCAGCGAGAGTTGCTCGTGTTGTTCCTCGTTCCCGTCGCGAGGATCGCTTCGGGCACCGTCATCGTTCCCAAGGGGTCACTCTTGGCTCGACCCGTGTAGCGAAGGCTCTGGCTGTCGGTGCCCGCGATCTTGCCTGTCGTGCTGTAGCCGACGAGGATGTTTTCGGCGGAGTCCATCGCCATCGACGCCATCCACCGGCTGCGCCCGTTCGGCACGTCCGCAACCGTTCCCTGTTGGTAGACACAAGGATAGGAGCCGCAGACGGCGTCCGGCGTCCCGGAGAGGCGGAAGTCGTACCAGCGCACGCCGGAGACGACTCCGGTGACGGACGGATCGACCGAGTGGCTGACGACGAGCGATTCGTGGTCGACGAAATTGCGGTAGGCGACGCGGAACATCAGCCGGTCGGCCAGCGAGTCGAGGACGGCCGTGGTTCCCGGCTGCGGGAGGCACGAACCTCCGCCACAAGCGGCGCTCGCGGCCGCAACCGGAACCGTGGCTTGCTGGGTCCGGACGGTGTTCGCCGGCGTGTCGAAATCCACCTTCATGCGGTAGATGAACATCCCGGCGGGATGGAGAGAGAGAAAGATCCCGGGTGATCCCTTCGGTGGCGGCGTGAAGCCGTCCACGTCGGCGGGCATGTGGCCGCCTTCGTTGGCGTCGAAGATCACCTGCCAAGTCGCCGACGGGTCGCCGTCCAGCAACTTCTTTCGATCCATCGCCGCGAAGATCGCCGTAATGTAGCCGCCCGAGGTGGACGCGAAGGCGTGAGCCATCATGTAGTAGGCGTCGGTCCAGACGCCGAAATGCGGATAGTCGCCGAATCGTCCCGACGGCACCGCGAAGGCCCACCGGGCGTAGCTCCCGATGGCGTTCGCGGTCGTCGAGACGGCGACGCACTGGTAGTAGGAGCCTCCACTCAATCCGGTCGTGAACTGAGAGATCAGCCACCGGTTGGCGTTCTTGTCGTACAGCACGATCGGGTCGCCGCTGTTTTGCGTCTCGCAGGGGCCGCCGAACCCGGACCAGAGCGTGTTGATGCTCGAGGGGCCGAGGACCGAGGTCGCGACGTTGGTGGCGCGGTTGAGCGACCACACTTGATAGCGGGTGTTGACCGTCTCGACGTACTGGTTGTTCCCCACCGAGCCGTTGCTGTCGGACGGGGAGCCCCCGCTGATGCCGATGCCGTTGAAGCTGAACCCCGTGCTCGGCGCATCCGGCAGGAGTCCTTTCCCGGAGAGGGATTCGACCGAAGGCGTCACGGGCCGGACGACCGGGTCGGGGACGTTGGAACGCGGGACCCGCCAGTACGGGAGCTGGGGGTTGGACGGCTCTTGTTCCTCCTCGCCCGCCGCCGACGCGGGGAAACGCGCGGCCAGGTCGATCAGCGGCGGGGAGATGTCGAACCGCGACGCCGAGACCGCATAGACCGTCTCTCCGAGCTCATTGCGATGCTCCGTGATCGTGTCGAGCTTCGAGCCGCCGTCGGCGGCGTCGCCGGAGTTGGGCGTCTTGGCGAGGCCCGCGGCAAGGGCTGGGGTCGCCGCGTTGCGATCCTTATCTGTGGGTTTTTTTTGCGGGCCTCGTGGCACCGTCCGCGAAGACATGCGCGGACGCGGCAACGACGACGCAAACGGCAAGCACAACGGAAGACACAATTCCAGTCACACGCATCGTGGATGCACCTCGGGGCAAGAAGTACGCTCAAAGTTTAAGGCAGACAAGAAGTTAAGGTGATCCCGAGCGGAGAAAAAAGGTCACCCGCCCTGACGGCGATCGTCCGCCGTCAGGGCGCGCCGCGTGCCGCGACATCGGGGGATACCGCGGCGGGTGGTTACGCGACCTTGATCTCGACCTTCTTCGGCTTGGCGGTCTCGACCTTCGGGACGGTCACTTCGAGCACGCCATCCTTATAGACTGCGGTGACCTTCGTGGGATCGACGGTCGTGGGGAGCGAGAAGCTCCGGGTGAAACTCCCGTAGACCCTCTCCGTCAAGTGCGTGTTGACTGCGTTAACTTCTTTCTCTTCCTTGCGCTCGCCGTGCAGCGTCAGCACGCCGTTTTCGATCCGGACGTCCATGTCCTCTTTATGGATGCCCGGGACCTCCGCCCGGATGACGAGGTGGTCTTGTCTCTCGAAGATGTCGACGGGCGGAGCCCAAGCCCCGAACGAGTCCTCGGTGCGCTGGGCATAAGGATCGTTAACCGGGCGGTTGAGCCGATTGCTCATCGCGAGAAACTCTTGAAGCGGATCCCACCGAACGAGTTTCATGGCTTTTTTGCCTCCTCTGAGTCGCCTGATAGAGTTTTGGAAGACGACTCTTCGGATAAGACCCGGCCGGTGAGGCGTCAAGGTGGCGCCTTGAGGTGCTACGGGGTTGGAACCTGCGCCGTTGCCCGGGGCACGCGTCTCGGGGGTTGGGAACGCCTCTTTTGCGGCACGTTCGACCCGGTGCACACACCTCTCTCGCACGAATCGAAGGTGGTGTTCGCGTTCGCGTCGTCGCAGGTCGTTCCATTCGACTTCGCCGGGTCCGAGCAAACTCCCGTGGTCGCGTTGCACGTCCCCGCGGTGTGGCACTGGTCGCTCGCCGTGCAGACGACAGGGTTCGTTCCCGTGCAAATTCCCGCCTGGCAGGAATCGGACTGTGTGCATGCGTTCGCGTCGTTGCAGGTCGTTCCGTTCGGCTTTACGGGGTTCGAGCAAACTCCCGTCGCCGGGCTGCACGTCCCGGCAACGTGGCACGAGTCGATCGCCTTGCACACGATGGGGTCCGCTCCGATGCAGACTCCCGACTGACACGAGCCGGTTTGCGTGCACGAGTTGCCGTCGACGCAGGCGGTACGGTTCGGGGCGACGGGATTCGAGCAGACACCCGTCGCGGGGGTGCACGTTCCCGCGGTGTGACACGAGTCGCTCGCCGTGCAGACGACCGGTTGTGACCCGGTGCACACACCGCTTTGGCAGGTGTCGGTCGTGGTGCACGCGTTCCCGTCGTTGCAGGTCGTCCCGTTGGATTTCGTCAGGTTCGAGCAGACCCCCGTCGTCGGGTTACACGTCGAGGTGTGGCACTGATCGCTCGCCGGGCAAACGACGGGATTCGATCCGGTGCACACGCCGCTTTGGCAGGTGTCGGTCGGCGTGCACGCGCTGGCGTCGTCGCAGGATGTGCCGTTGGACTTCGCGGGGTTCGAGCAGACCCCCGTCGTCGAGTTACACGTCCCAACGGTATGGCACTGGTCGCTCGCCGTGCAGACGACCGAATTCGATCCGGTACACGTACCGCTCTGGCAGGTGTCGGTTTGCGTGCATGCGTTCCCGTCGTTGCATGAGACCCCGTTCGACTTCGTAGGATTCGAGCAGACGCCCGTCGCCGGGGCGCACGTTCCCACGGTGTGACACGTATCGCTCGCCGTGCAGACGACAGGATTCGCCCCGGTACACACGCCGCTTTGGCAGGTATCGGCCCGCGTGCACGCGTTCGCGTCGTTGCACGCCGTCCCGTTCGACTTCGCAACGTTCGAGCAGACCCCCGTCGTCGTGTTGCACGCCGAGGTATGGCACGCGTCGCTCGGCGCGCAAACGACGGGATTCGATCCGGTACACACGCCGCTCTGGCAGGTGTCGGCCTGCGTACAGGCGTTGGCGTCGTTGCAGGTTGCGCCGTTGGACTTCACGGGGTTCGTGCACCGATCGGTCGTCGCGCTGCACGTCCCGGCGCTGTGGCACTGGTCGGTCGCCGGACAACTCGCGACGCAGCTGTCGGTGTTGAGCGTGCAGTTCGAGTTGCAGCTCAGCCCGCTTCCCGTCCCGCAGAAAAACCCCGAGCTCGCGCAAGTCGCCCCCCCGAGATCGTTGCGGTCGCAAGCCTCGCCGGACTCCCGGATTCCGTTCCCGCAGGTCCCGGGGATCTGGTACTCGTAAGCCCCGCGGTCGTCGTACGCCCTCGGCCCCGCCCCGGTATTCGTTTTCGCCGGATTATCGACGCGCGGCAGCCCCTCGAGGTCGGTATTTTGGGCACCGCTGGCGCCGGAGTTCGCGGAGTCGATAGCGGGAGATGAAGACAAGAGGTGGAAATCTCCCGAGGTCTTCCCCGCCCATTTGGGATCGGCCTCGATGCCGTTTTGCTCCTGGCCGGTGGCGGTGACGAAGTCGGAGAGGGTCGCGTACAAACTGGGCCCCCAGACGATCTGCGTCTGCCCGAGCTGAAAAAAATAATAGTGGTTGTAGTCGACGACCGTCCCGGGGATCGCGTTGATGTCCACGCGGAGATTGCCCTTCGCGAGATTGATCGCGTTCTCGGCGGTGATGTTGTTCGAGATGAGCGTTCCGCCCGATGCCCCTTCGACGTTGATGCCCGCGGTGCGGTTCCGGTAGACGCTGTTGCCGATGATCCTCTGGCTGCCCGCCGAGCTGATGTCGATGCCGTGGTCATCGTTGTCGTAGCAGGCGTTGTTCACGATGAGGTTGTCCGGGGAGGGGACACCCGCGACACCGTAGACCTGGATCCCCGTATCTTCATTGTCGTGACAGAGGTTCCCCCGAATGGTGTTCCCACCGCTCCGGATGTCGATCCCCGGCGCCGCAGCGATGTAGCCTCGAGCGTTGAAGCTCGACTCGTTGCCTAGGACCTGGATCCGCGTGGATCCGACGGACACGTAAATCCCGGCGTCCGAGTTGTGGTTGACGTTGTTCCCCGAGATCGTGCAGTCGGTCGAGCCGCCGACGTAAATGCCAGGTGCCGTCGCGCCAAGGACCGGCGCCCCCGATCCCGTCACGACGTTCGAAGCGACCGTGACGTTGGACGAGTTCACGAGGTAGATCCCGTAGGAGACGGTATCGATGACGTTGAACCCCTCGATCCGGATCCAGCTCTTGTTCGAAACCTCGAAGGCGCGAGACGAACTGGTCACGAACACGTTCGCCCCGATCGCGGGACGAAGAACGATCGCCGCCCCGGACGTCCCCGAGTTCGCGACGCGGACGTTTTCGGAGTAGGTCCCGTCGTTGACCTCGACCGTGTCGCCGGCCACCGCACTCAAAGCCCCCTGGCTGATCGTGCAAAACGGTGTGGACGCCGATCCGGATCCCTGGTCCGAACATTGAGGATTCGCGTTATCGACATGGAGGGTGGCCGCCGTCGAGAGTGACGTCCCAGCGACGAAAACCCCGGTCACGGCGAGAGCACCGATCCATTTTCCGCTCGTGAGCATGTTCAAAAGCTCCCTGGCCCCTCGTTCGACAGTTCCAAGCGCTCTTTTTCGCGAGGGGCAACTAAACATACCCACAACATAGGGCGCCGCCTCGAATAAATGAAGCGTTACGAAATGGATTTCCGCCGCGATCTCGACGTTAACGGGCTTATCGGGATCTTCTCGTGACCACGCGCGCGCCGCTCGCGCGTCCGGCCTACGGGCAGGTCGCGCTGACCCGCGGCGTCTGCACTCCGCCGTCGACCTCGAAACCAAACGGCCCCTTGCCGCAGTCGTTGCCGCCCTGGATCAGGTACCAAAACCCCTCGTCGGGATTCGGAGTGTCGGGGTCGGTCGCGGCCGTTGCCACGGTGCCTCCGACCAGGCACACCTCGTCGCCGCCTCCCGGCCCGACCGGAAGGGCGCCGACGAGACCGCGCAACACGTCGGACCAGGTGCTGCCGGAAGCCGTGTTCCAGGTGATCGTCGTCACCCCGTCGAGCTGCGAGACCAAGACACGCTCGTCGACCTCCGCCGGCGACGCAGGGCCCTGTCCGACGCACACCCCGCCGAGGCAGGCATCGTTCGTGGTGCAGACGTTGGCATCGCTGCACGCGATTCCATCGGGCGCCGTTGGGTTCGAGCACACGCCCGTCGCCGGGGCGCAGGTCCCGGCCTCGTGGCACCCATCGCTTGGCGTGCAAACCACGGGGCCTCCGCCGACGCACGCACCGGACAAGCACGCGTCGGTCTGCGTGCAGCCATCGCCGTCGGTGCACGCCGTCCCGTCCGGTGCCTCCGGGTTCGAGCAGACTCCGGTGGCAGGGGCACACGCCCCCGCGACGTGACAGACGTCGCTCGCCGTGCACACCACGGGTATGGCTCCCGCGCACGTGCCCGACAGTCAGGTGTCGGTCTGCGTGCACGCGTTGCCGTCGGTGCACACCGTCCCATTCGGCGCGGTGGGGTTCGAACAGGCTCCCGTTGCAGGGGCACACGTCCCCGCGGCGTGACAGGCGTCGCTCGCCGCGCACACCACGGGATTGGCTCCCGCGCACGTGCCCGAGAGGCAGGTGTCGGTTTGCGTGCACGCGTTGCCGTCGGTGCACGCGCTCCCGTCCGGCTTCACCGGGTTGGAACAAACACCCGTCGCCGGAGTACACGTTCCCGCCGTGTGACAGCTATCGAGAGACGCGCACACCTTGGGGTTTCCGCCCGTGCACAGCCCGGACTGACACGTGTCGGTTTGCGTGCACCCGTTGCCGTCACTGCACGCTGTGCCGTTCGGCTTCGCGGGGTTCGAGCACACACCTGTCGCGGGACCGCACGTCCCCGCGCTGTGGCACGCATCGCTCGGGACGCACACCACCGGATTCGAGCCCAAGCACACGCCGGCCTGACAGGCATCGGTCTGGGTGCACCCGTTTCCGTCGTTGCACGTCGTTCCGTTCGCGGCGGTGGGGTTCGAACAGATCCCCGTGTCGGGGCTGCACGTTCCCGCGATATGGCAGGTATCGAGCGCGTTACACACCACGGGGGTGGCGCCCTGGCACGTTCCGGACTGACAGGTGTCGGTCAGCGTGCATCCGTTCCCGTCGGTGCAGGGCGTGCCGTTGGCGGCTCCCAAGCAGGCGTTGGGCGCGATTGTCGTGAACGTGGCGCCCGACGGAGTCCCGGGCTTGAACAGACCGATGGTGGTGGTCGCGAATCCCGGCGCGAGGTTCGCGTCGAACCGGAAGTTGTACAGTGTCCCCCACCTCAAGGCGTTGGCATTCGGGTTCACGTCGTAAGTCGTGGTGGCCCAGGTCACGGACGTCGCCCCGACGGTCGCGGTCCAGTCCGTTCCGTCGAACGGCTCGCCGCTGTGGTAGTCCACGTCGTGAAAACCCGCATTCGTGATCACCGTCCCGGCGGGAAACGGCACGCTGAACGACTGGCCCGCGCGGTGGTTGGTCAGGTTCTCGACCGCGTACTCGTAGTGGTAGACCCCGCCCCCGAGGGACGTCGCCTTCGCGGAGACGACGAACAGCCCCTCCGACGCCCCGACGAGCGTCTCGGTGACCGAAGGGTCGGTGGCTTTCCAGGCCTGGATCGCCAGCTTCCCGCGAGCGGTGGTCGAGGTGAGCGAGAGGTTGTAGTTAGGGGCGGCGCCAACCGTGACCGGTCGGTAGGACGCGTTGTTGGTGTTGTTCTTGGCCGTCGCGTCGTCGAGCGTGACGTACTGGCCCTCGACGAAATACACCGCGCCCGCGTTCTGGGCAGGGTCGAGATCGGTGATGTGGACCTGCAATCGCTTGAAGATCGCATCACCGGTCGTGCTGATCCGGGCGTCGGGATACAGGTACACCCCGGTGTTGGGATTGACGTCTGACTTCGGGCCGAGCCGGCTCTGACCGCCGTTCAAACCCGAACTGTAAGGGTCGGAGCAGTTGACGCCCAGATGATTGCTCGGAGAAGCGACACACGAGGAGGAACAGACGCTCCCCTGCAGAGCCGTGAAAGCGTGCTTCAGCCAGGATTGGCCGATCTGCTCGAACCGGCCGTTCTTGAGGCGGTACATGTTCTGGCCGATGATGGGTTTGTTCGGGCTGCTCGCAATCCAGTTGAGCCAGCACGAG
>JANMVW010000288.1:0-7515 GCA_031393555.1 Acidobacteriota bacterium
GCCCATGGCCTCCGGGATCACCGGAACGACGCTCTACGTCGACACCGGCTACCACATCATGGGCGTCTAGCGCGCCGCTTGACGAGGGGACATTCCCCTTTTTCGCTTCAAAGCGGTATCCGGGGAGCTTTGGAAGAAAAAGGGAAATGTCCCCTCGTCAAGCGGCGCGGGCGGCTAAACGCCCATGATGTGGTAGCCCGTGTCGACGTAGAGCGTCGTTCCGGTGATCCCGGAGGCCATGGGCGAGCACAAGAACAGCGCCGCGTCGCCTACCTCGCGTGGTTCGATGTTTCGCTTGAGCGGCGACATCTTTTCGTGGTGCTTCGCCATGTGCGAAAACCCGGAGATCCCGCGGGCCGATAACGTCGCGACGGGCCCGGCGGAAATAGTGTTCACGCGAATGGACATCGGCCCGAGCTCGTAGGCCAGCTGCCGCGTGGCGTGCTCGAGCGCCGCCTTGGCGCTTCCCATGACGTTGTAGTTGGGGAAGACCCGTTGGCTCGCCTGAAACGAGAGCGAGACGATCGAGCCGCCTCCGGCCGTTTGCATGAGCGGCGTCGCACGATTCGTGAGCGCGAGGAGCGAATACGCACTGATGTCGAGGGCCATGTGCCAGCCCTCGCGGGTCGTCTTTCGGAAGTCACCGTCCAAATCCTCGCGCCGGGCGAAAGCGATGGAGTGAACGAGAATGTCGAGCTTGCCGCCGGTCGCCGCCCCGATTTTTTGGAAGAGCGCGTAGATCTCGACGTCGTTGGAGACGTCGCAGGGGAGAATCTGCGTGCCCGGACGGGTGGCGGCCAACTCGGCGACGTTTTTCTGGAGCCGCTCACCCTGATACGTGACGATCAGGCGCGCCCCGGCGTCCGAAAGAGCCTCCGCGATGGCCCACGCCAAGGAGCGTTGGTTGGCGACACCCGCCACCAGGGCGATCTTGCCGGACAGGTCGATGGTCTTCATGGGCGGCCGCTAGGGTACTCCCGGGTCATGCGAAGTCAACGCGGAAGCGTCACACGCCGAGCTTCCAGTTCGGGTCCGCGTTGACGTCGAGCAGGGCGAACTCGCCCCGCTCGAAGTGGAGAAACCCGGCAGCGGCGATCATGGCCGCGTTGTCGGTGGTGAACCGGGGGGACGGCATGAAGACCTCGAGCCCGTGGACGGTCGCCGCCTCGACGAACGCGCGGCGCAGCCGGCGGTTGCACGCGACGCCTCCCGAAACGAGGACCGTCGTCACCCCTTCGCGGCGGCAGGCTCGAAGCGTCGTGTCGACGAGGGTCTCGACCACGGTGCGCTGGAACGACGCCACGAGGTCGCGAACCGCTGTCGAGGCCTCGGCGTTCGCAACGGCCCCGTGCGCGAGGCCGTCGACGGTGGCGCGGTTGCGTACGGCGGTCTTCAAACCGGAAAACGAGAAATCGAGCGACTGATTCTTCATGACCGCTCGCGGGAAGTCGATCGCGTTTTCGTTCGCCCCCTCGGAGATGCGGTCGATGACCGGCCCGCCGGGGAAGGGGAGGCCCAGGAACCTCGCGACCTTGTCGAAGGCCTCTCCGGCGGCATCGTCCCGGGTCCGCGAGAGCAGCCGGTAGACCCCCTCTTCCGGGCAGAGGTACAGCGCCGTGTGTCCCCCTGAAACGACCAGGGCGATCGCGGGAAGCTCGATCCCGGGGTGCTCGAGAAACGGCGAGCGGACATGCCCCTCGAGGTGGTTGACCGCGATCAAGGGAATCCCCAACTGCCACGCCATCGCCTTTGCCGTGCAAAGACCCACGAGCAAGGGACCGACGAGTCCCGGCCCGCACGTCACCGCGATCGCGTCGATCCCGGCGAGCGTGGTGCCCGCTCGTTCGAGCGCCTCGGTCACGATCGGCCCGATGCACTCGAGGTGGCGGCGCGACGCGAGCTCCGGAACGATGCCGCCGTACTTCGCGTGGATGTCGTCTTGCGAGGCGATCACCGACGAGAGCACGTGACAGCGATCCTCGACGACCGCCGCGGCGGTCTCGTCGCAGGAACTCTCGATGGCGAGGATCTTGGCCATGGCGAGGCATGGTGGCCGAAGGTCCCGGTGCGCCGCAAGGCGGCACTCAGGTGCCGGATGCTAGCCCAGCGAGCGAAGTCTCGTAGGGAGCCCGTGCGATCCCGCGTTCGGTGACGATCGCGGCGACGTAGCGGGACGGGGTGACGTCGAACGCCGGATTCAGCACGCCCACGCCGTCGGGGGCGATGCGCGTTCCGAACGGCTCGGTGACCTCCCTCGGATCGCGCTGCTCGATCGGAATGCGGTCGCCGTCGGGACAAGCGAGATCGATCGTCGACAGGGGCGCGGCGACGTAAAACGGAACGCCGTTTTCCTTGGCGAGCACCGCGACCGAGTACGTTCCGATCTTGTTCGCGACGTCGCCGTTTGCCGCGATACGATCGGCGCCCACCACGACGAGATCGACCTGGCCTCCGCGCATCAGGCTTCCGGCGGAACCGTCCGAGATGAGAACGGTCTCGATGCCGTCTTCCATCAACTCCCACGCCGTGAGGCGGGCGCCCTGCCAAAGCGGCCGCGTCTCGTCGGCGAGCACGCGGACCTTCTTTCCGCCTTCGATGGCGCCGCGAATCACTCCGAGGGCCGTTCCGTACCCGGCGGTCGCGAGGCCTCCTGCGTTGCAGTGCGTGAGAACGGTCGCGCGCTCGGGGACGAGAGTCGCGCCGTGGCGGCCGATCGCGCGGCAGGCCGCGAGATCCTCATCGTGGATGGCCTGGGCCTCCCGCCCGAGAGCCGCCGCAAGCTCGGCGTTTCCGCAACCGGCCGCTCGGGCGGCGCGGGCGCTGCCGGCCATGCGCGAAATCGCCCAGAACAGGTTGACCGCCGTCGGCCGGGCGGCGGCGAGCACCTCGCACGCTTCGACGATGCGCCGGTCGAGCGCGACGGGATCGAGCGTGGCGGCCTCCGACGCGGCGACCGCAATCCCGAATGCCGCGGTCACCCCGATCGCCGGCGCGCCGCGAACCACCATGAGCCGGATCGCTTCCGCGGTTTCTTCCGGAGTCGTGCAGGTGACGTACACGGCCGACTGCGGGAGCTTGCGCTGATCGAGGAGGCGCACGCCGGCGGGTGTTCGTTCGACGGTTCGGAACATGGCGGACTTATACTGCCAGACGTGAGCGAAGACTCCACCAAGAAGAAGGGCGACGAGCGCCGCCCGAGCTTCACGACGAGTTCCGGCATCCCCGTCAAACGCGTCTACACGGAGGCCGACCGGGCGGGCGCCGACGTGATGCGCGACCTCGGGCTCCCGGGCGCTCATCCGTTCACGCGCGGTGTGCAAGAGACGATGTACCGAAGCCGCCTGTGGACGATGCGCCAATACTCCGGCTTCGGCACCGCGGTCCAGACGAACCAACGCTTCCGCTACTTGCTCGAGCAAGGGCAATCGGGCCTCTCGGTGGCGTTCGATCTGCCGACCCAGATGGGGTACGACTCCGACCACGCCATGGCGATGGGTGAGGTCGGGAAGGTGGGGGTCGCGATCTCGTCGCTCGAAGACATGGAAGAGTTGCTGGCCGGAATTCCGCTCGACAAAGTCTCGACGTCGATGACCATCAACGCGACGGCGTCGATCCTCCTGGCTTTTTACGTGGCGGTTGCGAAGCGGCAGGGGATCGCGCCGGCCTCGATTTCGGGGACGATTCAAAACGACCTCTTGAAGGAGTACATCGCCCGCGGGACGTACATCTATCCGCCGGGGCCCTCGCTTCGCCTCACGACCGATCTGTTCGCCTGGTGCTCCGAGCACACGCCGAAGTGGAACACGATCTCGATCTCGGGCTACCACATGCGAGAGGCCGGAGCGACGGCGGTGCAGGAGGTCGCCTTCACCCTCGCGAATGCGATCGCCTATTGCGAGGCGGCGATCGCGCGGGGGCTTCCCTTCGCGTCCTTCGGCTCGCGGCTGTCCTTCTTTTTCAACGGGCACGCGAACTTCTTCGAGGAGGCCGCCAAGTTCCGCGCCGCGCGCCGCCTTTGGGCGCGCATCGTGCGGGAGCGCTTCGGGGTCCTCGATCCCGAGCTGGGGAAGCTGAGGTTCCACACGCAAACCGCCGGCTCGACGCTGACCGCGCAGCAGCCCGAAGTCAACGTGGTGCGCACCGCGCTGCAGGCGCTCTCGGCTGTCTTGGGAGGAACGCAGTCCCTCCACACCAACTCGATGGACGAAGCCCTGGGACTTCCCACCGAACACGCGGCGCTCTTGGCGCTGCGCACGCAGCAGGTGATTGCTCACGAGACCGGAGTGGCGGACACGGTCGACCCGCTCGCCGGGTCGTACTTCGTCGAGTCGCTCACCGACGCCATCGAAGCGGGCGCCGTGGAGTACATCGCCAAGATCGACACGATGGGGGGGGCGACGCGCGCCATCGAGAGCGGCTTCCAGCAGCGCGAGATCCATGAGGCGGCGTATCGGTGGCAAAAACAGGTCGAAACGGGGGACGCCGTCGTCGTCGGCGTCAATCGGTTCACCGCGAGCGACGCGGTGAAACCGCCCCTCTCGAAGGTGGACGTTTCGGCCGAGAGCGCGCGCCGCGAGCGGCTGGCCGCGCTTCGTCGCCGCCGCGACCCCAAGGCGGTTGACGCCGCGCTGCGGCGCGTGGACGACGCGGCGCGCACCGACGCCAACCTGATGCCGCCCATCCTGGCCGCGGTCGAGTCTCACGCGACGTTGGGTGAGATCGCCGACCGCCTGCGCGGGGTGTTTGGAACCCACCGCGAGACGTTTGCGTTCTAGGCGGCCCCCCAAGGGGCGCTAGAATCCCGGATGATGCCGCCCCTCTTGTCGATCGAAGGCTTGGACGTCCGTTACGACAGCCCCCGCGGCGACGTGCGGGCGGTGGACGGGCTCGACCTCGTGCTCGAGGCGGGCGAGACCTATGCGTTGGTCGGCGAGTCGGGCTGCGGAAAAACGGCGACCGCTTACGCGATCCTGCGGCTCGTCGAGCCCGGCCGGATCGCCGGCGGACGGATCCTGTTCCAGGGCCGCGATCTGATGACCCTCTCGGAAAAAGAAATGCGCCAGGTGCGAGGGGCCGGGATCGGCTTCGCTTTCCAGGAGCCGGGCGCGGCGTTGAATCCGGTGATGAAGATCGGCACGCAGGTCGGCGAGTCGCTGCGGATCCACAAGGGCCTGTCGCGCAAGGAGGCCTGGCGCGAGGCGGTGCGGCTGCTTGCGGCGGTGTCCCTTCCCGATCCGGAACGTCAAGCCTCGTCGTACGCCCACGAGCTGTCGGGGGGGATGAAGCAGCGGGTGATGCTCGCGATTGCGCTCTCGTGCCGCCCGGCTCTCCTGATCGCCGACGAGCCGACCAGCGCTCTCGACGTCACCATCCAGGCGCAGATCCTGGACCTGCTTCGCAAACTGAAGGCCGAGTACAACCTCACGGTGCTTCTGATCACGCACGATTTCGGGGTGGTCGCCGAAGTCGCCGACCGCGTGGGCGTCATGTACGCGGGCCGGCTCGTCGAACAGGCCGAAGCCAAGGAGTTGTTCGCCGATCCGAAGCATCCGTACACACGGGCCCTCCTCCGCGCGATGCCCGAAGACGGCGACGACGGGCGCGGGAAACGGTTGCGAGCCCTTCGGGGAAACGCTCCGGATCCCGTAGCGCCGCCGCCGGGCTGCCGCTTCCATCCCCGCTGTCCCGACGTGTTCGCCCCGTGCGCCGCCAGAGAACCCGAAAACCTCGCGCTTCCGGGCGGGCGCCGCGTCGCTTGCCATCTCTATGCTCCGGAGCGCCGGTGAACGCCAAGCCGCTCGTCGAGGGGCGCGGGCTCGTCAAGACGTTTCCGTTGCGATCGGGGTGGTTCGGGAACGCCGGTCCCGGCGTGCGCGCGGTCGACGGCGTGGATCTCACGATCCACGCCGGGGAAACGGTGGGGCTCGTCGGTGAGTCGGGGTCCGGGAAATCGACGCTGGGTCGCCTGCTCATCCGCTTGATCGAACCGGGCGCGGGCAGCGTCAGATTCGACGGCACCGATCTGCTCGCGCTGGCGCCGGGGCCTTTGCGCCGCATGCGGCGCCGCTTTCAAATCGTCTTCCAGGATTCACACGGGGCGCTGAACCCGAGGATGCGCGTCTCGACGCTCGTCGCCGAGCCTCTCGCCATCCATGGCCTCGGGACGGGGCGCGCCGATCGGCGCGAGAGGGCGGCGGGCCTCCTCGAGGAAGTCGGCCTCGATCGCGCCGCGCTCGACAAGTACCCGCACGAGTTCTCGGGCGGACAACGCCAGCGCATCGGGATCGCACGAGCGATCGCTTGCCAGCCGGAGTTCGTCGTGGCCGACGAGCCGGTCTCCGCGCTCGACCCATCGGTTCAAGCGCAGATCGTCAACCTCCTGGCCGAGCTCCAAGAACGGCGCGGGTTGGCCTACCTCTTCATCGCGCACGATCTGCGCCTGGTGCGCCACGTCGCCCACCGCGTCGCCGTGATGTACCTCGGGAAGATCGTCGAGGAAGCGGGCACGGCCGAGCTTTACGCCAACCCCCTCCACCCGTACACGAAAGCCCTTCTCGAGGCCGCCCCGCGTCGCGACCCGCTGGCCCCGCCCGCGCGGGTGCTCGAGGGTGAGCCGCCGTCCCCCGTCCGGCCGCCTTCCGGGTGCCGTTTCCACCCGCGCTGCCCGATCGCCGAGGCGGTTTGCTCCCGCGAGGAGCCCCCGCTCGTTGGGATAGGCGACGGACGTCGGGTGGCGTGTCACCTCGTCGCGCCCGTTGTATCCTCGTCCGCCGCTTCGTGAAACCGCACTCGGGGCGCGGACGTAATACGCTTTCAGTGCGTTGTAAGACGCGGGGCTGCGTCATGGAGCGGGGGCGGGTTTCGAGCTTTCGGCGCATGCCGGATGGCAAGCCGAGCAGGAGGATGCACGTGAGCTTCAGAAGGACGTTCCTGGTGTCGCTGGCGATGATCGGCGCGCTGTTTCTGCCTGTGTCCCTTCGCGCGGCCGAAGACGAGCCGGCCGACGCCGTCCGTATGAACTTGAACGATTGCCTCTCGCGCGCCCTCGAGCAAAACTTCGACCTGGCGATCGCGAAGAAAGACCCGGAGATCTCCTACCAAAACGTCCTGTTCCAGAAGGCCGTTTTCGATCCGCTGTTCAACGCCGGAATAACGCACTCCGAGCAGAGGTCCGAGCCGAGCCAGGTTTTTCAGTCCAGCCAGTCGAAGCAGGACGAGCTGAGCGCAGGCTTTTCGGGCCTCCTGAACTTCGGTCCGACGTGGAGCGCGGGCCTCGTAAGCACCCGGGACGACTCGAACAGCGTCTTCAAGTCCTACAACCCGAGTTACAACAGCGGGCTGGCCTTGGGCTTCAAGCTGCCGCTTCTCAAGGGGCTCGGCAAGGAGGCCACGACCGCGTCCCTGGTCATCGCGAAACGGAACCTCGACATCAGCCACGAAGAGCTGAGGCGCCAGGCGACCGCGACGCTGCGCTCCGTTGAGGACGCCTACTGGAACCTCCGTGCGGCGCGCGAA
>JANMVW010000310.1:0-9789 GCA_031393555.1 Acidobacteriota bacterium
GGTCGCGTGGAGCTTGGTAGCGCGGCGCTTGGTCGCGTGGAGCTTGGTAACGCGGCGCTTGGTCGCGTGGAGCTTGGTAACGCGGCGCTTGGTCGCGTGGAGCTTGGTAGCGCGGCGCTTGGTCGCGTGGAGCTTGGTAGCGCGGCGCTTGGTCGCGTGGAGCTTGGTAACGCGGCGCTTGGTCGCGTGGAGCTTGGTAACGCGGCGCTTCCACGCGTGATTGCTGCGTCCGGTTCGGGGGCGCGGTGTTGCGCGGAGCGGTCGCCTCTTGCCCGCGGGTTTCACGGGGCCGCGACATCCTCTGATAGAGGTCGCGGACGTCGTCCCTCGTTTCGGGACGGACCGAAGCCGGTGAGCCGGCGCGCGGGTCGTCCAGAATCCGGCGCGATCTCGGGGAGGTCGTGCGCCGGTCGGTGCTCGGCGCGCCGCCGTTGTCCCTCGGCGTGCCGGCGAAGGGGGCGTTTCTCGGCGCGCGTCCGACGGGAACGCCCTGCGACGGCCGCCGCCTCAGCTGGTCTTGGACTTCTCCGAGCCTCCGCTCGGGGAGGCGATCGGTGTTTCCCGGGCTCATGTGCGCCGAACGGTCGTTCGCGACTTCGCGACGAGCGCGCTCTCGCCAAGCCGGAGATTCGGCGATGCGCCTCGGATCCACGCGCGGGCCGCGAGCGACGACGGTCGCGTGGCGCAGGTCGTCGCGGACCGTATCGATCGGTACCGCGTAGCGGGGGATGTGCCGTTCGTTGATGTTGTTGTAGTTCACGAACGTCCAGCAACCAGGATCGTAGTAGCCGCCGTAGTACGGTCCACCGATCCAACCGGGGCGCCCCCAGTAGTCGAGCGGCGCCCAGCCGACGTACGCCGCGCCCCAAGACCAGGACACCCAAGCGCCCGCGAAGACCGGCCCGGGAACCCAGCCCCAACCGCGGCGCCCGGTCCATTGCCAATTGCCATAGTGGTAGGGGGCCCAGCCCCAAGGCTCGTACGACACCCAGAAGTAGCCGCCGGGGCCGTAGGACCAGTACCCATCCGTGTAGGGGCGCCAGCCGACGGCGACGCCGGTCGGGTACCAGATGCTTCCGTAGGTGGTGTCGATCGTCCAGCTGCCGTGAATCGACAACTCCGCCTGGTAGGGGCGCACCTCGTCCGGCACGGTCACCGACGGATCGGAAGTGCCGGCGTAGCGATCTTGAACGCGGTAGAAGTCGTTACGCGCGTCGCACCACCGATCGAAGCCGTCTGAAGAAAACGCCGTGTAGGCGCTCGGGGTCTCCGGGACGGAGCCGGCGACCGCCGCTGTTTGCATGCCTCCCCGGACGAGGACGGAGGCCTCGTTCCCGACGACCTCGACCACCCCGCGCAGCGACGCCACCTGGGTGACCCCGCGATCGTCGCTTTCGATCCGGAACTCGCCTTCTCCGAGGATGTAGACGGAAGCCGCGGGCGTGTCGACGCGGAACTCGTCTTTTTCTCCCAGCCGCGAGGTGATCCGCAGGGTCCCCTCGTTCAACGCGAGGACGGTGTTGTCGCGGTATTTGGCGGAAGGGTTGGGGAGCGACTGGAAGATGACCTCACCGGCCCGGTCGATCCTGACGATCGTTCCGCCGGCGAGCTGGATCTCGACCCTCTGGCTCCCGTTCGTCCGCACCGTATCCCCGGGGAAGAGAGGGGCGTTGACGCCCGCGCTGTCGGATTCGCCGCTCTCGGCGTCGGCGCGGAGGATCGTCGCTCCGCCGTCCGCGGAGCGGACGCGGCCGTAGGCGCCGGACTGGTAGCCGTCGCCGTAGCCGTTGGGGTCGTCCGCCTGTGCGAGCGCCGGCGTGCACAACCCGAGGGCCAAGGTCATTGCGGCGAAGGATGTCATGGTGCGGGTCAGGGTTTTCATCGCGTCCTCCCGAGGAACGAACTCAAGTACGGTCTTTCTCAATGCACCTCGCGTGCCATGGCCGGCGTTGCCGAATAGCTCCCGATCCGCCTCCTTTTCCGGGAGTTCCGCGTCGACGCGTCGCCGCGCGGCGAGGACGTCCGCGTCCCCCGCAAGGGACGATCCCGTTGACGCTCGTTTACAGCCGATGCTACCGTCCGGCCATGGCGCCGCGCGAGATCGTTCTCTATCCGGATCCGGTTCTTCTGACCCCGACCGAGCGGGTCGAAAGGATCGATGACGAGATCGCGGCACTCGTGCGCGACATGGTCGAAACCATGCACGAGGCCCCCGGCATCGGGCTCGCGGCCAACCAGGTCGGCGTCGGCAAGCGGGTGTGCGTCGTCGACCTTTCGGTGGGCGAAAAGGCAGACGACCTTCACGTTTTCATCAATCCGAGGATCGTCGAGGTGTCCGGCAGCGAGACCGCCGAGGAAGGCTGCCTTTCGTTCCCCGACGTCCTGATCGACATCGAGCGTCCGTTCGTCGCAACGGTCGAGGCGGAGGACCTTGCGGGCAAGACGTTCTCGATCACCGCGCGCGGCCTTTTGGCCCGAGCGATGCAGCACGAGATCGAGCACCTCGAAGGACGCGTTTTCCTCCAGAACCTGTCTCCCTTGAAGCGCGAACTGCTGAAGCGGCAGATCAGGAAGCGCATCAAGGCGGGGGACTGGGTGGCTGGCGACGAGCGATCGCAGGTTCCGTGAGGGTGGTCTTCCTGGGCACGCCGGAAACGGCGCTGCCGTCGCTTCACGCCATTCTCGCCGCGGGGCACGATGTTTCGCTCGTGTGCACCCAGCCCGACCGTCCGGTCGGGCGCAGCAAGGCACCGCAGGCGTCCCCGGTCAAAGAGTTCGCCCTCGCCCGTCACCTGCGCGTGATCCAGCCGGAGAAAGTGCGCACGTCTCAGTTCGTCCAGACCCTTCTGGATGAGGCCCCCGACGTGCTCGTCGTCGTGGCCTACGGGCGCATCCTGACCCGGCCGGTGTTGGACGCCGCGCGTCATGGTGCCGTCAACCTGCATTTTTCGATCCTGCCCGCCTTCCGCGGCGCCGCGCCCGTCCAGTGGACCTTGGCGCGGGGCGAGATCGAAACGGGGGTGACGACATTTCGGATCGACGAGGGGCTCGACACCGGCGACGTGCTGGGACAGCGACGCGTGGCGATCGTGCCGGGAGAGCACTCGCCCGCTCTCCTGGGCCGCCTGGCGGCCGAGGGCGCGACGCTGCTCGTCGAGACACTCGGCGGGCTCGCCGCGGGATCGATGACGCCGAAGCCGCAGGATCACACGCAGGCGACGGCCGCGCCGATACTCACGCGTGAGGATGGGCGGTGGGATCCGGAATGGACCGCGCGGCAGCTCGAAGGTCGCGTGCGCGGCTTTGACCCCTGGCCCGGCGTCTGGGCGGCGCGGGCCGGGAAGCGGCTCCGCATCGTCGGAGCCGCGGCCGTAGCCGGCGTGAGCGCGGCGGCTGACCCCGGGACCATCCTGTCCTTGGACGCCGAAGGGCTCCGCATGGCGTGCGGCGGCGGCACCGTGGCGATCGTCGATTCGGTCCAGCCCGAAGGAGGCCGCGCGATGGGAGTCCGCGAGGCGGTCAATGGACGTCTGCTGGGTCCGGGAGATCGGATTGAACGCACCGAACCCGCGGCGTGAGGCGTTCCGGATCCTGAGGAGGGTCGAGGATGCCGGCGCCTTCGCGTCGGTGCTGTTGGAAACGCGGAGCGCCGAGATCCGCGACCCGCGGGACGTGGCGCTGCTCACCGAGATCGTCCTGGGCGTGCTGCGACGCCGGGCGCCCCTCGATCACGCCATCGCCAAGGCGGCCGCGCGGCCGGTCGATCAACTCGATGGCGCGGTGCTGACGGCGATTCGGATCGGAGCGTATGCGCTCCTCTACCTCGATCGCGTCCCCGACCACGCCGCGGTCGATACCGCGGTCGCCCTCGTGAAGGAGGAGGGCTGGGCCAAGGCGGCCGGGTTCGCGAACGGAGTCTTGCGAAAAATCGCGCGGGAGCGCTCCGCCCTGCAGCCCCTTCCTCCCACCGCAGGGGACATCGAAGCGCTCGCCCTCTTCCGTTCGCATCCGGGCTGGTGGACGCAGCGTGTCGTTTCCCGCTTCGGGTGGGATCGTTCGGACGCTCTGCTCGCCGCCAACAACGAGCCCGCCGCCACGGTGCTCGCGCCCTGGCCTGCCGCGGGCTCGGCCGCGGAACTCGGCGCGGCACTCGCGGCCGACGGTGTCCTGGTCGCGCCGTGCCGCTTCGTCCCCGAAGCGCTGCGTGTGGTTTCCGGAGTGCCCCAGCGGACTCAGGCCTTTCGCGACGGGGCGTTTTGGATTCAGGACGAAGCAAGCCAGCTCGCGGTGCGATTGCTCGGGCCTTCGGTGGGTCCTATGGTCCTCGATGCCTGCGCGGCCCCCGGGGGGAAAACGCTTGCTTTGGCCGCGCGCGCCGGCGTGGATGGGCTGGTGGTCGCCGCCGATCGGCACGCCTTGCGCCTGTCGCGTTTGACCCAAAACGTAGAGCGCCTTCGTGCCGAAAACGTCGTGGCTTTGGTCTGTGACATGGCGAAGCCCCCGCCGTTTCGGGGCTCGTTCGACGACGTTCTCGTGGATGCGCCGTGCAGCGGAACGGGAACGATGCGGCGGCATCCCGAGATCCGGTGGCGGCTGAAGCCCGAGGACCTTCTCGCCCACGGCGCAAGGCAGCGCCGGATCCTGAGCGCGGCAGCGGGGCTCGTTCGCCCCGGGGGCCGGCTGGTGTATTCGGTCTGCTCGATCGAACCCGAGGAGGGGGAAGCGGTGATCGCATCGTTTCTCGTCGAGCATCCGGAGTTTGGGCGTGCGGATCCGTCAAGCGGCCTGAGCGCGGCGGCCAGGACGAAACTCGGCGAGGACCTCGCCCTGCGCACCAGCCCCTTGGACGACGGCATGGACGGCTTCTTCGCGGTGCTGCTGACGCGGCGCGGGGAGTGAAGATAGGATGACGCATCAGGGAGGTTCGAAATGAAGGCAATGTTGGGTTGCGGCGTCGTAGCTTTGATTCTGGTCGCCGTCCTTGGCGGGATCTTCGTCTGGGGGGTCGGCATCAACAACGGCCTCGTGCGCAATCAGGTGGCGGTCGACGCGGGTTGGTCGCAGGTCGAAAACGTCTATCAGCGTCGCGCCGACCTGATCCCGAACCTGGTCGAAACGGTGAAAGGCGCCGCGAACTTCGAAAAGGGGACGCTCCAGGCGGTCATCGATGCGCGCGCCCGGGCGACGCAGATGGTCGTCAGCCCCGAAGTCCTGAACGATCCGGCGAAGTTCCGTCAGTTCCAGCAGGTCCAGGGCGAACTGTCGGGGGCGCTCTCACGGCTGATGGCCGTCGCCGAGGCGTACCCGGATCTCAAGGCGAACCGGAACTACCTCGAACTGCAGTCGCAGCTCGAAGGGACCGAAAACCGCATCGCCCAGGAACGCCTACGATTCAACACGACGGTGCAGACCTACAACACGGCGATCCGCGTTTTCCCGGCCTCGCTCGTCGCGAGCTTTAGAGGATTCGGCCCGAAGGAGTTCTTCCAGGCCGACGCCGGGGCCGACAAGGTCCCGCAGGTGAAGTTCTGATTCTGATCCGTCGCGCTTTCGTCACGCTCCTCGGCGCCCTCGCCCTCGTGGCCGCCGTGTCGCCGGCCGGAGCGTTCGACGTCCCCGCAAAGCCCGCGGCCCGCGTCAACGACTACGCGCGGGTGCTCGACGAGGCCTCGAAAGCGGCGATCGAAGGGAAGCTCGCCGCGTTCGAGCGCGAGAGCTCGAACCAGGTGGTCGTGGTCCTCGTGCCCTCCCTCGACGGCCAGGCGATCGAGGATCTGGCGGTGCGGGTCGTCGAGACCTGGGGTTTGGGTCAAAAGGAAAAAAACAACGGCGTCTTGCTTCTGGTTTCGATGGCCGACCGGAGGGCGCGCATCGAGGTCGGCTACGGTCTCGAGGATCGCCTCACCGACGCGCTTTCGCGGAGGATCCTCGAGGACCAGCTCTTTCCCGCGTTTCGCAAGGGGGAGCAGGCGGCGGGGATTCTCGCGACCTGTGACGGGATCATTGCGGCCACCCGCGGCGCCTATGTTTCTCCCCCGCGAAAACGAAAGGTCGCTCCTCTGATTTCGGTGCTCCTCCCCTTGGCGATCCTCCTCATCTTCATCCTCATCGGGGCGCAACGGGGCAGCGGGATGACGGGGAGCGGCCGGAGGCGCACCTACCGCAGCGGGCCGGTCTTCTGGGGCGGAGGAGGCGGCTTCGGTGGAGGCGGTTTCGGTGGTGGCGGCTTCGGCGGTGGCGGAGGATTCTCGGGCGGGGGCGGCATGTCGGGGGGCGGCGGCGCCTCGGGATCATGGTGACGCGATGACGTGGTGGCGGCGACCGGTGAGGCAGCTTCTTTCCGACCAAGAGGAATCCCAAGTCATCGCCGCCATCCGGGCGGCCGAAGCGAAAACCTCCGGCGAGATCCGCGTGCACGTGGAACGGCGCTGCGGAAAAAGCGCGATGGCGAACGCGGGGCGCTGGTTCCGTCGTCTGGGCATGGAGGCCGCAGCCGAGGGCAACGGCATCCTCTTTTACGTCGCGGTCGACGACCGCGAGTTCGCGATCGTCGGAGGCGCGGGGATCCATGCCAAAGTCGGCGATGCCTTTTGGGAGGCGCTGCGCGATGCTTTGAGAGACGACTTCGTCAAGGGAGATCCCGCCGCGGGGCTGACGCGCGCGATCGGCGAGGCGGGGGCGAGACTGGCGGAGCACTTCCCACGGCGCTCGGGCGACGCGAACGAGCTCACCGACGAGATCTCGTACCGATGAACTGGACGCGAGCCGGCCAGGCGCTCTTCTGGATCGCCGGCGGTGTCGCTCTCGTCGCCACCGTCGGTGGCGCCTCGTTTTGCGTCGCCTTGCGCTCGGACCGCCGCTCGAATCTCGTCGAGGTCCCCGACTGGATCGGCCATGGGCGCGAGGAGGCCTTGGCCGAAGCGGAGACGCTCGGCCTCGTCTTCGAGGTCGGCGAATTGCGCCGCGACCCCGGCGTCGCGGTCGACCGGATCGTGCAGCAGGAGCCGGCGGCGGGCACGCAGGTGCGCCACGGGCGCACGATCCGCGTCGTGGTCAGCCTCGGAGGGGAGACGCTGACCGTGCCCTCGGTGATCGGGCAACCCGCGCGCCAAGCGGAACTCGAGCTCCGGCGTTTCGGACTGACGCCCGGTTGGGAGGCGCACATCCACGACGATGCGGTTCCCGCGTCGCAGGTGCTCGACGAGGTCCCCGCCGCGGGCACGCTTTCCGTTTCCGGAGACCGCGTCCACCGGCTCGTCTCCGACGGGCCGCGCGCGGCTCGTTTTGTCATGCCCGACCTCACGGGCAAGACGTTGCGCGACGTCCAGGAATGGATCACCCTGTGCGGGTTCCGGAGCCGCGCGGTGCGGCATGTCCCCGGAGAGGGGAAGCGTTCCGGGACGATCGTCGGGCAACTGCCCTTGTCCGGTTACCCGATCGCACGTCGCGACGTCGTCGAGTTGACGGTCGCGGACTAGGAGCATCAGCGTGGGCGCTGTGATCGCACCGTCGATTCTCTCGGCGGATTTCGCTCGACTCGGCGCCGACATCAAAGACGCCGAGGCCGGTGGAGCCGCACTGATCCACGTGGATGTGATGGACGGACACTTCGTCCCCAACATCACCATCGGCCCGGCGGTCACCCGGGCGGTACGGCGGGTGACGCAACTTCCGGTCGATTGCCATCTGATGATCGAAGAGCCCGACCGTTACGTCGGCGCGTTCGCGGAGGCCGGGGCCGACATGATCTCGGTGCACGTCGAGGTGGCCCGCCATCTCGACCGGACCGTTGCGGCGATCAAAGAGGCGGGCGCCAAGGCGGGGGTCGTTCTCAACCCGGCGACGCCGCTAGAAGCCCTTTCGGAGATCCTGCCGTTCGCCGACTTCGTCCTTCTCATGTCGGTCAACCCGGGCTTCGGAGGGCAGACGCTGATCCCCGCCGTGCTCGACAAGGCGCGCCGCCTGCGCGCCTGGATCGATCGCCTCGGACTCGGGACGCGCATCGAGATCGATGGCGGCGTCACTCTCGAAAATCTCGACGAAGTGGCCGCGACGGGGGTCGACATCATCGTCGCCGGTTCGGCGATCTTCGGATCCGACGATTCTCGCGGCGCCACCCAGGCCATGGTGAGGAAGCTCGCCGTGATCGCCGAGCAGGGGCGCCGTGCCTGACGAGCAAACAGCGCCGCCTCGCGTTTGCCGGACGACGACCCGCGTGCGGTATCCCGAGACCGATCGCATGGGGGTGGCCCATCACACGCACTACTTCGTGTGGTTTGAGTTGGGGCGGACCGAATTGATGCGCCAGGCGGGTTGTGCCTATGGGGCGCTCGAGGACGATGACGGCGTCTTCTTCCCGGTGATCGAGGCGGGAGCCGAGTACAACGCGTCGGCCCGCTATGACGAGCTGATCGAGATCGAGACGCGACTGACCGCGGCCGAAGGGGTTCGCGTGCGTTTCGAGTACGTGTTGCGCCGATCGGACGACGCGCGCGTCTTGTCGAGAGGGTTCACGGTGCATGCCGCGTGCGGACGGGACGGCCGGCCCATGCGTTTACCGGAGAGCCTGCGCGTCCGTCTCGCCGGTTCCGGGGACCCACAATGAGCGTGAGAGCGATCGTGGCGGTGCTCATCCCGGCCCTTGTCCTGTGCGGCACGGGGTGCGCGGTGAAGAAGAAGAGCGCGGCGGCGGCGGAAGTCGTCACCGCGGAAGCGACGCTGGTTCAGGTCGACGCGGCGATGGCCCGCCGCCAGATGCGCAAAGCCAAGATCCTGCTTCAAAAGATCCAGTTCACCCAGACCGAGCGGCCGACGTACGAGCCTCTGGTCCGCCTGGCCCTGGCCGACGCGACCTATTACCTGGGCGACGACCTTTCGTTGATCGAAGCCCGCTCGAAGTACCTCGATTTCGTCACGTTGTACGCCGATCATCCGAAAGCCCCCTACGCGCAGTTCCAGGCGGGGATGTGCTCGGTCAAGCAGATCTACAGCGCGAGCCGCGATCAAGGGCAAACCCGGGTCGCGATCGAGGACTTCCGGGAGATCGACAAGCGCTGGCCGACGTCCCCCTACGCGCGCGCCGCCCGGCAGTTCGTCGGCAAGGGGCAAGACGGGCTGGCCGAGCACGAGTTCATCGTCGGGAATTTCTATTGGAAGAAGAAGGCCTACCAGGCCGCCACCGAGCGGTTCACCGGACTCTTGGACACCTATCCGTCGTACGGTCAAAAGGACAAGGTGTTCTACTGGCTCGGCCGCACGCTCATCGCCGCAAAGAGCCCCGACGAGGGGAGGGTCTGGCTCGATCAGGTGCTCAACCAGTATCCGCGGAGCAAGTACGCGAAATTGGCGACTCAACTGCTCGCGGACGCCGCCAAGAAAGAATCCGCCGCGGCCGCGAAGGCGGCCCGCAAGAAGGCCGCTTCGTAGGGCTCAAAAGAGCCGTTCGCGCTTCGCGCTGACGATCGTCCCCAGCTCCGGGTACTCCGCCACGAGATCGCCCGGGGCCTCGGGCTCGATCCCCTGGATCAGATGTTTGAGTTGGAGCGCGTTGACGAACGCCTGTCCGCGGAAGTGGTTGTTGGCGATCACGTAGAGCGCGCTCGCCGACGCCCCCATGCCGCGCGCGGTTTCGGCGAGAGGGCGCAGGGCCTCCATAGAATACAGGTAGTTGTAGCGCGCATCCCGGCCCGCTTCGGGGTCGAACCACGTGCCTTCGTTCCGCCCGTGGAGCCTCAAGTAGGCGATCGGCGCGGTGACTCGCGGGCGGGGAGGAGCCGTGAGCCCGCCCGC
>JANMVW010000382.1:0-2472 GCA_031393555.1 Acidobacteriota bacterium
GGCGCAGGGGCTGAAGCAGGCCGGGCCGCCGATCACGATCAACACGCGCTGGGACGACACTGGTTATGGGTTCGACGCCGCGATCCCGGTCGACAAGGCTCCCGAAAAGGACATTCCCGCCGATTCGCCGGTCCAAGTGAAGAAGACGTACTCGGGCAAGGCCCTCAAAATCGTGTTCAAGGGGCCTTACGGCGGGATGCCGCCGAGCTACGAGAAGCTCGCGGCCTACATGGCGGCGCGCGGCTACGAGTCCGCGGGGCCGCCGTGGGACGAGTACATCAGCGATCCAGGGACGACCCCTGAAGCCGAACTGACCACGAACATCTATCAGCCGGTGAAGTAGTGGGTGGGATGCGACGCGCCGTCGGGTTGGCCCTCGCCTTCGTTTCGATCGGTGCGGTCGCCGCGGCCGAGGCGCCGCTCGGGAGGCTCGGGCGCGACGTCGTTCCCGTGTCTCAATCGATCGCACTTGAACTGGACCCGCGCCAGCCCGAATACACCGGATCGGTCGACATCGTCCTCGATGTGAGAAGGCCGGTTCGTTCGTTCCGCTTTCATGCCGAAGCGCTCGACCTGCTCGAGCTCACGCTGAGGCGGCCGGGGAACTCGTCGAAGCCGATCCGCCTGAAGGCCGAGGCGAAAGGCGACGCCCAGGTCGAGGCCGTGGCGGAGCAAGAGATCCCGAAGGGGCGCCACATCCTGCATATCGACTTCAAGAACAACTTCGACACGCAGGCCAATGGTCTCTACCGGCTCCAGGTCCAGGGCGCGTGGTACGCGTTCACGCAGTTCGAGGCGATCGAAGCCCGCGAGGCGTTCCCCTGCTGGGACGAGCCGGCGTTCAAGATCGCTTACCGCATGACGCTGACGGTTCCCGTCGACGATGCCGCCATCTCGAACACCCTGGAAGAAAGCGTGGCCGTACACGAGGGGAAGCGCACGACCGTGTTCAAGACGACGCGGCCGCTGCCGTCGTATCTGCTCGCGGTTGCGACCGGACCGTTCGAGTTCGTGACGATTCCCGGAACCTCCGTTCCGGCGCGCGTGGTCACGACCAAAGGGCAGTCGGCCCTGGCCGGGCAGGCGGTCGCGATGACCCCGCCGATCCTCGCGGCGCTCGAGCGGTACTTCGCGAGCAAGCACCCCTACGACAAGCTCGACCTGATCGCCGTCCCCGAGTACTGGTACGGCGCCATGGAAAACCCCGGGGCGATCACCTTCGTCGACCGGCTGCTCCTGCACGATCCCTCGACCGTCGATGACGACGCCCGGGAGGGCCTCGCCGTCACCACGGCGCACGAACTCGCGCACATGTGGTTCGGAGACCTCGTGACGATGGCGTGGTGGGACGATCTCTGGCTGAACGAGTCGTTCGCCTCGTGGATGGAGGACAAGATCACGGCGGAGGTCTTCCCCGAGTTCAACGTGCCGGTCGACGAGGTGAAATCCGCGCAACGCGTGATGAGCCTCGACAGCATGCTGTCGACCCGAGCCATGCGGCAGCCGGTCGTCTCGATGGACTCGCTGTTGCAATCGGCCGACGCGCTCGCCTACGCGAAGGGGGCGGCGGTCTTGCACATGGTCGAGGCGTGGATCGGCTCCGCGGCCTTCCGGTCGGGAGTGCAGGCCTATTTGAGGGCGCACGCCGATGGGAACGCCACCGCGGACGATCTTTGGAACGCGCTCTCAAAGGCCTCGAAGAAAAACGTGCGCGCGGTGCTCGTTTCTTTCCTCGATCAACCCGGCGTTCCGCTGGTGACCGTCGAGTTGCTTCCCGGGGGGCGAGCGAAGCTGACGCAAACCCGCTTCCTCAACGCCGGCGCCGCGGCGCCGCATGCCCAGCTCTGGCGGATCCCGGTCGCGCTGCGCTATCCGAACGGCTCGGGGTCAACAATTCAGCGCGTCCTGCTGGCTGGGGCAGAAAAAATCGTCACCCTCGAGGTCGGGACCGCTCCGACTTGGATCCACCCGAACGCGGAGGAGGCCGGGTACTACCGATGGTCCGTCCCTTCGGCGGTTTTCACGGGTCTGGCAGCCGAGGCGACGGGGATGCTCGACACGCGTGAGCGCGTCGGGTTCTTGGGGAACGCGTCCGCCCTGTTGAGCGCCGGGCAGCTGCACGGCGACGACTACGTCAAGGTGCTCGAGTCGTTTGCGTCCGACCCGGATCCGGACGTCATCGGCGGCGTTGTGAAGGGCCTCGCGACGATTCGAGAGACGTTCTTCGCCGAAGGGCGCGACGCCGCGTTCGCGCCCTTCGTGCGCGTCACCCTAGCGCCGGCCCTTTCGCGATTCGGCGCCGTCAAGCGGGACGGCGAGCCCGAAACGGTCACGGCTCTGCGGCCGGAACTGCTCGAGATGCTGGGGGACGCGGGGCGTGACGAAACCGTTTTGGCCGCGATGGAGCGTCTCGCAGCGGCCGCTGTTGCCGATGCCGCATCGGTCGACCCTTCTCTCGCGGACGTTGCGGTC
>JANMVW010000387.1:0-2458 GCA_031393555.1 Acidobacteriota bacterium
GCCGCCGCCGCGGACACTCCGGATGCGGGCCTGTGCTGCACGACCACGCCGAAGTGGACCCTTCCCGAGTTGGTGGTTCCCCAGCGCATGGACGCAATGAATTACGGGTGCGGCACGACCATCCACCCGCGCGATCTCGCGGGGTCGCCGACCGTGCTTTACGTCGGGGTCGGCGGCGGCCTCGAGGTCCTCCAGTTCGCTTACTTCTCCCGGAGGCGAGGGGCGGTGATCGGGGTCGATCCGGTCGAGCGGATGCGCGTCGCGTGCCAAGCGAACTTGCGCGAGGCGGCTCGTGTGAATCGCTGGTATCGCGAAGAGTTCGTCGAGCTGCGCGACGGCGACGCGCTTCGGCTTCCGATTCCCGACGCATCGGTCGACATCGCCGCCCAGAACTGCTTGTTCAACATCTTCGAAGAGGGCGACCTCAAGACGGCTCTCGCCGAGATGTACCGCGTCTTGAAGCCTCACGGCCGTCTCGTGATGTCCGACCCCGTCGCACCCGCGCCGCTGCCTGCGAGCCTGCAAAAGGACGAGCGCCTGCGCGCGATGTGTCTTTCGGGGGCGACGACGTTCGACCGCTACGTCGCGATGCTCGTCGAGGCCGGGTTCGGCACCGTCGAGATTCGCGCCCGGCGCCCGTACCGGGTCCTCGATCCGGCCCGCTACGGCACGAAGGCGCCGATCCTCCTCGAAAGCGTCGAAGTCGCCGCGATCAAGGACAAGGTCCCCGCGGACGGTCCGTGCGTTTTCACCGGGCGTCACGCGATCTACTTCGGCGCGGACCCGAGTTTCGACGATCAGGCGGGTCACACCATGATGCGCGACATGCCGCTTTCGGTGTGCGACAAGACCGCCGCCAAGCTCGAGAGTCTCGGGCGGGCCGACATCCTCGTGACGCCGTCCACGTTCTGCTACGACGGCGGAGGCTGCTGCTAGGCCAAGGCGAGTGTCCCCGTGCCTCACGCCTCGATGGCGCAAAGCAGCGCGTCCTCGATCGTCAGCGCCTCGCATTGCGCGTCGAGCTCGGCGTAACGCACGGCCTCGGCGTCCTTGAAGGCGCGATACGCGTCTTCGGTCGTGAAGCGATCGATCGTGAGGTAGGTCCCGTCCGTCCCACGCATGAGTTCCGTCCCGAGGTAGCCCGCGCTCGTGCGAAACAACCGTGACCAGGCGCCGTGGTCGCCGTAGGCCTGCTCGAAGTCGGCCTCGCGGCCGGGGCGAGCGCGGAACTTCCAGACAACGACGTGCATGGGGGAAGTCTAAACCAACCCGGGATCAACAGGCTTGTTCCGGCCCAGCCACACTCTTATACTCCGGCGTCCCATGCTGAAGACCACGCCGTTCCACCCGCGCACCTCGGCGCTGGTGCGCGCGCAAACTTGGCGTCGTTGGGCCGGCTATCAGATGGCCAGCGGGTACGACCCGCACCCCGATCGCGAGTACGCGGCGGTGCGCAGCAGCGCGGCCCTGTTCGACGTATCGCCGCTTCACAAGTACGTGATCACCGGGCGTGACGCCTCACGCTTGCTCGACCGGATGATCACGCGTGATGTGACCAAGTTGAAGCCGGGGCAGGTCTACTACACGCCCTGGTGCGATGCCGCCGGCAAGGTCGTGGACGACGGCACGCTCAGCCGGCTCGACGAGACGACGTATCGCTTGACGAGCGCCGATTCGTCGGTGCGCTGGCTGCACATGAACGCGGCCGGCATGGACGTCTCCATCGACGACGTCTCTCAAAAAGTGGCGACGCTCGCCCTCCAGGGGCCGCTTTCTCGCGAGATTCTTGCCTCGATTTGCTCGCAGGACCTGGCGACGCTCAAGTACTTCCGGGTCACCCGCACCACGCTTCGCGACATCCCGGTGGCGATTTCTCGAACCGGTTACACCGGTGATCTGGGCTATGAGATCTGGGTGGACGCCGGTCGCGCCTTGCCGCTGTGGGACGCGCTCGTCGAGGCGGGAACGCCCTACGGCATCACCCCCGCGGGCGTCTGGGCGCTCGACATCGCCCGGATCGAAGCCGGTTTGATCATGCTCGACGTGGACTACTACTCGTCCCATCACGCGTTGATCGAGGCGCGCAAGTCCTCGCCGTTTGAAATCAACCTGGGCTGGGCTGTCGGAGCGACCAAAGGGCCGTTCAACGGTCGAAGGGCCTTGGCCGCCGAGCGCGCACGCGGCGCGGCGTGGGGCTTCGTGGGCCTTGCGATCGATTGGAGCTCGTTCGAGCGGTTGTTCGCCGCGCACCATCTGCCGCCCCAGATCGCGAACGTGCCGTGGCGCGCCTCCGTGCCCATCTACGTGGGGGGTGAGCAGGTGGGGTATGCGACCAGCGGATGCTGGTCTCCGTTGCTCAAGCAACCGCTGGCGCTCGCGCATGTGAAGCGTCCCCACTTTGCCGCCGGGACGAAAGTCGAAATCGAAGTCACGGTGGAGCACCAGAGGAAGCGCGCCG